>CALLCY010000094.1:0-7716 GCA_938000015.1 uncultured Clostridia bacterium
CGGGCGGCGTTCAGGGCTTCGTCCTTTGTCATCACTGTCAGACCCTTGGGACGGCTGATGTGGAGGTTTTCCAGCAATGCGTCAAACCGCTCCCGGTCTTCAGCCATATCGATGCTGTCCGCCGGGGTGCCCAGGATGCGCACGCCCTGGCTCTCCAGGAAGTTAGTCAGCTTGATGGCGGTCTGGCCGCCGAAGGCCACCACAACACCCACCGGCTTTTCGGTTTTGATGATGTTCATCACATCTTCCGGGGTGAGGGGTTCAAAATACAGCCGGTCGCCGGTGTCAAAGTCGGTGGACACCGTTTCCGGGTTGTTGTTGACGATGACCACATCGTAACCGGCTTTTTTCAGGGAGCGGACACAGTGGACCGAAGCATAGTCAAACTCGATGCCCTGGCCGATGCGGATGGGGCCGGAGCCGAAGACGATCACCGTCTCCTTGCCGCTCTGGTGCTCCTCAATGAACTCCGCCGCTTCGTTTTCCTCATCGTAGCAGGAATAGAAGTAGGGGGTCTCGGCGTCAAACTCGGCGCCGCAGGTGTCTACCATCTTGAAGGAGGCCGACAGGTGGCAGGGCAGTTTGGAGCCGGAGATGCTTTCCAGTACCTTGTCTGGGAAGCCCAGGAGCTTGCCTTCCCGGTACTGTTCCTCTGTGAGAGAAGTGCCGCAGATGGTGTTTTCGTACCGGGCGATGTTCTGGAGTTTATGCAAAAACCACAGGTCGATTTTGGTAATGTCGTGGATTTCCTGAGGAGCGAAATCCCGCTTCAGGGCTTCATAGATGACAAACAGACGCTCGTCGTCACACACATTGATCTGGGCCCGCAGCTCGTCATCGGTGAGTTTTTGCAGCTTGGGCAGGGTCAGGCTGGAAAGGCCGATCTCTGCACCCCGCACCGCCTTGTGGATAGCGCTTTCGAAGTTCTGGGCAATGGCCATCACTTCGCCGGTGGCCTTCATCTGGGTACCCAGCAGACGCTTGGCATAGACAAACTTGTCAAAGGGCCATTTGGGTAGCTTGACGGCCACATAGTCCAGTGTGGGCTCAAAGCAGGCACAGGTCTTGCCGGTGACGGCGTTTGTGATCTCGTCCAGGGTGTAGCCGATGGCGATGAGGGCGGCCACTTTGGCGATGGGATAGCCGGTGGCCTTGGAGGCCAGGGCGGAGGAGCGGGATACACGGGGATTGACCTCGATGACGGCGTATTCAAAGCTGTCCGGGTTGAGAGCGAACTGGCAGTTGCAGCCGCCTTCGATGCCCATGGCGGTGATGATGTTGAGGGCCGCCGAACGGAGCATCTGGTACTCTTTATCGGAAAGGGTTACCGCCGGGGCGATGACGATGCTGTCGCCGGTGTGAACGCCCACCGGATCGAAGTTTTCCATGGAGCAGACGGTGATTACATTGCCCTTGCTGTCCCGCATCACTTCAAACTCGATTTCTTTCCACCCGGAGATGCACTTTTCAATGAGCACCTGGGTGATGGGGGACAGACGCAGACCGGTGGCGGCGATATGCCGCAGTTCCTCTTCGTTCTGGGCGATACCGCCGCCGCTGCCGCCCAGGGTAAAGGCGGGACGGACGATGACAGGATAGCCAATTTCCTTGGCAAAAGACAAAGCGCCTGTCAGATCGGTGACCACCTTGGAGGGGATCACCGGTTGGCCGATGCTCTCCATGGTGTCTTTGAACACCTGCCGGTCTTCGGCCTTGTCAATGGTCTCCGGATTGGCCCCCAGTAGTTTCACATTGTGGGCCGCCAGGAAGCCGTCTTTGGCCAGTTCCATGGACAGGTTCAGGCCGGTCTGTCCGCCCAGGGTGGACAGCAGGCTGTCGGGCTTTTCCTTTTCGATGATCCGTTTGACGGTGTCCAGGGTCAGTGGTTCGATGTAGATCTCGTCGGCCATGACGCCGTCGGTCATAATGGTGGCCGGGTTGGAGTTGATGAGCATGACCTCCAGCCCTTCTTCCTTCAAGGCCCGGCAGGCCTGGGTGCCGGCGTAGTCAAACTCGGCGGCCTGACCGATGACAATGGGGCCCGAGCCGATGACCAGCACTTTTTTGATATCGGGATTTCTGGGCATTATCGCATCTCCTCCATCCGTTTGATAAATTGGTCAAAGAGAAATTGGGTATCCAGAGGGCCGCCGCAGGCTTCCGGATGGAACTGGACGGTGAACACCGGGGCGTTTTCATAGACGATGCCTTCGCAGGTGCCGTCGTTGGCATTGACCATGCTCACCTGAGCATGAGAGGGCAGAGCGTCGCTGTCCACAGCATAGCCGTGGTTCTGGCTGGTGATATAGACCCGGCCGGTGGAAATGTCCCGCACCGGCTGGTTTGCACCCCGGTGGCCGTATTTCAGCTTGACAGTTTTGCCGCCCTGGGACAGGGCCAGCAGCTGATGCCCCAGGCAGATGCCGAAAATGGGCACGCCCGATTGATAGAGTTTGCCGATCTCATGGATGATCTGGGTGTTTTCCGCCGGGTCGCCAGGGCCGTTGGAGAGCATGATGCCGTCGGGGGAATAGGAAAGCACTTCCTCTGCCGGGGTGTGGGCAGGGAGGGTGAGAACCTCGCAGCCTCTCTTGACCAGGCTGCGGCGGATGTTTTCCTTGGCGCCGAAGTCCATGAGCACCACCCGGAACCGGGGCTCTTCCGGGGCATCGGTGCGGGGGCTTTGACAGGTGACGCTTTCCACCGCATTCTGGATGGTATATCCCCGCAGCTCCTCCAGAATACCGGGAAGGTCGGAGATATCCTGGGTGATCTTGCCGTTCATCACGCCCTGGCGGCGGATCAGTTTGGTCAGCCGGCGGGTGTCGATGCCGTAAATGCCGGGAATACCGCTTTTCTGCAAAAAGGCATCCAAATCGCCCTGGCAGCGGAAGTTGGAGGGCTCGCGGCACCATTCCCGCACAATATAGCCTTTGACCTGCACCTTGCTGCTTTCAAAATCCGGGGGAATCACCCCATAATTTCCCACCAGGGGAAAGGTCTGCACCACGATCTGTCCGTAATAGCTGGGATCGGTGAGAGTCTCCAGATAGCCGGTCATGCCGGTGGTGAAAACGGTTTCGCCGCAGGTGCTGCCCACGGCGCCGAAGGCCTTGCCCTCCATCACCGTGCCGTCCTGGAGAACCAGATAGGCTTTTTGATCCATATAAATTCCCTCCTTTTCCGATTATTCAAATTGGTTTTTATGATGATCCTGTCCCACATCAATGGGATATTCGCCGGAGAAGCAGCCAGTGCAGAAGCGGGCCCGGCTGGTGTGGCAGGCCTCTTTCAGGCCCTTGATGCTGATATAGCCCAGGCTGTCGGCGCCGATGTGCTGGCAGATCTCCGGGATGGACATTTTGTTGGCAATCAGGTTTTCTTCGCTGTCGATGTCGGTGCCGAAATGGCAGGAATGGGTGAAGGGCGGGGCGGAAATGCGCATATGCACCTCTTTGGCCCCGGCCTGCTTGAGCATCCGCACGATTTTGGCGCTGGTGGTGCCCCGGACGATGGAATCGTCCACCAGCACGATGCGTTTGCCTTCCAGATTGGTCCGCACCGGGTTGAGCTTCAGCCGCACGGCGGCATCCCGCTGGGACTGGGAGGGGAAGATGAAGCTGCGGCCGATATACCGGTTTTTCACAAAGCAGGGGATATAGGGTAGGCCGCTTTCCTGAGAATAGCCCATGGCGGCTTCCAGACCGCTGTCAGGCACGCCGCATACCAGATCGGCCTCCACCGGATATTCCCGAGCCAGCTGGATGCCCATGTTGTACCGGGCTTCGTAAACACTCAGGCCGTCGATCACCGAGTCGGGGCGGGCAAAATACACATATTCAAAAATGCACAGGCCTTTGTTATCCTTTTCCAGGATCTCGCAGGCCGTCAGGTTGCCGTTGGGGTCGATGATCACCATTTCACCCGGTTCGATGTCTCGGATGAAGCGGAAACCGGCGCTGTCCAAGGCACAGCTTTCCGAGGCGATGGCGTGGCCATGGTCGTTTTCACCCAGGCACAAGGGGCGGAAGCCCCAGCCGTCCCGCACGGCGATCATGGTGCCGTCCGAAGAGAGGACAATCAAAGAAAAAGCTCCTCGCAGCTGACGGGCCGCTGCGGTCACGGCCACCTGGAGGTTGCCATTGCGGATGATCTCATAGGCGATCAAAGCCGAAATGACCTCGCTGTCCGAGGTGGCGGAAAAGGCGCAGCCGTACTGGGAGAGGAGCTCTTTCAGTTCACCGGCGTTGACGATGTTGCCGTTGTGGGCGATGGCGATGCGTCCCCGAAGGAATTCGGTGACCACCGGCTGTACATTGGCGCAGATATTGCCGCCGGTGGTGGAATAGCGCACATGACCGATGCCGATGCCGGAGGCGGGCAGCTTCTTCAAAGTGTCGCCGTTGAATACTTCGCTGACAAGCCCCACATCTTTGTGGCACAAAATGGCGTTTTTGGAAAGCACGGCGATGCCGGCCCCTTCCTGGCCCCGGTGCTGCAAAGCCGACAGGGCGTTGTAAGTGATGCCGGCGGCTTCCTGGGTGTTGATGTGCACCCCGAATACGCCGCATTCTTCGTGTAATTTCTCTCCCAGCATTGGTGATCCTCCATCATTTGGAATAAACAGACTCTTTGAAAAGCCGGCCCTTTGGGAAAAGGGCCGGACAGGAGCCGGGCCCCGGCAGAATGTTCCGGGGCCCGAATCGGGCAGGCGGCAAAGCCGCATTTTTACATAACCAGGTACTGATCCCGCTCGGCCCCTACGGAAACATAGGTGATCCGGCAGCCCACAGCCTTCTCCAGATAGTGGATATAATCCAGGGCAGCCTTGGGCAGATCCTGCACACGGCGGCAGCGGGAAATGTCGCACTTCCAGCCAGGCAGGTAGTCATAGATGGGCTTGGCGTTTTCCAAATCCTCGCCGGTGGGGAAGTTGTCGGTGCGCTTGTCACCCACCTGATAGCCCACGCACACGGGAATCTTGTCCAGATAGGACAGCACATCCAGCTTGGTCAGGGCGATCTCGTCGGCGCCCTGCATCCGCACGCCATAGCGGGAGGCCACGCAGTCAAAGGGACCTACCCGACGGGGACGGCCTGTGGCAGCGCCGTATTCGCCGCCGGCTTCCCGCAGGCGGTCAGCTTCTTCGCCGAACAGCTCCACTGTGAAGGGGCCTTCGCCCACACAGGAGGAATAGGCCTTCATAATGCCGATGCTCTTGCTCAGCTTGTGGTTGGGGATGCCTGCGCCGATGGGGGCGTAGGCGGCGATGGTGGAAGAAGAAGAGGTGTAGGGATAGATGCCGAAGTCGATGTCCCGCAAAGCGCCCAGCTGAGCCTCAAACAGAATCTTCTTGCCGGCCTTTTCCGCCTGATCCAGATAGACGCTGGTGTCGCAGACGAATTCCTTCAGAGGATCGCCGTAGGTGCGCAGCCAATTCATCACGCTCTCCACGGTGATGGGTTCGGCGTGATAGCCCCCTTCCACCAGCAGGTTTTTCCATTCCACAGCGCTTGCCAGCCGCTTTTCCATGGCGGCGGGATGGAGCAGATCGCCCATGCGCAGCGCCCGCTTCATGTACTTGTCCCCATAGACCGGAGCAATGCCCCGGCGGGTGGAGCCGAACTTGGCGTCGCCCAGCCGGTCCTCTTCCAGGTTGTCCAGCATTTTGTGATAAGGCAGGCAGATGACAGCCTTGTCGCTGATCTTCAGGTTTTTGGGGGAGACAGGCACCCCGGCGTCCTGGAGATTTTTGATTTCGCCCATCAGATGCTCCAGGTCGATGACCATGCCGTTGCCCATCACATTGACCACTTCCGGCCGCAGGATGCCCGAAGGCAGCAGGTTCAGAATGAATTTGCCCAGGGGATTGACCACGGTGTGGCCGGCGTTGTTGCCCCCCTGATAGCGGACGACGATATCATAGTTTTCCGACAAAAGGTCCACCATGCGGCCCTTGCCCTCATCGCCCCAGTTGATGCCGGTGATCGCAGTAAGCATAACAGTTTCCTCCCGATATTCCGAAATGATCTGGCTGCAAAAAGCAGGCGTCCATTAAAGGACAAAAGCACTCTTCTTTTCCCCTTTAATGAACGCCTTTGTTCATTTTATAAATTATATAGTAGGCTAAAGTGCCCGTCAAGGGATTTTGCTTTTTTTCCCAGATATTCCATGGACTTTTGTCACTTTGATGTGCCTGGAAGAAGAAAGATGGAGGAAAAAAAGCAGATTGACCAGAGGGGAAGAGAATTGCGGGAAGGGGAAGAGGCTGGTATACTGAAAAGCAAACAGACGCCTGCGGGCGAGAGAGGACGGATGCAGGGTGTATACATTGATTTTCAACGGTTCTCCCCGGAGAGCAGGGGACACCAGCGCATTGATACAGGCCTTTTGCCGGGAAATCCAGGGACAGGTGGAACAGATCGACGCTTATAGATCGACTCTGTCCCCCTGTGTGGACTGCCGCCGCTGCGCCGGAGGCGGAGGATGTGTCATAAACGACGGAATGCAGGAGATTTACGAGAAGGTGGAAAAGGCCCAGGTGCTGGTGTTGGCCTCTCCTCTTTATTTTTCTACCCTCACCGGTCCGCTGCTTTCTCTGTGCAGCCGGTTCCAGGCTCTGTATATGGCCCGGCGAAACCAAGGAAGCGGATGGGAACAGACCAAAGGCGGACTGGTGCTGCTCACAGGAGGCGGCAGCACCAAAGATCCTTCCTGTGCTTTTCGCACATCCCGGATCATCCTTCGGGAGATGGGGGCCGGGGAGATCCGTCAGGTGGCCAGCATCGGCACCGACCACCTTCCTGCCGGAGAGGATGAGGAGGCTCTCGGGCAGGCTGTGGCGGCGGCCCGGGAGTTTAACACTCTGTTTGCATAGCGGCAGGGAAAGAATCAGGCAGTGAGGACGCCGTTTTCTCCGGTGAGAAGCAGCAGGATGTTTTCCTCTTCCCCTGTCTGGGTGTTGAGATAGACCAGACACTCTGCCCCATCGGGGGTAGAGCAGAGAAATTCGTAGCAATCCATCTCCTTGGCTCCCGCCGAAGGGATGATGGCCTGGCCCCGGCGTTTGACGGTGAGCAGAGGGGAGAGAAGGGTTTCGGCTTCCTCAATGGACAGGGCGGAAGGGGTGAATTGCCGTACCCGGTGGTTCATCACATACCCTCGGCTTTCAAAACCCAGGATGCTGCCATTGTCCAAGGCCACCGTCACTTTAATCAGGTCGGGATAAAGCAGCCGTCCTTCTTCCACCGGTGCAAAGTTTACCGTCACAGTCCCTTGGGTTGTTTCATAATAGCTGCGGCACATATTGGCATAGCCCCGGCTGCGGAGAAATTCCTGGGCGATCTCTGCTCCTTTCTGAGGGGACAGGGTGGGGGCGGTGAGCTCCCGGCCATCGGTGAGCAGCAGCGCCCGGCCGCCTTGCTTTGTCAGCAGCAAAGAGATGTTTTCCCCTTCCAGACGGTAACAAGGGATGTCTCCTTCGGTCTCTCCGGTGACGGTGAGGGCATCCTGGGAAAGACCGCAGAAGGCTGCGCCCTGGGTGAGGGCCTCTTCCGGGGACAGGGTGGGCAAAGACTGGAGAGCCAGCGGCTCCAGCTGATCCAGATGATCGGAGAAGGGGCCGTCATAGGTGAGGGAAGGGTAGTCCTCCTGTTCCGGGGTATCGGTGTCAAAGTCCCCGGCGGATACGGCTTGCTGGGGAAAATGCAGATTTTC
>CALLCY010000095.1:0-3613 GCA_938000015.1 uncultured Clostridia bacterium
TATGCTGCCGCCCGGTCGGATGGGGTGATCTCCAAAATCAAAAATGCCATGCAGTCTGCACTGACAAAAATCTAGAAGAAGCTGATGCAGCCGGAAGTCAAGCAGGCTGGCAAGCAAAAGATTCAGGCAAAGGCGGAAGAATCTATTTTGGATTTTCTCCACAGGGCAAACAGGACAGCACCCAGCGGGAGGAAAACCGGAAAAAGCAACAGCAGCGAAAACAGGATATAAAGCGGTAGGGTATCTGATTTTGCATACAAATCAGGTGCCTTTTCCTTGAGAAAAGAGGTGAGAAACATTGAGCAGCGAATCTCAGAGTTTAGTGCCTGTCACCCGGTAGGCCGAAAGAGTGAAATTGACCGTTGAGCAAGTGCGGGGAAGCCTCTCTGTTACCGAAAAAGGGCAACCGGCCAACACTATCGGAAATTGCCGCACGGTGTTTGTCTGTGACCCGCTTTTGTGGGGGGCAATCTGGCTGAATCTGTTGACCGACCATGTGGACATTGTGCGGGATCTGGGCTGGCGCAGAAGTCCTTGACCGATACCGATGTCAAATATCTGCTCTTTTACTTTGATCAGAACTGCGGCCTGACCAGCGAAAAGAAGCTGATGGTGGCGCTCTCCATCGTGGCAAACGAAAACTTCTATCACCCTATTCAGGATGTGCTGAACAGTCTGGTGTGGGACGGCAAGTCCCGAATATGATCCTGCCTGCATCACTTTTTGGGGGCAGACGAGAGCGACTATGTGGAAGAAATGTTCAAGCACTTCCTGTTGGGAGCCATTCGCTGGGTGTTCCATCCAGGTTCCAAGTATGAGGAGCTGCTTTGTCTGGTGGGCGGACAAGGAGCTGAAAAGTCCACTTTCTTTCGGTTCTTAGCCATACAGGACGAGTGGTTCTCCGATGACCTGAAAAAACTGGACGACAAGGTGTTTGCCAAGCTACAAGGTCACTGGATCATCGAGATGCCGGAGATGTTGGCCACCAGTAGCGCCAAGAGCATCGAAGAAATTCGCGCCTTTGTCAGCCGCCAAAAGGAAACCTACTGCACGCACTATGAGGCCCACCCCAAAGACCGTCTGCGGTAGTGTGTGTTCGGTGGTTCTTCCAACACGCTGGATTTTCTACCCCTTGACCGAGCCGGAAACCGCCAGTTCCTGCCAGTGATACTTTACCCGGAAAAGGCGGAGATTCACATTTTGGAGGACAAAGCCGCTTCCAGGAAATATCTGTTGCAGGTATGGGCCGAGGCCATGACCATTTACCACAGCGGTGAGTATTCCATGAAATTTTCAAAGGAGATTCAGAAGCAGCTGGTAGAGGTTCAAAAGGGCTTTATGCCGGAGGATACCGAAGCCGGGCAGATTCAGTTTTTTTGGAGCACTACACCGGCATATATGGTCTGTTCCAAACAGCCGTTCAAGGAAGCGTTGGGACACGCCTTTGAGGAGCCGAAGCGCTGGCAGCTACACAACATCAACGAGATTATGAACACGGTGGTGACCGACTGGAAGCCCTTCTCCAATCCCGGAATGTTTGCAGGACATGGGCGACAGCGTGGCTGGGAACGGGAGATTTCCGGCAACGAACTGCCCGACAACAAAGGTGGATTTGTGGAGCTGAGTGAGGAAGAAGTCCGTCAACTGGATCTACCAAAGGAATGGATTGCCTGATTTACAGGGCTTGTTGCCCAGTTGGTTGCCGGCTGGTTGCGGACTTTGTTGCCAATGCTCTTTGCCTGGCCTTTCTGATCTATGGAGGTAGCCTAGGAGAAATGAAGAGACAATGACTTGTAGGAAGAAATGTTTGGATATTCCGGTCTGGCGTCACTATACGCTGACCATTGAGGAAGCCGCCGGATACTATTATATCGGAGAGGGAAAGCTGCGGATGCTGGTTGATGAGCATCCCAATGAGAATTTTTATGTGATGAATGGAAACCGTGCTTTGATCAAACGGGAGAAATTTGAGAGGTATCTGGATCAGGCACTGCTGTATAATAACCTTTCAAAAAGTCGATGGCAGATTGCCGTTCTTTCATGGCAAAGCTATACGGAGAGCCAAACTTGTGCTATGATAAGCGTGCAAGTCTGGCTCTCCTTTCTTCTAGAAGAGAGATTTCAATGAGTGAAAAAAGACGAAATAATGGCAATCGGATTTTACGAGAAGGCGAGTATCAGCGCAAGGATGGGAGGTATCGGTTCCGCTATCTCGAACGAGGATGGCAAAGAGCAAAATGTGTACGGTTGGCGGCTGGATAAAAATGATCCTATGCCCAAGGGAAAAAAGCGAGAGCCTTCCCTGAGAGAAAAGGAAAAGCAGATTGAAGCCGATCTGTTCGATCACATCGTCACCAACGGTGGAAAGCTCACGGTTTTGGAACTGGTGGAAAAGTATGTGTATTTGAAAACTGGCGTCCGTCATAATACGGTCGCAGGCTACAAGACGGTGATCAACATCTTGAAAAAAGAGCCATTCTGCAGTCAGCGCATTGACAAGGTGCGCTTGTCGGATGCCAAAGCATGGTTCATCAAGCTTCAGAAAGTGGATGGCAGAGGGGGTTGAAAAGATTCCGCCTGCCCCTTATATTGAGCAATCAACACGGCTCCGTCCATCGTCATACCAATACAAATTGAATTGATGATATAGCACAATTTAGAAACGTTACCAATGGCCGCAAGACTTGTATCGCCTACAATTTGGCCGACTACAAGCATATCTACCACATTGTAAAACGATTGCAGCATATTTGCTAAAAGCAACGGGAAAGCGAAAATGGCCAGTTTTTTCGGCACACTTCCGGTCAACAAACTATGTTCTTCAGTCATATCTATTTCCTCCAAAAAGAAAAAGGGCACACTACATTGTGCGTCTTTTGCATAGTCACTTATCAGTAAGCATAACAAAAGGCCACAAACAAAACATTGTCTGTGGCCTAAACAGTTAATTATCTATCGTTAATCTGATAAAAAGGGTATAAAAACCAAAGACAGTCCTATCTCTGCCTTGGCCTTTCCACTTTATAGATCAACTTTCCGAAAAGGCTCTGCACAATGTTTCGTGGTATCAACTTTTGTGGAGCCGAAATCAATACAAAATTTTTCGAATAACATCGTACTCACCTCTTGCACAGTCATATCAGTTTCCTTGTAACCAGTTCTTCCCTTGTTGTCAAGTCAGCAAAGCATTTCAGCAGATACTACAACGGGCTCTATATCCTCTTTTACACAGGGCTTCGTATCTCGGAATTCTGCGGACTTACGATCCAGCAGCCAAAGACAGAAAGCGGCATCCGCTATGTTCCGATGACCGAGGAGGTAGCATCCTGTTTCCGCCGGATTATCGCCAACCGTGTGGTCCCCAAAACGGAACCCATGGTTGATGAATGCGTTGGTTTTCTGTTTCTGGACAAGAACGATATGCCTATGGTGACATTTCATTGGGAAAAGTACCTGGAGCATATTGTCCAGAACTATAATAAAATCTACCGCATTCAGATGCCGAAAGTAACGCCACATGTGTGCAGGCACACCTTCTGTTCAAATATGGCAAAATCTGGGATGAACCCCAAGACATTGCAGTACATTATGGGTCATGCAGACATCAGCGTAA
>CALLCY010000096.1:0-6874 GCA_938000015.1 uncultured Clostridia bacterium
GGGAGATGCACCAGTCGTGCACATTCTCCATCCAGTTCATATAGGTCTTGGTGAAGCGCTCGGGAACAAACTTGATCCGTCCCTCTTTCACCACCCGAATGGCCTCTTCGGCCAGGGGCTTCATCTTGACGAACCATTGGGCAGAGGTGATGGGCTCCACAGTGGTGCCGCAGCGGTAGCAGGTACCCACATTGTGGCTGTAATCCTCGGTTTTCACCAAAGCGCCGATGGCGTCCAGGTCGGCCAGGATGGCTTTGCGGGCTTCATACCGGTCCATTCCCTGGTATTTGCCGCCATTTTCGTTGATCTTGGCGTCGTTGTCCAGGATCAGGATCTGCTCCAGGCCGTGACGCTGGCCCATGTCAAAGTCGTTGGGGTCATGGCAGGGGGTGACCTTGACGCAGCCGGTGCCGAAATCCTTTTCCACATAATCGTCGGGGAAAATGGGCAGCAAACGGCCGATCAGAGGCAGAATGGCGTGCTTGCCATGAAGATGGGTGTAGCGCTCATCCTCCGGGTTGACGGCAATGCCGGTATCGCCCAGAATGGTTTCAGGCCGGGTAGTGGCAATGATCATGTCCTCCCCGGTCTCCTGGACCTTGTACTTGATGTGCCACAGATGGCCCTGCTGCTCGTTGTATTCCACTTCGGTATCGGACAGAGCGGTAGCACAGTGGGGGCACCAGTTGATGATCCGGCTGCCCCGGTAGATCAGGCCCTTTTTATACAGGTTCTCAAAGGTCTGACGCACCGCTTTGGAACAGCCTTCGTCCATGGTGAAGCGGCGGCGGCGCCAGTCGGGAGAAGCACCCAACTTCTTCTGCTGGTCCAGAATTCTTCCGCCGTATTCGTCCTTCCACTGCCAGACCCGGCGGAGAAATTCCTCCCGGCCCAGGTCATAGCGGGTCTTGTGCTCCTGCTCCCGCAGGTATTCTTCCACCTTGATCTGGGTGGCGATGCCGGCGTGGTCCATGCCGGGCATCCACAGAGCCTCATAGCCCTGCATCCGCTTCTGGCGGATGATGGCGTCCTGAATGGTCACATCAAAGGCGTGACCCATGTGCAGCTGCCCCGTCACATTGGGGGGCGGCATGACGATGCTGTAAGGCTTCTTGTTCTTGTCCACTTCGGCTTTGAAGCAGCCGCTTTCCTCCCAAAACCGATAGACGCTGTCTTCGGTCTGTTTGGGATCGTAGACCTTTTCCAGTTCCTTTGCCATATTCGGCTTCACTCCTTCTTTCTTGCTGTATTGCCGAGGGCGGCTGATCAACAAAAAAACCTCCGCCCCGTGTTGTTACGGGACGGAGGTAAACATTTCACTTCCGCGGTACCACCCATATTTGCGTCAAAAAACGCACACTCCGGCGCCAGACAGCGCCTTTTCCCTTAACGCGGGCCAGACGGCGGGGCCTACTGTGCCCAAAAGGGCGGTTCAGCCTGCGGCTCAGGGACCACATTCCCCCGGCGCTTTGGGAGCACTTCCACCAACCGTGCCCTCTCTATGCCGCTTCACCGGGATACTCCTGCCCTTCACAGCCTTTATACAGGGAATATTATACGGTCTTTCCTGCCCTTTTGTCAAGAGAGTGGAAGGATGGTTCCTCATCCTTTCTTCAATATTAAAGACCTAAACCAGCCCAAACTGCACTGCTATCTAATGTAGCAGTATCTAAAGAACCACTATATTTTGTTGCATTTGCGGTTCCCTTTACATCACTATATATGCTACGGGTAAACATATGTTTACTTACATCTCCATTGGCATAAATATATACACCAATAGACATAGAACCTATTTCACTCTTTGTTACCTTACTAAATGAATAACTATTGAAATAGATCTTCTGTGTTGTTTCACCTGACTTTAACTCTACACGAATAGGGTCCGCAAAATAGTCACCATTTGATTTATACACTCTTGAAGTAAAAGCAAATGTAAAATCATTTGCTATCTCAGAAGGCAACTGAGGTGCTGTAAAGGTTACATACACACCATTAGCATCCTCACCTGTTCTGGTTGCACCAAGAGCTTTTAACTCATATTCTCTGGATACAGCAGGTCTTAACATACCCTGAGTTTCCGCTGATTCTGTTACTACATACTCACTCTTACTCTCATTCACATTACTATCAGGGTCCTTAATGGTTACTTCACCACGAGGATAATAGTTCATCAAACGACATACAACTGTCGCCATTTCTGCACGAGTCATTGTACCCTTTGGATTGAAGTTACCATTGTTATCACCAGTAAGCAAACCATTGGAATAGGCCTGCTTTACAGCAGTTACCTTATCACTGGATATCTTATCCAAATCACCAATATTATTCTCAATACCAGGAAGGACTTTCAAAGTCTCCCCATTGATTTTTGCTGCTCTGGAAAGCATAACAGCCATTTCTTCTCTGGTAAGACTCTTATCCAGATCAGCAGAAGTACAAGAATACTCAGAAGTGTAGATCAATCCTACTGCTGTGGCTGCATTGTAGTTTGGCTCAGCCCAATGGGCGTCTGTACTACCCGTTATCTGATCTGCAGCAATCAGACGAGTTAAAACAGCAAGAAACTGACCTAAATTGACCTTGCCGTTGGGTTCAAAAGTACCTACACCATTCACAGGAGTTGTTGTACCCGAAATAGCACCATAAATGGAACAAGTCATCACATAGGAATAATACCAGTCACTTCTTGTCACATCCGAAAACACCCAGGCTTCCTGCTTGGATGCTTCAACCTGGACAGGGAGATTCTGTTTTCCATCACCAACTGCAAAAGCAGGCCCTGTCACACAGGACAGACTGATGCCTGCGGCCAGCACGCCAGACAATATTCTTTGCTTGCTGCACTTCATAAAATGACCTCTCTCTTTTCTGTTTTGTGGTTTCCCCTGGAATTTGAGTAATAAAACTTCCATTTTACCTCTTATACTATAACACGGGTTACCGACACCGGCAACCCGTGTTTTCCAGTTATTCACTCATTTTGAAGATACAGATACACAAGATCCTGTTGACCATGTTGACCAGATGGACAACAAAAAGCCCCTCTGGCAAAGCCAAAGGGGCTTGGAGCGGGCGAGCGGATTTACACCACTATCTCTTGCCGGGAAGGCAAGCGGCTTAAAAGTTAGCCCACACCCACTGGGGCTAGAAGTCGGATTCGAACCGACGACCTACGCATTACGAATGCGTTGCTCTACCGACTGAGCTATACTAGCGTTTTGTGCCTATTCATTATACAAAACTTCCCTTGGTTTGTCCAGTCTTATTTTTGCTTTTTTAAAAATTCTTCCCCGGCCAGCTCTTGACAAAGGGGCGCACAATGCCTATAATAATAAAGCAGTCTGCTCATGAGAGCAGCTTGCCCTCTTCGGGGTATAGCGCAGCTGGTAGCGCGCTTGGTTCGGGACCAAGAGGCCTCGGGTTCAAGTCCCGATACTCCGACCAAAAAAGACCGCATCCTGTGATGCGGTCTTTTTCTTTTCTTATTCTCCTTGGGCCAATTGAGCCAGGGTATCCCCTGCAATACGGTATACCGTCCAATCGGACATAGGCTCGGCGCCAAGGGAGCGATAAAAATCAATGCTGGGTTTGTTCCAGTCCAGGCACCACCATTCCAGGCGGCCGCATTTTCTCTCCACGGCAATGGCGGCCAGCTTTTGCAATATAGCCTTTCCATACCCATTTCCCCGGTGCTCCGGCTTGACATAAAGATCTTCCAGGTAAAGGCCGGACCGGCCAAGAAAAGTGGAAAAATTATGGAAAAACAGGGCAAACCCCACCTCTTCTCCTTCCACCACTGCAAAAATGACTTCGGCCTTTTTCCGCTCAAACAGCCATTCTTCCAGTGTTTTTTCATCGGCCACCACTTCATCCAACATTTTTTCATAATCGGCAAGTTCTTTGATAAATTGCAAAATCAACGGGACATCTTCCCGCTGAGCATATCGAAAAACGGGCTCTTTTTTCATCTTACTGCCTTCCTTCTGTTTTGCTTCTGCGGTTTTCTCATTGAGCCTCACACATTTTCCTTTAGAAAAGAAAGAAAAGCCAGCAAATCAAAAGAGCTGGCCTTTTCTTCCCCACTCCGTGGGCCATCGCCCCAGGCCAGCAGGCGGCTGCGGCACAAAAGTCCCCATCCCTCCGGCGTTTTCAGCACATGAGTCACTTCCCGCCAGGGAATGAGCTGCTCCCCTTCCGGCCCTGTGCGCTCCAGGCCAAAATCCCAAAAAGCAAAATGCACATTTTTCCCCAGCTGTTTTTTCATCCGGGTTAGGTTCCACAACGCAGGCAAATGCCAGCCCCATTGAGCAGCATAAAAAGCCAGCAGAGCCAAAACGGCGTAGACCCAGCCCAGGCTGTCCCCGGAGCGGGCAAACAGCCCGGCCACCGCCGCCAGCGCCAGGGCCGCGGCCATCCAGGCCTTGCGGTACCCTTGACGGAACTGGCGGAAATAGGCTTTTTGTAGGCTCAAATACAGTTTCCGGTTCAAAACGGAGTCCAACTGAAAAAGGGGCTCCAGCATCCTATTTGCGCTCCTCCAGGGGCACTTTGTCAAATTCATTGATGAAGCCGGTGATGAACTCGCCCACCTTCTGGAGCATTTCCTGGCCCCATTCCTGGGTGGCGTCCTTGGGATCATCCGGCCCGAACCAGCCAGAAGGCGTCACCGAACCAAAATGACGCTGCACCGTCACATCAATACCCTGATACCGCACGGTCTTGACGCCGGAAGTGGGCAGACCAGCCGAGATATCCTGGGGTTCAAGGGGCATATAATCCTTCATATGTACCAAGCTGGGATCAATGGCCAGAATGGCCGCCGTCTCTTCTCCGCCGCCATGACCACCCTTCCATTTGGGATTCAGCTCTCCCGCCAGCTGCCACCAGTTGAGCAAAGCGCCCAGAGCGCCTTTGTCCTCCAGCTGAAGCGCAGTGTCCAGAATGGCCTGATCGTTGCCCCCATGGCCATTGAGAAAGACGAAGCGGCGCACGCCATAACGATACAGACAATCGGTGATTTTTTCCAGCACCAGACGCAGGCCGTCATAGCCCAAGGAGATGGTGCCGGGGAACCCGAAATGATGATCGGCCACTCCATAGGGCACGGCAGGGACGATGAGCACATCGCACTTTTCCTCGATGGCCCCGGTCAGATGGGAAGGAATGAGAAAATCGGTGCCCAAAGTCAAATGAGAACCGTGGTTTTCGATGCTCCCGATGGGGATGACCGCCGTATGGTGATCTTTGAAATAGCGTTCCGCCTGTTTCCAGGTAATTCGTTCCAATCGCATGTTCCGCCGCTCCTTTTATCTGCATATTTGTTTTTATCATACCCCACCCCCGACCCAAAATCAAGGACTGGCTTTTTTCGAAAAAACCCTTTCCGCCCCTTGCCCTGCCCTTTCTTTCACGATATGATAGGACAATAGAAAGGAGCTGTGCTATGATTCTATTTTACCAACTCAGCCTTTTATTTTTTCTATTTTCCTGCCTTGGATGGATGATGGAAGTCACTTTGAAATACATCCAATATCACAGGTTGATCAACCGGGGCTTTCTGCTGGGGCCCTGGTGCCCCATCTATGGCTGCGGCGTCACCTTTGTCACCATTGTGGTGGGCGGCCTTCTGGGCTACCGGGGCACCTGGGGCGATGTGTTCCTGGCCGGTTTTTTCCTGTGCGGCGGCTTGGAATACTTCACCAGCTGGTATCTGGAAAAGCTCTTCCACGCCCGCTGGTGGGATTATTCCCAAAAGCCCATGAACCTTCACGGCCGGGTATGGATCGGAAACCTGATCCTCTTCGGCCTGGCCTCGGCTATCATTGTCCGGGTGCTCGACCCACTCTTTTTTGCTTGGGTCTCCCGCATCCCCGCCTTTGTCATGGCCCTTCTGGTGTGGACGCTGTGGGCACTGTTCGTCTGTGACTGCGGCTTGTCCCTCACCGTCATGAGCCTGCTGAAAAAGCACATCGATACCCAGCAGGGAGATAACACCGAGGAAGTGGCCCAGGCCGTACGCCAAGTGCTGCGTGACAAACGGCTTCTCCGCCGTCTGCTCCATGCCTATCCCCATTGGCAGGCCCGTCCCCGGAATCTGACTCTAAAGCTGAAAAAGGCACGGCAGGAGTATAAACGCACCCTCTCTGCCTTGCGGAAAGCCCAAAAACAAGCCCTTCACTCCACCCGTGAAGAGCTGGAAAAAGCCATGGAGCAAGTCCACAAAGCCCGGATGGAAAAGAAAGAAGCCCTTCACCGTCTCCGCCTGGTGCAGCGCCTGTTCCTTCGCTGGGATGAGGACGAGGAGGACGAAACAGGAAACCATTGACATTTCCCTTCCCCTCTCTTATACTGGACTAAAGTATTTCTTTTTGTTTTGCACGAGAGGAGGCGTTTGTGGTGAAGATCAAAGGAAAATGGATCTCTCCCATCCTTTTGGGATTTGTGATCGTTTTGGGCGGCGTCCTTTTGTGGCGTGTTTACTTTATGGGCTTTTTCCACCATTCTCCCCTTTCGGGAAGCGGCAACCTTTACCCCCGCTTTTCCTATGAAGATCGCCGCGGCGTAAACGCCCGCACTGTGCTGTACACCCTGGAAGAGGGAAAATGGGAAAAGGAAGGGGAAGGCATTCCCGCCTATCTGAGTTACCGGGGCTTTTGCCCCGAAGAAGAGGGAGAAGACTTGGAGGAAGAGGGTTATGATGACAGCCTCCTTCTTCTGTCTCAATCCTTCCCCCAGGGCCGGGTGTATGTGTACGACACACCGCCGGAGGAAAGCCTTCACTGGCGGGTATTGTTAAAGCAAGATGATGATGACTTCCAGACCTTCGCTCTGGAAAAAACCAGTGCTTTTGAATCCATCGTGGATTGGGGAC
>CALLCY010000097.1:0-18735 GCA_938000015.1 uncultured Clostridia bacterium
CCCCAGCACTTCGGTCACCGGTGCCAAAAAGGAAAGAGGGGAAAACTGGGCCAGCTGGGAAATGATCAGTCCGATGATCAGGGAGGAAAACAGTCCCAGAGCCATGGAGCCCATGGCATCCACAAAATACCTTTTAAAAATACGCCCCAAAATCGAATCGTTCTTCTGTCCAGCCATCATGCTGCCGCCTTTCTTTTTTCGTTCTTCTCTGCCCGATCCCTTTGCCGGGACAGGCCCTTTTATCATACCATATCTTCCTGGGAATGCAAGGCAAGGCGGCTTTTCTTCCCTGATTTGTGCAGGATATCCTCTTTTATTTTGGTGGTTTTATGGTATGATTGTATCAGACTGTCCCAATAACCTTTATGATGAAAGGAGATCATATGAAATCCATCACCCGGCGAATTATCGCATCTTTTTGTGCTCTGGCTCTGTCAGCGGCCTTCCTGCCACTTCCAGCCCGAGCAGAAACCTTATCTTATTCCGATTCCTATGACATTGCCAACGGGCTACGCTATACCGTGGCTTCTTCAGAAAACGGAAGCCTGCGCCAGCAGTCCTTCCGCCTGGAGTACACCCCCGGCAGCGATGTGTTCCCCATTGTGGCCTATGGCAATAAGCTCTACGGCAAATCCTCCATTGAGGAAATCGTAGACTATGTGGAAAACCAGGGACAAAGCGTCTACGGCGCAGCCAATGCGGACTTTTTTGTCCTGTCCACCGGCCTTCCCTCGGGTCTTGTGGTCAACAATGGCCGTCTGGTCAGCTCCGACGGTATGTGGAACGCCGTGGGCGTCAAACCCGATGGAGGCATGATCGTCGGCGCCCCTCAAATGGCCATGAGCCTCTATTCCTCCATCACCGGCGATTACCCGATATACGCTTTGAACAAGCAGCGCTCTGACGCAGGGATCTATCTGCTCAACAGCGACTTTTCCTCCCAGACCCGTTCCTCCGGCACCGGCGTCAATGTGGTGCTGACCCCGGTGAACAACGAACCTTTGAAAATCGGCCAAGAGAAACAGTTTGTGGTCACCGCCGTCAACCGGGATGTGTCCGGCTCCACCCCCATCGGAGAAAACGAGTACATCCTCACCGCCAGCAATACTTACAGCAATCGCGGTTATACCATCTCCTCCCTTCAGGTGGGAGAAACCGTCACATTCAAAGCCAATGTATACAATGAAGCCTTCACCGATGTAGTCTATGCCTGCGGCGCCGGAGATATGGCAGTCAAGAATGGCGTCATGCAGTCGGGCCTTTCTTCTTCCAGCGATCCCCGCACCCTCCTGGGCGTTCGTCCGGATGGCAGCGCCGTGGCCCTGGTGGTGGACGGCCGCCAGGAGATCAGCCAGGGCATGAGTGTAAAGAACGCCGCCCAGCTTCTGGTGAACAAAGGCTGCACCAATGTGGTCAACCTGGACGGCGGCGGCTCCTCTGCCGAAGTGGTGCGCCAACCCGGCTCCAAAGAGACCGAAGTGGTCAACAGCCCCTCGGACGGCTCTCTGCGCAAATGCGCCAACTATCTCCTCTTTGTCAACACCGCCACCCCCACCGGAGAAGAAACCGGCGCTTTTGTCTATCCTCACAGTGTGGCCACCCTGTCCGGCGCTCAGGTCTCCCTGGGGGCCAACACCTTTGACCAGCACTATTATCCTGTATCCTCCTACTATTCCGGCTTCCGGGTGACCTCTCCCACAGAGCAGGTCCTGGACGGCAATGTATTCACCGCGCCTCAGCAAGCAGGAGAATACCTGATCTCCCTGGACCATGAGACCGCCACTTCCATGCCGGCCTCCATCACTGTTTACCAGCAGCCCGACCGTGTGGTGGTAAAGAACAAAAACGGCACCACCGTCACCTCTTTGTCCATGGATCTGGGAGAATCCATCGATCTGGATATCGATGCTTATGCTCAGTCCCGCATTCTTTATGAACAGGACAACCTGTTCACCTGGCAGGTGACGGGCAACGCCGGTACCATCACCCAGGACGGCGTGTTCACCGCTTCCAAAACCACCGGCGCTTCTGGAAACATCGTCATCTCCCACAATGGCTTCTCCATGTCCATCCCGGTGAAAGTGGGCAAAATGCCCTCCATTTTGGAAAACTACGAAAAAGATGTGACCTATTACGCCACAGCAGACACCCAGGACATCTCGGCCAAAGCCCAGGTGACCCATTCTCTGGATCAGGTGCGCTATGGAAGCGGCGCTCTGTCCATGACCTATAAAGGCGCCGCTTCCATGGACAAGGCCCATGCCGCTGTCTTTACCCCGGCATCTTCCATCAAGCTTTCCGGCGCCAAGAGCCTCACCTTCTACGCCAAAGCCTCTCCGGGCAAATCGGTGTACATCAACTTCCTCACCAGCAGCGGCTCCACAGTGCAGCGGGCCTTCTATGCCGGTGAGGACTGGACCCTGGCCACCGTAGAAGTTCCTTCCAATGCCACCGCTGTCAAAGGCTTCAGCACATCGGTGTCTCCCGGCCAGTCGGGCAACATCTACATCGATCAGCTTGTGGTGCATTATGCCGCCGCTCAGCCCGATGTAACCCCGCCGGAGATCACCATGCCGGAGAGCGTCACTTCCCAAGCCTTCTCCGCCACCGTCAAGGACGCCACCGGCTTTGCCATTTCCTCCGGCAACATCGCCCTGACCTATGACGGAAAAAGCTGCAACTTCACCTACAACAGCCAGACGGGTGCCCTCTCTGCCACTCTGCCGGAAAACACCGGCGGCCTGCACCGTCTGACATTGGAGGCCACCGATTCCTTTGGCAACATTGCCCGCAAAAGCATGACCTTAGGCACTTCCGGCGGCACCACCCCCTATGAGGATATGAACGGGCATTGGGCTCAGGATTATGCCGAATTTCTCCGGGTGCAGGGCATCTTCTCCACTGACAGCCAGTTTATGCCTCAAAACAACACCACAAACGAAATGGCTGCCACTTTGCTCTCCCGGTATCTTGGTATCAATACCGATAATTACGCCGATGTGAAGCTGCCCTATACCGATGCATCCAAAATCTCCGATTGGGCACTACCCCATGTAAAGGCCCTCTATGCCCAGGGGATCATGATCGGCAGCACCGACGGCAAGGGCAATTCGGTATTCCTGCCCTCCTCCCCGGTGAGCCGTGCCCAGGTGATGACCCTTCTGGGCCGCACCCTGGAGCGGGGCTATGCCTATTCCAATGTGAAGTTTGACGATGCCGGAGACATCCCTGCCTGGGCTTCGGATCATGTGAAAATCCTCTCCTCCTTGGGTATCGTCCAGGGCTATGGCGGCACAAACTCCCTCAAGCCCCTCAATTCCATCACCCGGGCGGAATTTGCTTCCCTGCTCTTTAAACTTTACTAAGCAATCCACCCCTTTTATCCCCCTGGCGGAGCTCATCCACCGGGGGGATTTTCTGTATACTATATCGGTTTCCCTCCTCCTTTTCTCCAGGGGATTGTGCGATATTCCGCTTGACGGAAATGGGCACAGCCATTAGAATGTTTACATAGGCTAACTCCATGGGAATCTGTATTTTCCCATTTGATTTTTACCAAAAAGAGGGGGAATCTTCATGACATTGGACCAACTTCCCATCGGCGATACCGCCGCCATCACCTTTGTGGGCGGCGAAGGAGCTCTGCGCCGCCGGTTGCTGGATATGGGCCTGACGCCCAAAACTCTGGTCTCCATCCGCAAAACTGCCCCGATGGGAGATCCCATCGAGCTTCATGTCCGCAGTTACGAGCTGACCATCCGCCTGGATGACGCCCGCACCATTACCGTTTGTCCCCTGCCCCAGCAATTCAGGGAAAAGGGCTGCGACAGCTGTTCCCGCCGTGAAAAATGCGATTCGGTGCCCTCCTTCACTCCCTCGCGGCACCATGGTCACCACGGCCATCACAGTGAAAATCCGGCGGAAAAGGAGGAAGCATCGGTATGAAACTGGCACTGGCCGGCAACCAAAACTGCGGCAAAACCACCCTTTTCAACCAGCTCACCGGCAGCAATCAGCATGTGGGCAACTTTCCCGGCGTGACGGTGGACCGGAAAGACGGCATCATCCGCGGCCACGAGGATGTAACGGTGGTGGACCTGCCGGGGATCTATTCCCTCTCCCCCTATACCGCCGAAGAAATCGTCACCCGGGACTATCTGCTGAAAGAGAAGCCGGACGGCATCATCAACATCGTGGACGCCACCAACATCGAACGCAACCTGTATCTCACCATGCAGCTGATGGAATTGGGCATCCCCATGGTGCTGGCCCTGAACATGATGGATGAGGTGCGGCAAAACGGCGGCTCGGTGAATGTATCCAAGCTGTCCCAGGAATTGGGGATTCCCGTGGTGCCCATCACCGCCAGCAAAAATGAGGGCGTCAGCGAGCTGATCGATGTGGTGCTGCGCACCGCCCAGCAGCGCCAAAAACCCAAACGGCTGGACTTCTGCCAGGGCGCTGTGCACCGGGCCATCCACTCGGTGAGCCACATGATCGAGGATCACGCCGCCGCCATCGGCGTGCCCTCCCGCTTTGCCGCCACCAAACTGCTGGAAGGCGACGAACCCATGATGGCCCAGCTGTCCCTTTCCCCCAACGAACGGGAACTGATCCAGCACTCGGTGGAGGAAATGGAAGAGGAATGCGGCATGGACCGCAATGCCGCTTTGGCCGATATGCGCTATACATTCCTGGATGAGCTGTGCGCCGGTACGGTGGTACGGCCCCATGAATCCAAAGAACACCAGCGCTCGGTGCGCATCGACCGCTTTCTCACCCATAAGTTCCTGGCCATCCCCATTTTCCTGGGGATCATGCTGCTGATTTTCTGGCTGACCTTTGGTTTAGTCGGCTCCTTCCTCAGCGATCTTCTGTCTCTGGGCATTGACTGGGTCACAGACCTGGCCGATCAGGGACTTACCGCTTATGGCATCAATCCAGTGGTCCACTCCCTCATCATCGACGGCGTGTTTGCAGGTATTGGCAGCGTACTGTCCTTTTTGCCCATCATCGTCACCCTGTTTTTCTTCCTTTCTCTGCTGGAAGACAGCGGTTATATGGCCCGTGTGGCGTTTGTAATGGATAAACTGCTGCGGAAGATCGGCCTGTCCGGCCGCTCCTTCGTGCCCATGCTCATCGGTTTCGGCTGCACAGTGCCCGCCGTCATGGCCACCCGCACTCTGAGCAGTGACCGGGACCGGAAAATGACCATCCTGCTCACCCCTTTCATTTCCTGCAGCGCCAAGTTGCCCATTTACGGCGTATTCACCGCCGCCTTTTTCCCGGAATATGGAGCACTGGTGATGATCGGCCTGTATGTACTGGGGATTCTGCTGGGTATATTTTCCGGCCTGATTCTGGGCCGCACCGCTTTCAAAGGCAATCCGGTGCCCTTTGTGATGGAACTGCCTGCCTACCGTCTCCCGGCCCCCAAAAGCGTGGTGCGGCTGGTGTGGGATAAGGCCAAGGACTTTATCACCCGGGCCTTTACGGTGATCTTCCTGGCCACCATTATCATTTGGGTGCTTCAGACCTTCGACAGCCGGATCAATGTGGTGTCCGACAGCAGTCAGAGCCTTCTGGCTCAGATCGGTCGCCTCATCGCCCCGCTCTTTGCTCCTCTGGGCTTCGGCAGCTGGCAGATGTCCACCGCCCTTCTCACCGGTTTTACCGCAAAGGAAGCGGTGGTCAGCACCCTGGCCGTGCTCACCGGCTCTTCCATGGCCACTCTGCCTCAGACCCTTTCGGGTGCATTGCCCCTCCCCGCCGCTCTGGCTTTCCTGGTGTTCACCCTGCTCTATACTCCCTGCGTGGCTGCTATCGCCGCTGTCAAGCGGGAAATGGGTGGTGTCAAGAGTGCCTTGTTCGTGGTGTTTTACCAAACCGCTGTGGCTTGGGTTGCGGCCTTCCTTTTCTACCGGCTGGCTCTGCTGATCTGGTGAACCTATGGGATTTGCCGATATTCTTCTCCTGCTACTTTTGGTATTTTGTGCGGTTCTGGCTTTCCGGGCCATCCGCCGGGGCCAGACTTCTTGCTCTTCCGGCTGCTCCGCTTGTCCCATGGCCGGAAAATGCCATAAGAAAAGAAAAAACAAATAGCACAAAGGCCCTGGCAATATGCCAGGGCCTTTGTGCTGGAAAAATTCAATTCTTTTTTCGTCCAAAACACAGGCGTCTTGTAACAAAGCCATAACACAATGGCGTCAGCCACAAAAGCAGGCAATAGGGAACGGCGCCGGAACTCACACCCAGCATTTGTAGAGGCACGGCACAGGCGATGGACCAAGGAAGCAGCCCGGCAATGGTGACTACTGAGTTGGCCATGTCCATGGCCAGCAAACTGCGGGATGCGCCGGAATCATCATAGACCCGAGCCAGCAGTTGGGTGTTGAGCATCACGGCAATGGCCTGATTGCAAAACGCCCCACTGGTACAAATGCTGGTAACCACCATTGTAGGAAACAAACCGATTTTTTCCGCCCATTGGGCAATTTTGTCCTGCACACCATCCAGCATGCGGGTCCCTTGAAAAATACCGGAAAAAGTGCCGGAAAGCAGCACGATCAGCGCCACGCTGACCATGGACACCACACCACCGCCGGAAAGCACCGAAGCCAATGCAGGATTTTCCGGTGCATACCCCCAGAAGGCCGCCAGAAGGGTTTCTTTCACCGAAATACCCTGACCAAGCACCGATACCCCAAAGGCCGAAAGAATACTGGCGCACAAGGCCCATCCCACCGGCACATTGCAAAGAGGCAGTACCAGCATCAGCACGGCGGGCACAAGGGCCCAAAGAGAAAGATCAAAGCTATTCTGCAATGCCGATACAATGGACGGGTCCACCTGGGAAATGGGATGAAAATAGGAAAAGACCCCAAAGCCCACCAAAGTGAGTACGGTAGTCAGCGCACCGGTTTTCCACATCAGGCGCACATTGTCATACAGTTTGGTTTCGGTGACGGCGGCCACCAGATTGGCGCAGGAGGAGGAAGGGGCACACCGGTCGCCAAAATAGGCTCCAGAAATCACCGCTCCAGCGGTAACCAGCTCATTGACCCCGCCGGAGCGAGCCAGAGTCATAAAAATCACCCCGGCCGTCCCTGCCACGCCGAAACTGGTGCCCAAGGCATAGGAGAGCACTGCCGAAAGCACAAAGGCAATAAGCACAAAAAAATGAGGCGTAATCAGCTGTACGCCATAATAGACAAAAAAGGCGATGGTGCCGCTGGTGCGCCACAAAGCAGTGACCAGGCCGATGAGTAACAGCACCCGCAGCACGATAAAAGACCGCCGGGTACTGGAAAGAATCATCCGAAGCACATCTTCCAAAGGAAAGCCCCGTTTGAGGGCCACGGCAGAAAAACACACCATTCCTATGGCCAACGCGATGAGCATGGAGGCGCCGGTGGTGAGGCACACCACCATGGACAACAAAAATACCACAAATGCAATGAGCAGATCCACAAAAAAACCTTCTTTTCTTTTTTGATCCATGGAAGCACAAAAAGGCAGCCGCCCTTTGTATTTTATTGTACCACAACCTTTTTCACTTGCAAACCGCCTGCAAAAAGAAAGGCCATAAAGAGCATTTATCCCGCTCTCCATGGCCTGAGCCTTGTGTTTTCTTTACACTACATTTTCTGTACGCCGGCCTGATCCAGCCAGCCCATCACTTTTTTCCGTCCCATGCCAGTAAATTTGAAGGTATTTCCCTTGGCGTGAATCAGCAACGCTTTGACAAACAGGCCCTGCCGCCCCTCAGCATAGCCACCGATATCCGAAAGTTTTTCTTCCATCAAAACAGTTCCCAGCATGGACATATGAAAGCAGACTCGTTGATTTGTCACATACAATTTTCCCTGAGTCGGTCTACCGCCCACCGCTGCCTTTTCAATGAACGCCATGGTGGCGCTGCCAATCAGTTTTTCTCCTTCGGCCAACTGAAATTTTGCCATTCTTCTTTCTCCTCTCTCTGTGCAGATGATCCGTTTTTCAATACGCCTATTAAACTATATTTTTATAGTGTAATAGAACTATATAATTATAGTATACTAAAAACTGTGCTGTCAAGATAGACTATACCTATAATGAGGTGATGCAGCATGGCCGAAGAAATCAAAATCACAAAAAAATCTCCCCGGCGCGGAGATGATGGCTATAAAGTGGTTTCGGTGCGGATGAAAGAAGAAATGATCCAGCGGCTGGATCTGCTTTCCGCTGAAACCAACCGTTCCCGGAATGAATTGATCAACCTTTTGCTGGAGGCCGCCATCCCAATCGTCAAGGTGGAAGATTGACTCCGCTAGCCCGGATGAACCAAACAAAATGGGAGCAAGCAAATGCTTGCTCCCATTTTGTTTGATCTGTTTGGCGGCTACGGCTCATTATTGACTGAGACGATGCCGCAATTCGTCCATACGGGCATATCCGGCGTCGTCTTCCACATTGACTGACAAAATCTCCATAACATCCACGATGTCATCTATATTCTCCTGGCTCTTCTCCGGTGCCAGAACCAAACTTCCATAAACCTCATTGCAGAAAGTGAAGTTCGTCGCCTTATTGGTGCCTTCCACCAGCATATGATAAGCCGTCTGGAAAGCCCGGAACTCCGCTACTCCATACCAATAGCTGCTGCTATGCCCGTTCCTTTGATATTCCACAAATTCTTCATAGGCATTGGCGGCGCTGGCCTGGGCCATCTGCCGCCGCTCTTCCCTGCGGCCCATTTCTCTTCCATACAATATGCCAAAAATTGTCCCGCATAAAGTAAAAGCCACAAGCAATGGAATATACCATCTTTTTTTCATGCAAACCTCACACAGCGATGGCTTCCATTTTTACAGCCATTTCTAATCCCCTAAATTCACATAAAGGCGGCGGGCCATAGCAGCCGCTTCTGCCCGGCTGGTGGGGGCAAAGGGATCAAAAGTGCCGTCCTCCCGGCCTGTGAGCAGTTTGGATGTATACATGGCTTTTACCGCTTCCAATGCCCAATTGCTGATAGACCCGGCGTCCGAGTAAGGCAGGACGGTATTGTCATTGCCATAGGTAATGCCCATGCTTTTCAGGAATTGATAGCTCATGGTGGCCATCTGTTCCCGGGTGACGGTACCGTTGGGGTCAAAGCACCCATTGCCCACTCCGGATGCAACCCCCACACGATAGGCCCAGTTCACGGCCTGGGCATACCAGGCGTTTTCGGCCACATCCTGAAAATCGCTGCCGGGATACCGGCTCAGCTGCACATTGCCCACGCGAGCCAGAATGGAAACAAACTCCGCCCGAGTCAGCGTATCCTCCGGATGGAAATTGCCGTCCTCCCTGCCCTGGAGCAAGCCCCACTGGCTGGAATACAGAATATCCAAATATGCCCAATATTGGTCATTGACATCCCCATAGGGCATACTATATGCTTTGGCCGGCGCCGAGGAAGCCGCCAAAGTCAGGGCCAAAGCGGCCGCTGTCATTCTTGTTCCCCATTTCATGCTGTGATCCTTCCTTTCCACGGAAACAGGCCCTTTGGCCTTTGATTGAATGGATTCATTCTACACTATCTTCTCCCTTTTTTCAAACAAAACAGGCAAAAAGAAAACCGGACTCCGGGGATGTTCCCAAGAGTCCGGCATGGAAAACAATCAGTTCTGGCTGCTCAGTTCCTGAATGGCCTGGTTCACAGCCTGGCTTGTGGCCTGCTGAACCGGATACCAACCCCGGCTGCTCATTCCGGTAAAGATGTCGTTCTGGATCTCGTGCTCGTCCCGCAGCAGCTCCATCATGGCGCTGCGCAGAGGATTGTGGCAGCATTCCCCTGCCGCCGTATTATACAGAGAAGTCAGATGCTTCTGGGTGTTGAGGGCATTGGTAATGATGATCTGGTCGTTGCACATGGCGCTTTCTCCTTTCTCAGTTCTGCAGGAAACGGTACAGCGTGTCGTAATGGCTCTGATGGCGGGATGCAATGCCAGCCAGCATATTTTTCAGCTGAGGATCGGTGCACTGCTGGGCCATCAAACTGAATTGGGCCACTTCACTTTGTTCTCCCTTCAACTGCTCTTTGAGAAAAGCCAGTTCCTTTGTGGTCAGCTCGGGCATAAGGCCACTTCCTTTCATTGATTTCCCTTCCAGTATTCCCTGGCTTCTTTCACATTATGCGCCAAAGAAACCCGGCCCTCTTCGTCACAGACCACCAGACCATAGAATTTTCCACTCATCTCCAAGGGTGTCACTTTTTGAAAAAAAGGAGCCAATGCAAAGGGCCGCTCCTTTTCCAAAGGAGCCGCTGCATACCATTGGTTCTGGTACTGGCAAACCTTGGCCTTTTCATCGACCAGCAGCTTTCCCAAAAGACTTTGATTCCAAGGAGCGTGAGAAAGATCAAAGGAGCGGAATTTTTCCAAAGGAAAAGGCAGAGGACTGAATCCGGTATATTCCCCGGGCCTGGATCGAAGAATAAAAGCGCCTTTCACTTTTTCCGGCGCAAAATGCCCATCCATCTTTTTTTCCAGACGGAACTCCCGGCCCTGGGGCAGCATAACCCCGGCCACCAGAACATCTTCATCCATACGATCCAAAGCGACCCGGTAGATATACCCCTCCTCCGCCGGGCAGGCGGCCCACAGGGTATACCCCCATCCGGTCTCCCGGCAGGAGACCTTCCCCACCCGCTCTTCTTCCAGCCACAGATCCCATTGCTCCATGAGGTCTCCCCCTTTCCCTCCATCATCGCCGAAAAAGAAAAAGCCTTCCGCACACCATTGTATGCAGAAGGCTTTGAAACCATGCGTCTCAGCCGATGGTATAGGTTCCGTCCACCAAAACGGTGCATTCCCCTTTGGCGATGAAGCCGCAGCCATCGGTGCCGACAAGATACATATTGTTCTGGAGCACAGACTGGCCATGGGCCAGAATCTCCCCGCTGGACAAGTTGATCATGCCGGAATAGCAGCTGGCGTTGCCCCGGCGCAAAAGCAGCTGGGTTCCCACCCCGGCCTTGATCTGCTGGCCGTTCTGAAGGGTGATCATCTTCCAGGTGCTGCTGCCGGAGGAAGAACCGATCTGATCTTTCACCAGCTCCACCACCTGATTGATCACATCCTGGCTCACATTCTGAAGCTGGGAGATCTGGCTTTCCAGCTGGGAACGCACTGCATCCATTTTACTTTGGATATCGGATTTAATGGCCGTCTCCTTTTGGGAAAACACCGAATCGATCCGGGCGTTGGCCTCCGGCACCGCTACATCGGTTATGTAGCTCAAGGTCACCAGAGGATCATCCTGGGAACCATATCCGCCGGCGGCCAGCACCGTAAAGACTCCGCCCACGGCCAAAACGCACAAAGCGCCCAAAGCCGACATCATAAACTTCCTCTTCATTGCAGTCGCTCCTTATCGCTGGGTACTTTCCTGCCCGCCGCTTCGCAATCCGAAACTGACGGCGATGGCGTCATCCACCTGGCCCATCACTTGTTCGTCCAGGCGTCCCATCTTTTCCCGCAGCCGCCGTTTGTCCAATGTTCTCACCTGCTCCAGCAAAATGACAGAATCCTTGGAAAGGCCATAGGTGCGGGCCTCGATCTCAATATGGGTAGGCAGTTTTGCCTTGTTCAGCTGCGAGGTGATAGCCGCCGCGATGACGGTGGGGCTGAACCGGTTGCCCACATTGTTCTGCACAATGAGAACCGGGCGCATACCGCCCTGTTCGCTGCCCACCACCGGGCTCAGGTCGGCATAATAAATGTCACCTCGTCTGACATTGGAAGAAAAATGATCCAATTTCACTCACGCTCCGCCGGTAAAAGTCGGTTAAACCGCTTTTTTATTTTTCCACACAAATCCCGGTTTTAATCATCTTTGCCGGAATTTGCACCGGTGGGCGGCGCGCAGTCTCCTCCCCCGCTTGTATTCTATGCAAAGGGAGACGGACTGGTGTCTTCCTGAAAAGCCGAACTTATTTTTTAGTGTATCACACTTTTCTTTTTGGGGCAACCTTCCCTGTCAAATACCATTTTTTATTCTTTCATTGCAGAAAATCCGGAAAACACGGCGTGCATAATCTGATCTCCCTCCAGAAACCACCGAGCGCACACCGGCTCCAGAGTATCCTCCCGCAGCCATACCTGTTTGACAGCTTCCTTTCCATCGGCCTCCATCTCATAAGTCAGGCTGATGCATTCCTGTCCTTCCTTTTTCTCCCTTCCCCACTGGGTGGGCGCTGCCCCGGCCAGGGTACTCAGAAGACCGTCGGTGCAGTCCACCGGAGTAAACCCCCGGATGGGGGCCAGCAATGTGTCCAACTGGACATCCTCAAACTGAAGGGTGGCTCCTCCCTGGCTGATGTGGCAGCTGACCCCGGCGATTTCCTCCGGGGATACCACGGTGCACTGACTATCCTCCCCTTCCCAGGACACCGACAGCTCATATTCCATGATCACACCGGAGTCGGCCGTGACGGTGGCCCCCACCGAGCCCTGGGTCAGTGAGCTATAATATTCGCTCACCTTCTGCTGGGGGCCCTCCTGACCTTTGCATCCACCCAGGGCAAAGAACAAAACCCACAAAAAGACCCCGATCCTTTTCTTTTGTTTCACCACTTTTTATCACTCTCCACCCTATCTATACGGCGTCCATACCGGTTTATGCCGGAGGGCTTGCAATTTTTTCGCCCTTGTGCTATATATAATGGAGATGTATTTTTACCGCAAACAACTGGAAAATGCGATGAGAAAGAGAGTACCTGCGCCCCCTCCGGCGAGAGAATGGCGGTCACCGGCTGTAAGCCGCCTGCGGAAGAGCGTGGAGAAGTTCACTTTTGAGCACCGGGCTGAACGGAGTAGGCCACGGCGTCTGGCCGCGTTAAGGCTGTGGAGTGCCCGCTTTTTTTGAGGCGGGAATCAGGGTGGTACCGCGGAAGCTTGGCTTTCGTCCCTTTTTGGGGGCGAAGGCTTTTTTTATACCTGCCCCTGGCGGCAGCATCAAACCTATCCAAACTCACAAAAGGAGTGCAGAACATGAAAGAGCAGCTCAACCAGATCCTTTCCCAGGCTCTCGGGCAGGTGTCTTCGGTGACTTCTCAGCAAGAGCTGGAAGCGGCTCGGGTGAAATTCCTGGGCAAAAAGGGAGAACTCACCGGCATTTTGCGGGGCATGGGCAAACTCTCCGCCGAAGAGCGGCCGGTGATCGGCCAGCTGGCCAACGAAGTGCGGGCGCAGATCGAACAGGCCATCGAAAAGGCCCAGCAGGACATGGCCCAGCGTCTGATCGCGGCCAAGCTGGAAAAGGAACAGATCGATGTGACCATGCCCGGCCAGAAGGTGCTTTTGGGCAAACAGCATCCCCTGAACACCGTGCTCCACGAGCTTTATGACATCTTCACCGGCATGGGCTTTTCCATTGCCGAAGGCCCGGAAGTGGAATACGATTACTACAACTTCGAAGCCCTGAACATCCCCAAAAACCATCCGGCTCGGGATACCCAGGACACATTCTATATCAATGACAACATCGTCCTGCGCACTCAGACCAGCCCCATGCAAGTGCGCACCATGGAGAAGCAGCGTCCTCCCATCCGAGTCATCGCTCCCGGCCGCGTGTACCGCAGCGACGCTGTGGACGCCACCCACTCCCCTGTGTTCCATCAGATCGAGGGCCTTGTGGTGGACAAAGGCATCACCATGGGCGATCTGAAGGGCACTCTGGAAGTGTTCGCCAAGCGTCTATATGGCGAGGACACCGGTGTGCGCTTCCGTCCCCATCACTTCCCCTTCACCGAGCCTTCCGCCGAAATGGATGTAACCTGCTTCAAGTGCCACGGCAAGGGCTGTCCTTTGTGCAAAGGCGAGGGCTATATTGAGATTCTGGGCTGCGGCATGGTGCACCCCAAGGTGCTCCGCGGCTGCAACATCGACCCGGAGGTCTATTCCGGCTTTGCCTTTGGCATCGGCCTGGAACGCATCGTCATGCAGCGGTACAAGATCGACGACCTGCGGCTGTTCTATGAAAACGACCTGCGGTTTTTGACCCAGTTTTAAGTGAAAGGAGCAAGTGGGAAATGAATCTGCCTTACAAATGGCTCAATGACTATGTAAAGATCGACAAAGACCCCAAAACCTATGCCGCCCGTATGACCATGACCGGCTCCAAGATCGAAGGCTGGGAAAGCGCCGCCGATGCGATCGAAAATGTGGTGTGGGGCAAAATCCTCTCCATTGAAAAGCACCCCGACGCCGACAAACTGGTGATTTGCCAGGTGGATGTGGGCGCAAAGCAGGTGCAGATCGTCACCGGCGCCAAGAACCTGAAGGTGGGCGATGTGGTGCCTGCCTGTCTGGATGGAGCCAAGCTCCCCGGAGACATTGTGATCAAAAAGACCAATATGCGGGGCGTAGAATCCAACGGTATGCTCTGCTCTTTTGCCGAGTTGGGCCTGACCCACAATGACCTGCCCTATGCCGACCCCAACGGCATCCTGGTGTACCAGAACGAAGGGGAAGAAGCGGTGCTGGGTGAAAGCGTCACCAAGGCCCTGGGCCTGGACGATACCGTCTTCGAGTTTGAAATCACTCCCAACCGCCCCGACTGCCTCAGCGTCATCGGTCTGGCCCGTGAGACCGCCGCTTCCTTTGAGCTGCCGCTGAATCTTCCCAATCCCCCGGCCCGGGAAGAAAAGGGCGAAATCGAAAACCTGCTGAAGGTGACCATTGAGGACGCCGACCTGTGCCCCCGTTATTGCGCCGCCATGGCCAAAAACATCAAGATCGCTCCCTCCCCCAAGTGGATGCGGGACCGTCTGCGGGAAGCGGGCGTGCGGCCCATTAACAACATCGTGGATATCACAAACTTCGTGATGCTGGAGTACGGCCAGCCCATGCACGCCTTTGACTACCGGTGCATCGCCGAGGACGCCATCATCGTCCGCCGGGCCCATGCCGGAGAAAAGACCACCACTCTGGACGGCGTGGAGCGGCAGCTGGACGAAAGCATGCTGCTGATCACCGATCCCACAAAGCCAGTGGGCGTCGCCGGTGTGATGGGCGGTCTCAACAGTGAGATCACCGAAAACACCCAGATGATCGTCTTTGAATCGGCCACCTTCCAGGGCCCCTCCATCCGGGTGACCTCCCGGAAGCTGGGTCTGCGCACCGAGGCATCCGGCCGGTATGAAAAGGGCCTGGACTGCGAAAACACCATGCCGGCCCTGATGCGGGCCTGCCAGCTGGTGGAAGAGCTGGGAGCCGGTGAAATCATCACCGGTGTCATCGACGCCTACCCGGAGAAAAAGCAGGTGCGCCAGCTGCCCCTGGAGCCGGAGAAGATCTGCCGCTTCCTGGGCGCCCAGATCCCCGAAGAGGATATGATCCGCTATCTGCGGGATCTGCAGTTCACCGTGGAAGGCCGCACCATCACCGTGCCTTCCTGGCGGGACGATGTGGAGACCATGGCCGACATCGCCGAGGAAGTGGCCCGGATCTATGGTTATGATAAGATCCAGCCCACCCTGTTTGCCGGCACCACCACCCAGGGCGGCCTCACGCCTTACCAGCAGTTTGAGCGGGATCTGTCGGGTGCCTGCATGGCCGCAGGGTATAACGAAGTGATCTCCCTGTCCTTCCTCAGCCCCAAGGTCTTTGACAAACTGCGCCTGCCGGAGGATTCTCCCCTGCGCATTGCCACAGTGATTTCCAACCCCTTGGGCGAGGACCAGAGCCTGATGCGCACCACTCCTCTGCCCGCCATGCTGGAGATCTGCGCCCGCAACTACAACCGCCGGGTCCCTGCCGGCCGGTTCTTCGAACTGAGCAAAATCTATCTGCCCCAGGGAAAGGACGGCAAGGCCGACCTGAATACCCTGCCCGACGAGCGTCCCCAGCTGGTGATGGGCCTTTATGGCAGCGGTGATTTCTTCACTTTGAAGGGCGCTCTGGAAGCCATCTTCCAGCAGCTTTCTATCCATAATATCGAGTTTGTGCCCTGCACAGACGATCCCTCCTACCATCCAGGCCGTACCGCCGCCATTATGGCCGGTGAGAAAAAGATCGGCACCGTGGGTCAGGCCCATCCCCTGGTGATGCGGGAATACGGCCTGGGCAGCGAGACCTATCTGTGCCAGGTGGATCTGCCTTCCCTCTTTGAGCTGGTGGACCGGCGGAAGGAATACAAGCCCCTGCCCAAATTCCCCGCCGTTACCCGCGACCTGGCTCTGCTGTGCGACGAAAAGCTGCCGGTTCTGGCTTTGGAAAAGGCCATCCGCCAGGCGGCCGGCGATCCTCTGGAGCATCTGGAACTCTTCGATGTGTACCAAGGCGAGCAGGTGGAAAAAGGCAAGAAGAGCGTAGCCTTCTCCCTGGCTCTGCGCTCCCCCGATCACACTCTCACCGACAAAGAGTCGGATGAAGTGATGCAGCGGGTGCTGGAAGCTCTGGAAAAAGAATGCGGCGCTCTGATCCGCCGCTGATCAAACTGTGTTCAAAGACCGGTTCTTTTGCGAAAAGAGCCGGTCTTTTTCTTTGGATGCCAGGATTTCCTCCTGTCTTCGCCTTTACATTTGTCCCAAAACTGTGTATAATGGGCTATGGGTTTCATTTGGGATACACACCCGCAAAAGGAGGGCACCAACTTGTTTGACGGAACACGAAAATTTGCCATCACGGATGACTCTGACAAAGAGATGAAGCGCATTCTCACCGCGGTGTATGACGCTCTCCGGGAAAAGGGTTACAACCCTATCAACCAGATCGTGGGCTACATCCTCTCCGAGGACCCCACCTATATCACCAACCACAACAACGCCCGCAGCCTGATCCGCCGCATCGACCGGGACGAGCTGCTGCAGGAATTGGTGCGCCACTATCTTAACGATTGATTTATGATGGGTCTCAGCGGGGGCTCCTGTCCGGCCAGGCAGGAGTCCTTTTGACGCCTATCATGCGTTTTCCCGCATAACAATGCACATTGATAACAAAATATCGCCTTTATCTTTTGCCAATTTATTGCATTTTGTACCTCCAAACCCCTTGGGCCCCAATGGGTTTCGAAAAAACATCAGATTTCTTGTTTATCTTTTGTAACTATTTTGTTTGACATTTGTTACTTTTTTGATATAATGATTACTGTCGGAGGTAAGCACATGACGACAAAGAACACAACAGCGCAGTGGCCCCTCACTTATAAGGGCCGCCCTTTGATGAGAAAAGACGACACGATCTACTATGGCAGCATGACGGAAAAATACATCATCATGCTCAAGGTCCTGGAGAATACCAAAAACAAGGACTTGCCTGTGGGCACTAAAGTCCGGGTAGAGCTCCAGCTCACCGACCCCGATATTTCCGCCACAGATAAGGTCGTAAAATCCACCGAAAAAGACGGGCTTTACAATGCCATGGACATCGCTTCCATCTGGCTGGAGCGGGTGCTTCACCAGAAATAATCCGTCTTTTGCAACCATAGGAGGTACAAATGCTTTACGAAGGTATCAAGGTTTTGAAAACGGCTATGACTTCTGCGGCTCTGGCCGTGACTGTCATGGCCACCGCTCAGGCCGCAGAAGTCAAGGGCGGCATTGTGGATACTACCACTTCCCTGAATTTCCGCAGCGCTCCCTCTCAGTCGGCGTCGATAATCGATAGTCTGTACGATGGTTACAGGGTATGTATTCTCGGCGTTGAAAACGGCTGGGCCAGCATCACTTGCAATGGCAATCCCGGCTATGTGAGCGCTGAATATCTGGATGTTCTGGATGTGATGGATGTGAACGGCGGCGGCGCCAAAGTTACCGCGTCCTCCCTGAATGTCCGCTCCTATCCCTCCACCAGCAGCACCGTACTCACTCAGATCCCCAAGGGAGCTGTGGCCACCATTGACGGTGTCAACCGTGGTTGGTACCGGGTCACTTACAACGGCGTGCAGGGCTACATCAGCCCCGATTATGTGGAAGTGGTTCCTCAGACACAGGCTCCTCAGTCCACCGTCACCTCTGTGACCAGCGGCATTGTGGATTATGCCAAGCAGTTCATCGGCACCCCTTATGTGTACGGCGGTTCCTCCCCCAGCGGCTTTGACTGCTCCGGCTATACCAGCTATGTGTACAAGCAGTTCGGCATCACCCTTCCCCGCACCTCTTCGGCTCAGTACAATTATGTGGCCAAAGTCAGCCGCAATGAACTGAAGCCCGGTGACCTGGTGTTCTTCGGAAGCGGCAGTGTCAGCCATGTGGGAATGTACATAGGCAACAACCAGTTCATCCATTCCCCCTCCAGCGGCAAGACTGTGTGCATCGAATCCATGAGCAGCAGCTATTACACCAGAAACTACATCGGCGCTGGCCGTGTATTCTAAAAAGCAATAAAAAATTGATACCTTTCAAAAAGGCGCCGGAAAACCGGCGCCTTTTCTTTCTATCTATTTTTTCTCTTTTCTTTTATTTCACCTGTGAAGGGAGTTTTCCTATGTCCCAAAAACAAAAGGCTTTGCTTTGCTTGCTGGCCGCCAATGTAATTTTTGGATTCAGCTTTCTTTTTTCCAAAATCGCTTTTTCCCAAACCAGCCCTATGATTGCTTTGTCCATCCGCTTTCTGCTGGCCTTTGCGCTTTTGAATGTGCTTGTTTTATGCAAAGTGGTACGCCTGCGAATCGGTGGGCGGGATATCCGTAAACTGATCCTGGTCAGTCTGCTGGAGCCCACTTTGTATTTTATCTGCGAAAGCTATGGCATCAAATGGACTTCCGCCT
>CALLCY010000098.1:0-2896 GCA_938000015.1 uncultured Clostridia bacterium
TGCCCTCCAGGATGCTGAAGGCTGCCCCCTGGTTTTCCGCATAGGTCAGGCTGAAGATGCCGGGCAGCACATCCCAGGAGCCCCCCGGCCCCAGGGCTTTGACGGCCCACCATTTCACCAGCTGATCTCCGGCCACAATGGCCGCTACCAAAATACCATATAAAATCATACATTCCTCCATGCAGGCGGTGCAGTGGCTGCACTCCCATACTATGCGGCGCCAAGTTTCGTGCTGTAACAGCCTTTTCTTCCGCCGCATTGCTCAGCTATGCGACATGTGGCCGCAGCTTTTTGCAAGTATATGCCGCCGGCCTTTGTTCTATTGCCGAGCGCGGCAGCGCAATTTGACAGCACAGGCACTGTGCCGGGCGCGGCAGCGCAATTTGACAGCACAGGCACTGTGCCGGCCCGGATGAAGAGCAAAGTGCATGGCGCAGGAAAGTTCGGCAGCACAGGCCGCGTCCATGGCCTGCCACAGATCCTTGCCCATGGCCACAAGGCCGTGGTTTTTCAGCAGCGCCACCTGGTTATCCTGGCCCATGGCAGCCACAGCCCCCTCCCCCACCTCCGGCGTCCCCGCCGTGGCAAAGGGTGCGCACTGCACCGGCCTGGCGCAGTAGCGGCCCAATTCCTGGTGCAAAAGGGGCACTTCGGTCCCCCTGGCCGCCATCATGCAGGCATACAGACTGTGGGTGTGCACCACCGCCCCGATTTCAGGAAAGGCCCGATACAGCGCAGCATGGAGCCGCCACTCGCTGGACGGGGGCAGCCCTTCCAGCACATTCCCCCGGAGATCCATCACCGTCACATCCTGGGGACGGATGAGGGCATAGGGCACGCTGCTGGGCTTGATGACCATATATTCCCCCGCCCGGGCGCTCACATTCCCCCCGGTGTGCAGGGTCAGTCCCTGGCGCAGCATCTCGTTTCCGTAAAACACCACCTGCTCCCGCAGCTCTTCCAGCATCATTCCTTCTCCCTCCTGCCCAGTGCCTGGGCTGTCGTGTTATGCGGTGCGAAATCTTGTGCTGTAACAGCCTTTTCTTTCACCGCATGGCTCAACACTGCGGCATACGGCCGTGGCGGAGGCACTCCGCCGGGCGCGGCAGCGCAGTTTGGCCGTCCGGACACCGGACACTTGCAAAAATTCGAAAAAGTGGCTTTTGCCACTTTTTCGATACGCGCAGGGCGGCAGCCCATGGGGCCGCCGCCCTTGTTTTTGCTATAATCTAGGCTTTGAAAACCGGATCAAAGGCCCATTTTGCTGACCACCTGAGCACAGCGGGGGCACAGAGTGGAATGGGCAGCATCCTGACCCACGGCGCCGTCGTGCTTCCAGCAGCGCTCGCACTTCTCACCGGCGGCCTCTTCCACCAGCACCCGAACGCCCTCCACCGTTGTTTCGGCGGCGGTGTCATACAGCCCGGCGTCCTCCTTCACCTCCACCTGGGAGACGATGAACAGATCGGCCCACTGGCTTTCGAAGGCTGCTTTCAGCCCATCCAGCTGAGGCTGGGGCTGCTCGGTCACCAGGGTCACCTTGGCTTCCAGGCTCTTGCCGATCTTCTTCTGGGCCCGGGCGCTTTCCAAAGCGGCGTTGACGCCGTCCCGCAGGGTCTCCAGAGCGTCCCACTTCTGCATCTCTTCTTCCGGCAGAGCGTACTCCATGAAAGGCTCGTTCATCACATTGAGCACCACATTCCGCCCGTCGTCCTCATTTTTGTGAGGCATGGCCTGCCAGATCTCGTCGCAGGTGAAGCACAGGATGGGCGCAAAGAGCTTTGTGATGGTGTCCAGGATCAGATACAACGCCGTCTGAGCCGAACGGCGAAGCAGGCCGTCCTTCTCTTCGCAGTACAGCCGGTCCTTGATGATGTCCAGATAGAAGCTGGACAGATCCACCACGCAGAAGTCGTTGATGGCGTGGGACACCACATGGAACTCATATTCGTCATAGGCCGCCTTGCACCGCTCCATCAGCTGGTTCAGGCGGGTGATGGCCCACTTGTCCAGGGGCAGCATCTCCTGGGGAGACACCAGGTGGTTGGGATCAAAGCCCGCCAGATTTCCCAGGCAATACCGGGCGGTGTTGCGGAACTTCAGATAGTTCTGGCTCAGCTGCTTGAAGATGTTGTCCGAGCAGCGCACATCCACATGGTAATCGGCAGAGCCAGCCCACAGACGCAGCAGGTCGGCGCCGTATTTCTGGAAGATCTCCGCCGGGTCCACGCCATTGCCCAGGGATTTGTGCATGGCCTTGCCTTCCCCGTCCACGGTCCAGCCATGGGTGACGCACTCCTTGAAGGGTGCGCCCTCACCCAGCGCGCCCACAGCGGTGAGCAAGCTGGACTGGAACCAGCCGCGGTACTGATCCAGGCCCTCCAGGTACATATCCGCAGGCCAGAAGCCCTGGTCCCGCTTCATGGACGCATAGTGGGTGGAGCCGGAATCGAACCAGCCGTCCAGGGTGTCCATTTCCTTCTCAAAGCCGTGGCTCCCCCCGCAGTGGGGGCAGACGAAGCCCTCGGGCAGAATGTCGCTGGCTTCCATCTCATACCAGGCGTTGGAGCCTTTCTTTTCGAACAGGGCGCTGACGGCCTCTGTGGTTTCGGGGGTGCAGATGGGCTTTCCGCATTCCTTGCAATAGAACACCGGGATGGGCAAGCCCCAGCGGCGCTGACGGGAGACACACCAGTCGGCCCGCTCCCGGATCATGGAGATCATGCGCTCCTTGCCCCAGCCGGGAATCCAGCGCACATTGTCACAGGCGGCCACAGCCTCGTCCTTGAAGGCCTCCACCGAGCAGAACCACTGAGGAGTGGCTCTAAATATGATGGGGTTTTTGCACCGCCAGCAGTGGGGGTAGGAGTGGACGATGTCCTCCTGGGCGAAGAGC
>CALLCY010000099.1:0-12501 GCA_938000015.1 uncultured Clostridia bacterium
GGCAGGGATGGGCCATGTCGGTGAGGCCGTTGATCACGGGGATGGAGCCGTATTTGGCCAGGTCTTCCACTTCCTGCTGATCAAAGGTGCGGATCATGATGCCATCGCAGTAGCGGCTGAGCACCCGGGCGGTGTCCTGCACCGGCTCGCCCCGGCTGATCTGGCTGGTGGCGTTGGAGAGGAAGAGGGCGTGGCCACCCAGCTGGAACATACCCACCTCAAAGGAAACACGGGTACGGGTGGAGTTCTTGCTGAAGATCATGGCCAGGGTCTTGCCCTGGAGCCGGGGATGGGGGATGCCGTGCTTCTGGTCGTATTTCAGCTGGTCGGCCAGGTCCAGGATCTCATAGATCTCCTCCCGGCTCAGATCCAGCAGTTTCAAAAGATGCTTCTGCATGATAGTTATTCTCCTTTTTCGCTTTTCAGTTCATCCAGGACCTGCTTGAGGATGGCAAGGCCCTGATCCATTTCTTCCTTGGTGATGACCAGCGGGGGCAGCAGACGCAGGGTGTCTTTGCCCGCGGTCAGAGCCAGAAGGCCCTTTTCCATCAGCTTGTTGTGCAGCTCAGTATGGGTGATGCCGGTGACGCCTACGCCCAGCATCAGGCCCATGCCCCGCACGCCGGTGACAAAGGGGCTGTCCATGGCTTCGATGGTCTTTTTCAGATAGTCGCCCTTTTCCTTCACCTGGGCGAGAAATTCTGGGGTGAGGGTGTCCATCACCACATTGGCAGCCGCTGCGGCCATGGGGTTGCCGCCGAAGGTGCTGCCATGGGTGCCGGGGGAGAGCACATCCTTGCACTTTTCACCGGCCATAAAGCCGCCGAAGGGCATGCCGCCGGCGATGCCTTTGGCAAAGCTGACCACATCGGGAGTGACTCCAAACTGCTGGAAGGCAAACAGGGTGCCGGTGCGGCCGATGCCGGTCTGCACTTCGTCCATCAGCAAAAGCCAGTCTTTTTCCTGGCACAGAGCGGCCACTTTCTGCACATATTCCTTCTCCAGGGGATAGACGCCCCCTTCCCCCTGGATGGGCTCCATCATCACGGCGCACACATCGTCTCCCGCCACTTTCAGAAGGGCGTTCAGATCGTTGGCCGGGGCATAGCGGAAGCCTTCGGTGAAGGGGAAGAAAAACTCATGGAAATGATCCTGTCCGGTGGCCCGCAGGGTGGTGATCGTCCGGCCATGGAAGGAATTTTGCAGGGTAATGACGGTATGGCGTCCGGCGCCGTATTTGTCAAAGGAATATTTCCGGGCCAGCTTGATCATGCCTTCGTTGGCCTCGGCACCGGAGTTGCCGAAGAACACGCCGCACATGCCGCTCTGGGGCACCAGACGGGAGGCCAGAACGGCGCAGGGAGAAGTGTAATAGAGGTTGGAGATGTGTCCCAGCCTGAGAGCCTGGTCATAGATGGCTTTGGCCCATGCCTCATTGCCGTAGCCCAGGCTGCACACCCCGATGCCCGAGGTGAAGTCGATGTACTCTTTGCCCTCTGTGTCATAGAGCTTGGCGCCCTTGCCGTGGTCGATGGCCACCGGGTTGCGCTTGTAGGTATGGAGGATATACTGGTCGTCCAGTTGTTTGATTTCTTCAAAATGCATAGGGGTTGGCTCCTTTCCCGTTTAATAGATCATGGTGCCGATGCCGGCATCGGAAAGCATCTCAATCAGAATGGAATGGGGGATGCGTCCGTCCAGGATGTGGGTGCGTTCCACACCGGAGCGCACGGCTTCCACGCAGCAATCCACCTTGGGGATCATGCCACCGGCGATGATGCCTTCTTTCACCAGAGGAGGTACATCGGAGGGGTGTACCTTGGAGATCAGAGTGCTTTCGTCGTTTTTGTCCCGGAGCAGGCCGCGTACATCGGTGAGCAGGATCAGCTTTTCCGCTCCCAGAGCGATGGCGATCTTGGCGGCAGCGGTGTCGGCGTTGATGTTATAGCAACAGGGGGCGTCGATGCCCTGGGCCACGGTGGAGATCACTGGGATGAAGCCCTGTTCGATTTGGGCCTTGATGGGGTGAGGGTCCACTTGGGTGATCTCGCCCACCAGGCCGTAATCCACCCCGTCTTCTGTGTGGCGCACGGCTTTCATCATGCCGCCGTCCAGGCCGCACAGGCCGATGGCTTTGCCGCCGGAGCGGTTGAGGGTGTCCACCAGGTTTTTGTTCACCTTGCCGCAGAGCACCATCTGCACCGCTTCCATGGTTTCTTCATCGGTGTAGCGCAAGCCGTTGACGAATTTGCTCTCCTTGCCCAGACGGCGGAGCAGGTCGGAGATCTCCGGGCCGCCTCCGTGGACCACCACCACATTGATGCCCACCAGCTTGAGAAGGATGATGTCGCTGATCACTGCCTGGCGCAGTTCCGGGGAGATCATGGCGTTGCCGCCGTATTTCACCACAATGGTTTTGTGATGGTATTCCTGGATATAGGGCAGGGCCTCCACCAGAACCTGGGCCTTGTCCGTATGGGAAAATTCCATGTTGTTCCCTTCTTTCTTCCAATGGGGCGGGTTAAGTCCGGTAATCCCCGTTGATCTTGATGTAATCGTAGGTGATGTCGCAGCCCCAGCAGGTGCACTGGGCATCCCCCTGGGAAAGGGTGATGAGGATCTCTACTTCATCCTCGGTGAGCACCTTCCGGGCCATATCTTCGTCAAAGGGAAGACCCTGTCCCTTCTGGCACACGGCTATTTTCCCGGCCTGGGAAGCAAAGGTTACATCCACCTGAGTGGGATCGAAATCAACCCCGGCATAGCCCATGGCGCACAGCACCCGGCCCCAGTTGGCATCGCAGCCGAAAATGGCGGCCTTGGTGAGGGTGGAGGAAATGACGCTTTTGGAAAGGGCCTGGGCCTGCTCCACGCTTTCCGCACCGGATACCGTGCAGGTGATCAGATGGCGGGCGCCCTCGCCGTCCTTGGCCATGGCCCGGGCCAGATGGACGCATACTTTCAGAAGAGCCTGGCAGAAGGCATCATAGGCCGGGCCTTCTTCTGTGATCTCAGAGACGCCTGCCATGCCGTTTGCCAGGATGATGCAGCTGTCGTTGGTGGAGGTATCCCCGTCCACGCTGATCCGGTTGAAGCTCTGATCTCCCACAGAGGACAGGGCCTTTTGCAGCAGAGCAGGGGAGATGGCACAGTCGGTGGTGAGGAAGCAGAGCATGGTGCCCATGTTGGGATGGATCATGCCGCTGCCCTTGGCGATGCCGCCGATGACCACTTCCTTGCCTTCCAGCTGGAAGGAGACGGCCACCTCTTTCTTCTGGGTGTCGGTGGTCATGATGGCGTGAGCGGCGTCGTCGCTGGCCTCGGGGGAATGGGCCAGTTTTCCGGCCAGCACCGGCATGCCTTCCTGGATGAGGGCAATGGGCAAAGTCTGGCCGATGACCCCGGTGGAAGCTACCAGCACCTGTTCCGGGGAAAGGGACAGGGCCTGAGCCGCCGCCTGACACATGGCCAGGGCGTTTTCGTTTTCCAGAGGGGCGCAGGCATTGGCGTTGCCGCTATTGACAGCCACGGCCTGGGCCGTGCCGCTTTTTACATGGTTTTGGCTGAGACGCACCGGGGCGGCCTTCACCTTGTTGCGGGTGAAGATACCGGCTGCGGCGCAGGGTTTTTCAGAATAAATCAGGGCCAGATCCTTTTTGTCGCCGGAATTTGCTTTGACGCCCACATGGATGCCGGAGGCAGAAAAGCCCTGGGCGGCACATACGCCGCCGGGAATGAAATGTATCATGGTCAGCTCCTTTGTTTCAAAAGGGGGATGGAGGGTCAGATGAGACCCTGGGTTTCAGGGAGGGACAGCATCAGGTTCATATTCTGCACCGCTGCGCCGGAGGCACCTTTACCCAGGTTGTCAAACAGAGCGGTGATGGTAAAGCGTTCCCCGCTTCCGCCCACCACCAGATGCAGCCGGTTGGTACCGGAGAACTGGTTTGCATACAGAGTGCCTTTTTCCAAAACGGAGTCCTCCACTGTGACAAAGGTCTGCCCTTCATAGTGCCGGGCCAGGATCTGCCGCACCTCCTCCAGAGAGGAGACCCCTTGCAGCTGGGAAAGGTGGAAAGGAACGGTGACCGCCATGCCTTTGTAGTAATCATCCACAATAGGGGTAAACAGGGGCGGGGTGTCCAGCTGGCACAGATGGGCGATCTCCGGCAGGTGTTTGTGCTTCTGGTTCAGTCCGTACAGACCGGGGGAGGACAGAGTCTCCGGCCGGTTTTCCTCTTCATACTGGCCGATCATTTTCCGGCCGCCGCCGGAATAGCCGGTGAGGGAGAAGCAGGATAGCAGAGCGCCGGAAGAAAGAGCACCGGAGGAGCGCAGGGGATAGACGATGCTGATAAAGCCGGTGGCGTGGCAGCCCGGATTTGCCACCCGGCTGCTTTGGCTGATGTCCTGCCTTCTTTCCGGGGAGAGCTCCGGGAAGCCATAGTCCCAGCCTGCCGCTGTGCGGTGGGCGGTGGAGGCGTCGATGATCCGGGCCTTGGAGCCTTCGGCCAGCTTCACCGCTTCCCGGGCGGCGTCATCGGGCAGGCAGAGAAAGACGATGTCGGCCTTGTGGATCATTTCCTGCCGGGCGGCGGGATCTTTCCGCTTTTCCGGGTCGATGGAGATCAGTTCCACCCCGGGATGGGAGGCCAGCCGCTGATGGATTTGCAGGCCGGTGGTGCCCTCCTGACCGTCGATATAGACCAGTGGCTTCATTTGCTTTCCTCCTTGGGGGTGTGCTCGGCGATGAACTGCTCCAGGTTTTCGATCTGGCGGCTGGTTTCCGCCGGAGCAGGGCCGCCGTAGCTTGCGCGCAGGGCCATGCAGTTTTCCAGCTTGAGGGATTGGTAAATGTCCTCTTCAAAGAGAGGAGAGGCCTTTTGCAGCTCGGGAAGGGTCAGCTCTTCCAGGGTCTTGTTCTGGGCGGTACACTGGGCCACAAGCTGGCCCACCAGGGTATAAGCATCCCGGAAGGGCAGTCCCTTGCGGGTCAGGTAGTCGGCACAGTCGGTGGCGTTGATGAAGCCGTGACCTGCGGCCCGGCGCATATTCTCCGGCAGCACCTTCATGGTTTCGATCATGGCGGTGAACACCGGCAGGCACATCTCCACCGTGTCCAGCGCGTCAAACACCGGCTCTTTGTCTTCCTGCATATCCTTGTTGTAGGCCAGGGGCAGGGATTTCATCACGGTGAGCAGGGTGATCAGGCTGCCATAGACCCGGCCGGTCTTGCCCCGCACCAGTTCGGCCACATCGGGGTTCTTTTTCTGGGGCATGATGGAGGAGCCGGTGGAATAGGCGTCATCCAGTTCGATGAACTTGAATTCCCAGCTGCACCACAGGATGATCTCCTCGGAGAACCGGGACAGATGCATCATCAGAATGGAAAGGTCGCTGAGAAGCTCCAGGGCGTAATCCCGGTCGGAAACCCCATCCAGGGAGTTTTCCATGGGAGCGGCAAAGCCCAGGGCCTGGGCGGTCTGGTGCCGGTCGATGGGATAGGTGGTGCCTGCCAAAGCGCCGGAGCCCAGGGGACATTCATCCAGCCGCTCAAGACAATCTTCCAGCCGGGTCACATCCCGTTTCAGCATGGCTCCATAGGCCAGAAGATGCTGGGCGAAGGAGATGGGCTGGGCTCTTTGCAGATGGGTATAGCCGGGCATGACGGTGTTTTTGTGCTGGGCAGCCTTCTGGCAGATGGCCTTTTCCAAAGCGAGCAGCTGAGAGATGACGGTGGGAATATGCCGACGGACAAAAAGGCGGAAGTCCAGCGCCACCTGGTCATTCCGGGAGCGGCCGGTGTGTAGGCGTTTGCCGGCCTGGCCGATCTGCTCGGTCAGCCGGGATTCGATGTTCATGTGGATGTCTTCCTGATCCAGCTTGAATTCCATCTCGCCCTTTTCGATGTCCAGAAGGATCTGCGCAAGGCCCTTTTGGATGGCTTCGTTGTCCTCCTCGGTGATGATGCCCTGTTTGGCCAGCATAGCGGCGTGGGCCTGGCTGCCCTGGATATCTTCCTTGTAAAGGCGCTGGTCAAAGGGGATGGAGGCGTTGAGGGCGTCCACCAGCGCATCGGTGTCCTTGCCGAATCTTCCGGACCAAAGTTTCATATTGTTTCCCTTTCTTCTTTTTCAGTTAAGAGGACGGGGCGAAGAAAACTTCTCCGCCCCGGTGAATTTTTTTAAAATGGATGGGCCGATGGCTTACAGCTTGCCCTGTTCCCGCAGCGCCAGAACGGTGTCGGGCAGGCCCCACAGGTTGATGAAGCCGGTGGCATTGGTCTGGTCGTAGCTGCTCTCTTCGAAGGTCACCAGATCCTCGGAATACAGGCTGTGAGGAGAGGTGATGGAAGAGGTGATGATGTTGCCCTTATAGAGCTTGAGTTTGACGGTGCCGGTGACATATTCCTGGCTCTTTGTCACAAAAGCGCTGAGGGCTTCCCGCAGGGGGGAGAACCATTTGCCGTTGTAGAGCAGGTCGGCAAAGTCCACCGCCAGCTTGGTCTTCATGTGGGCGGTATCCTTGTCCAGGGTGATCATTTCCAGCAGCTGATGAGCCTTATAAAGGATGGTGCCGCCGGGGGTCTCATAGACGCCTCTGTCCTTCATGCCAACCAGCCGGTTTTCCACAATGTCCAGCAGGCCGATGCCGTTTTCGCCGCCCAGCTTGTTCAGCTTGCGGATCACATCGCTGGCCTTCATCTTTTCGCCGTCCACGGCCACGGGCACGCCCTTTTCAAAGTCGATGGTCACATAGGTGGCCTTGTCGGGAGCGGCCAGGGGGCTGACGCCCATCTCCAGGAAGCCGGGCTTTTCGTACTGGGGCTCGTTGGAGGGATCTTCCAGATCCAGGCCTTCGTGGCTCAGGTGCCACAGGTTCTTGTCTTTGGAGTAGTTGGTCTCGCGGCTGATCTTCAGGGGTACATTGTGCTTTTCGGCATAGTCGATCTCTTCGTCTCTGCCCTTGATATCCCACTCACGCCAGGGGGCGATGATGGGCATATCCGGGGCGAAGCGCTTGATGGCCAGCTCGAAGCGCACCTGGTCGTTGCCCTTGCCGGTGCAGCCGTGGCAGATGGCATCGGCATTTTCCTTCTTGGCGATCTCCACCAGGCGTTTGCCGATGATGGGCCGGGCGAAAGCGGTGCCCAGCAGATACTGCTCATAGCTGGCGCCCATCTGCATGGAGGGGATGATCACATCGTCCACCATTTCATCGGTGAGATCTTCAATATACAGCTTGGAAGCGCCGGTCTTGATGGCCTTTTCCTCCAGGCCCTCCAGCTCGTCGTTCTGTCCCACATCACCGGCCACGGCGATGATCTCCGGGTTGTTGTAGTTTTCTTTCAGCCAGGGAATGATGATGGAAGTGTCCAGGCCGCCGGAATAGGCCAACACGATTTTTTTAATCTTGCTCTTATCCATGAGTAAAACCTCCGTTTGTTTGTTTACGATGGCTTAATTATACGACTAAGTGTATGAATATGCAATCATCAGATTGCACAAGATGAAAAGGGATTTTTGGGAAATTTGTATATTATATCAACATAGCGTTTAAATATTCATAATGCACCATGGTATAAAAAGGGCTATAATAGGCTCCAAAGGAGGGGATCGTGTGGTCATTGCCGATTTGCATATCCATTCCCGTTACAGCCGGGCCACCAGCCGGGATGGAGATCTGGAGCATCTGGATCTGTGGGCCCGGAAGAAGGGAATTGGCCTTGTGGGAACGGGAGATTTTACCCACCCGGCCTGGAGAATGGAACTGAAAGAAAAGCTGGAGCCCGCGGAAAAAGGACTTTATGTGCTGAAAAAGCCCTACCGTTTGCTGGATGAAGGAGAAAGTCCTCGGTTTGTGGTCACTGGGGAGATCAGCTCCATTTATAAAAGGGGCGGAAAAACACGGAAGGTTCACAATCTGCTGCTGTTGCCCTCTTTGGAAAAGGGGGAGGAGCTTTCGGAGAGGCTTTCCCAGGTGGGGAACCTGAATGCCGATGGTCGTCCCATTCTCAAACTGGACAGTGAGGATCTGCTGGGGATGCTGCTAGACACATCCCCGGAAGGAGAGCTGATTCCTGCCCATATCTGGACGCCCCATTTTTCCATGTTCGGGGCCTTTTCTGCCTTTTCCACTTTGGAAGAGTGCTTCGGCAATCTGGCGGGGCATATCCACGGCATAGAGACCGGTCTTTCTTCTGACCCGCCTATGAATGCCGGTGTGCCTGCCCTCCAGGGGCTGCGGCTTATTTCCAACTCCGATGCCCATTCCCCGGGAAAACTGGGGCGGGAGGCCAGTCTTCTGGAGATCGATCTGTCTTATCAGAATTTGCTGGACGCCATCCGTCAGGGCGAGAAAAAGGGATGGCGGGGCACCATTGAATTTTTCCCCCAGGAGGGCAAATACCACTGGGACGGCCATAGGGCCTGTGGGGTATCCATGGCGCCGGAAGAAGGGGAAAAACGGGGCAACATTTGCCCGGTGTGCGGCAAAAAGATGACGGTAGGGGTGTGCCACCGGGTGATGGAGCTGTCCGGCGCTGGAAAAACAGAGACTGCCCCCTATGAGAGCATGGCTCCTTTGCCGGAGACCATTGCCGCCTCTTTGGGAGTGGGGGTTACATCGGTGAAGGTGAAGCGGCTGTATGAAAGTTTGCTTTGTCAGTTGGGGCCGGAGTTTTTCATTCTGCGTCAGGCCAAAATAGAGGATGTGGAGAAAGTGGCCGGGGCCTGTGTGGCTCAAGGGCTTTTCAATCTGAGAGCGGGAAAGGTGTGCTGGGAGCCGGGGTATGATGGAGTCTACGGCAAACTTCACCTTCTCACAGAGCAGGAACGAAAAGAGCTGAAATAAAAAAAGAACTGCCCGGAGGCAGTTCTTTTTTATGATAAGGGTTATTGACGGGACGGGATCTTCATTGCTTTGCGAAGCAGCAGAAGTCCCAGAGGGAACAGAAGGGACAGAGCAGCCACGCCTGCCCGGGAGGTATTGAACAGCTGGGTGGAGAATCCCATGATCATCGCACCGGTAAAAGAGGCGCTTTTTCCAAAGATATCGAAGAAGCCGAAAAATTCCGCCGAACGCTCTTTGGGGATGATTTTGGCGTAGTAGGAGCGGGACAGGGCCTGAATGGTGCCCTGGAACACCGCCACGCACACGGCCAGGAACCAGAATTCCCAGGCGCGGTCCAGCTGAAGGGCAAATACCGCCACAAAGAAATAACCCAGAATACAGACCTGGATCAGGTTTTCCGGCTTGTAGCGGCGGCAGAGTTTGGCGAAAAACAGGGAACAGGGGAAAGCCACCACCTGGGTCAGCAGAAGAGCCAGCACCAGATTGGTGTCGGAGATGCCCACATCCTTGCCGTAAGAGGTGGCCAGGTCAATAATGGTATAGACCCCATCAATATAGAAGAAAAAGGCCAGCAGGAACCAAAAGACCTTTTTTTCCTTGCGGATGTCCCGCAGAGTGCGCCCCAGACGGCGGAGACTTTCCTTCACCGCACCAGGGGCCCGGGGAACAAAATGGATCTGCCGGTAGTTTTTCAGCAAAGGCAGGGAACAGCCGATCCACCACAGGGCGGTGATCAAAAAGGCAATGCCGGTGGCGGTGGCCGTGCCCAGGCCGGTTTGCTCGGCCGTCAGGATCAGGGCCAGGCAAAGGACAAAGGGAAGGCAGCTGCCCAGATAACCCCAGGCATAGCCCTTGGAGGATACCATATCCATACGGCTGTCCTCGGTCACATCGGAAAGCATGGCGTCATAAAACACCAGGCTGCCGGAAAAACCGATCTTGGCCAGGATGAACAGCACCAGAAATCCCATCCAGCCCAGGGGCATGGGCAGCGCCAGGCAACCCATCACGCCCAAAGCCAGCATAGCGGTGAAGAGGGGCTTTTTAAAGCCTTTGGTGTCGGCCAGAGCGCCCAGGGTGGGACCCAGAAAAGCCACTACCAGCGTACAGAAGGCGGCGGTATAGCTCCAATAGGCAGTGGAGTCGTGGTCGGCCACTCCGGCGGCGGAGGTGAGGTTTTTGAAAAAGATGGGCATGATGGTGGAGGCCATCAGCACAAAGGCTGAGTTGCCCACATCATATAAAACCCAGCTGCGCTCCAGGGGAGTCAGGCGATCCCGGCTTTTCATAGGGCGTCTCCTCCAAAGGTGAGGTTCAGCCGGGAAGAGAAGGCGTCGCCGTTGTCCAGGGCCGAAAGGAACAGGGCCATCTGGGAAGCGGTCTCCGCCACTTCGTCCTCCAAAAGCTCCATCAGCACCCGGCTGGTTTCCAGACAGGCCGGATGGGGCTGGGGACGCAGAATCAGGCCGTGGAATTGGTCATACAGTCCGCCCAGACGCATTCCACCCAGCAAAATCCCTTGCAGAGGAGCCGAGGGATTGGAGAGTACACGGCAGATCTTTTTCATGGAAGAAAGGCAGGTCTGCCACTGTCGGGCGGTGGTGCCCGGGTAGAAAGGTTCGATGACAAGGCCCAGGGAGCGGCTGGGCTGAATGTGCTTCAAGGGGTCAAATGCCCCAGGTGTCAGCCGTTCTTTTTCCATCAACGCCCGGTCCAGTTCGGTTTCGATCAGGTGATGGGATAGGCTGGGATGGCCGTCAATATAGGGATGGCACCGGGAATCCAGCATGTAGTGGCACAAAAACCCGGCCAGATAGCTGCGGCGGGAGGGGGTGGCCATGGTGTGCATCACAGAGCGGGCCTTTTCAAAAAAAGCGGCACCCGGTTCATCGTGGATGGCGCTTCCCAGGCGAGAGACGGCATTGGGGGTGAGAGGGTGGTAATAAAACAGGGGATCGGGGCCATGAAGCCCCACATAAAAGGCGGCCTGATCGGCCGATACCTTTTTGGCCAGATCCTCCGGCAGGGCCTGGAGCACCTTGCGGCCAAAGACAATATGGGCATAATGGGTGGGCATGGAGTCACTTCCTTTATTCTATGGATCATGCTCTGACAGGATAGGGCGCTTTTGTAACCCGGGGAAAAAGGAGAAATAAATTCCCGGTAAAACATCCCCTCTGCCAGACGATTTTAGTATAACAGCCTGGGCCTTGTGGCGCAAGGGCGGAGAAAAGGAGAGAAATTTGTAACACAGTTGTCACTTTACAGAAAGCGCTCCCCGTGGTAGCATAAAAAGAGACAGAAAGGGGGCCGCGCAATGGCCGACGGGACAAAACTGCTGGCGCAGAACAAAAAAGCGCGGCATGACTTTTTTGTAGAAGAGACCTACGAAGCGGGTATATCACTGGCGGGCACCGAGGTGAAATCCATTCGGGCAGGCCGGCTCAACCTGAAAGATTCCTATTGCAGCGTCAAAGACGGGGAGATTTTTGTTCTGGGGATGCACATCAGCCCTTACGAACAGGGGAATATCTTTAATAAAGATCCCATGCGTCCCCGCCGCCTTTTGATGCACAAAAAGGAGATCCTCCGGCTGTATGGGCTGGTGAAAAAGGATGGTTATGCCCTGATTCCTTTGTCGGTCTATCTGAAGCGGTCTCATGTGAAGATTTCCATCGGGCTGTGCAAGGGCAAAAAGCTCCATGACAAGCGGGAGAGTATTGCCCGGCGGGATGCCCAGCGGGAGATCGACCGGACCATGAAAGAGCGGCGGTAACATATCCGCCCTAAAGAGTTGTGATTTTGTTTTGGGGGTGCCCAGGTTTCGACGGGGACTCTGAAACAGGTTTAGCGGGCAGAGGCGCATACCCTCTTTAAAATGTGCAGTTTATAAATTAAACAACAACTCTAAAGTAGCTTACGCTGCCTAATTAAAGGCGGCCGTCCTCGCCGGAAGGGCCACGAGCCGGATGAGGGCGTGGATTAGTGGCGTCCGTGAGTACGCAAAGCTTTGAGCGTGCCATGCATCATGAAGCTACCAATGGGTAAAGCCTGACGAGCGGCGTTGCCCTGCGGGAATGTAAAAGATCGTCTGCGCCCGGAGAAGGACCTGTGGATCGGTTTTCGGACAGGGGTTCGATTCCCCTCACCTCCACCAGATGAAAGGTATGCGAACACCTTAACGATCGCACCACAACCAGATGGGCTTTGTCGTATCGTAGCTCAAATTGCTGACTACGATACAGAAAGCCGGCAACAGACACACAAGGCCACATACGACGAAATTCGTGCGTGGGTGCAAGTCGCCTACGGTGAAGTCGTAACAAATCTCGATATTTCTCGCGCCAAGCAACGCTGCGGACTTGCGCAATGCAAGTACTCAGGACGGAAAGCATCCGGCAAATATGCTGAGCCACGCCACCGTCCTGAAAAAGAAGCATTGGTGATAGAGGCGTTTCGGCATTTTGGTCTTGTGTAAAAAAAGAGGCACCGCTACGATGACGGTGTCTCTTTTATACTTTGTGCGTATCCCTCACTGGTTCTGTTCCCGTTCCCTCCAGATCGCTTTCGAGATGCGCTCATACTCACGCTCTGGGAGCTGGTTGCACAGCTGGTCAAGAATTTCCTCCAGATGTTCTTCCAGGGTTT
>CALLCY010000100.1:0-4010 GCA_938000015.1 uncultured Clostridia bacterium
GGGCGTGGAAGCCTCTGCACAGGACCGGAAAGTGGCCCATGTGAACTGCCGCGGCGGCCACAATGCCAAGCGGAAATTTGAATACGAAGGCATCCAGGACTGCCTGGCCGCCTCCAAAGTGGGCTCCGGCGACCTGGCTTGTGCCTATGGCTGCCTGGGCTATGGCACCTGCGAAAAGGCCTGCCCCTATGACGCCATCCATGTGGTCAACGGCGTTGCGGTGGTACAGGCAGACAAATGCCGTGCTTGCGGCCTGTGCGTCTCCTCCTGCCCCCGGCATCTGATCTCCCTGGTTTCGGAAAAGCAGGATGTATTCGTCTCCTGCTCCTCCCACGACCGTGGCCCGGTGCTGCGGGAAAACTGCAACATCGGCTGTATCGGTTGTACCCTGTGCCAGAAGACCTGTAAGCACGACGCCATCCATGTGGTGGATAATCTGGCCTCCATCGATTACGACAAATGCGTCAACTGCGGCGAATGCGTGGCGGTGTGCCCCCGGAAGCTCATTGTCCGGGCCAGCTCCATCACCAGCGAAACCCGTCAGTCGGCACTGTAATTTTAAACCAAAAAAGAGGGCCTTCGGGCCTTCTTTTTGTATATCGAAAAAGTGGTTCAGGCCACTTTTTCAGTTTTTGCAAGGGTCTGTGCGCAGCCGATTGGCCACATTTGCCCCTTAAGAGGTGCAAAAGGACTTCTCTTGCTGCGTGATTTTCTACAACCCGAAGAATGCCTTCTTTTTTTGAATTTTTCTCTTTTCTATACCGATTTTTCACCGTTCCTCTAAAATTCACCATTTTCCGGTTGAAACTGGCGTTCATTTCATATAGTATATAAGAAATGAGTTTTTCGGAAAGCAAAGGAGGCGGGAGCTGTGGCGCGCAAGGGCATCAACTCCACTCATTCGATTTATTATGGCCGTGGCCGGAAAAAAGGCCGCCGGCTTCTCATCCTGCTGCTGGTGCTTCTCATCACGGCAGGGATTCTGGCCGGTGGATACTTCTATCTCCAGGAACACATTGTCTACACGGCTGACGGTTTTTATTTTGACTTCCCCTTCCTATCGGGGAAAGAGCCTACCACACCGGAAGATGTGCCCCTGGTGGTGGATGACGGCTCGGAAAAAGATGAAGAAGAAAACAAAGATCCAGAAGACAAGGACGAAGAGAAAACGCCCTCGGAATCTGCTCCCGCTGTCACTGCCATGGAAGGGGATCTTTCCCGCATTGGTGACGCAAACTATCGCAGCCAGCTGATGAACCAGGCCTGGAACGCCGGTTGCGGCGCTCTGATGTTCACTGTGAAGGAAGAAAGCGGCCGGGTGGGAATTCCCACCGATTCGGCCATCGCCCAGCAAGCCGGTTCGGCACAACCCTATGATGGAGTGGCCGAAGGACTGACGGAATTGAAAGAGGCCGGCTTCTCCCTCACCGCCCGGCTGTCGGTCTGCCGGGACAACATCGTGCCCCGTGCCCTGCGGGACAACGCTCTGCGCACCCAAAGCGGCGCTGTGTGGATGGATTACGACAACATCACCTGGCTGGCTTCTTCCGCCCCTCAGACCGGGGAATATATCGGTCAGCTGCTGGCCTCCTGCCAGAGCCTGGGCTTTGATGGCGTGATCCTCAGCGACCTGGGTTATCCGCCCCGGGGCAAAACCAATCTCATCGTCACCGACAAGGATGCCGACAAGGAGGCCCTCACCACCCAGCTGCTCCAGCAGCTTCAGCAGGCCGCTGGTGAAATGACCGTGACAGTGGAGCTGAGCGGCACCGCCGCCCAGAGCCTCACCGACGCCATGGCCGGCCAGAATCCCATGCAGCTGCGGGAATACTGCGACGCTCTGCTGGTCAATGCACAGAGCGAAACCGATGCCTTTGTGCAAAACCTGATCGCTCAGGTGGAGAACGGTTCCTCCTGCCGCATTGCCCTGGCTTTGCCGGAGGGCAGCGCTCTTCCCCAGGGCCGCTCCTGCTATCTGGGATAGCGGGAAATTTTCCAAAAACAACAGCCCCCAAGGCAATGCCTTGGGGGCTGTTTTGAAAGGTGATATGCCATGAAAGTGCTTTTGGTCACTTCTTCTCTCTCTGCCGCCTCTTCCCATACTCTGCTCCGCCAAGGAGCCGGTGTCTATCTGGGAAAAGAGCCGATCACAGAGCCCTTGGCCTTTGGAGAATGGGGAAAGCCTTATTTCCCTGCTTTTCCGCAGCTCCATTTTTCCATCACCCACAGCGGTGACACCTGGATGTGCGCCTTTGGGGATGCGCCTCTGGGACTGGATTACCAGATTGCCCGTCCCTGCCGCAAAGAGGCCCTCTCCCGGCGTTTTTTCCACCCCTTGGAGCAGGAATACCTGAAGGCCCATCCCGATGCCTTCTTCCCCCTGTGGAGCGCCAAAGAAAGCTATATCAAATACACTGGCCGGGGCTTGTCCCAGGGCCTGCCCACCTTCTCCCTGGTGGATGAGAAAGGAACTTTCCCCTGCTTTCCCGGACTGCATCTTTCCCTTCTCCCGGCGCCATTGGGCCACGGCTTTTGCCTGTGCACCCCCAAGGCGGTGTCTGAGCTGACCTATCTTACCTTGCCAGGTGCCGATGACAGAGAAGGCTAAAGTCCACTCTGATTTTTCAGCTTGCCATAAAGCCAGAGGTCGTGGGCTCTTTCCTCTTTCCAGGCTCCCATTTTCACCACGCCTTCCAGCTGAAAACCGTTCTTTTCCAGCACCCGGCGGGAAGGGATGTTCTCCTCCATCACCCGGGCGCTGAGCCGCAGCACATCCAGCCCGGCAAAGACCAGCGGACAGAACAGCTCCACCGCCCGGCTCATGATTCCCCGGCCCCACTGCTCTCTGTCCAGCACATAGCCCAGTACAGCGTCTTTCCGGTAGATATCCTCCTGGCCCTCGGCGGAAATGTTCCCCACGATGTGCCCATCCACTAAAATCTTGCGGAACAAACCGGTTTTCCCCTCCTGCTGGACCACCATATCCAGCCACCATTGGGCGTTCTCCAGGGTATAGGGCTTGGGCAGCCGGTCGCTGAGATACCGCCGGTCGGCTCTGTCCATCAAAAAGGCCAGCGCCGCTTCATCCTCCATGCCCCACTTCTCCAATCGAATATCCATATCCTTCCCTCCCCTAAAGCACAAGGCCCGGCAGATGCCGGGCCTTATTTTTTGCTTATTTGTATTTGTTTTCCAGATCTTTCAGCTCGTTGTCCTCAAAGGTTCCCAGATCGGTCTCCAGGATCTTTTTGGTCTGTTCGGCCTCCAGATTCTTCTGCTGCTTGGCCTTTTTCCACCAGCTATACAGCAGCGCCACCAGCAGCACCACGCCCAGAATGATGGCAGGCATCATCCAGGCCGGACGGGTCACCGACATGATCCGGTCTCCCGCCTTCTGGAAAGCCTGGGCAAACATCTCGTCCTCATCCAGATCGGAATAGTAGTAATGATCCACATAATCCATCAGGATGTCCATGGCCTCATCGTCCAGCACGGTTTTGGCCTGCTTGCCGCACACATACCACATATTGTAATTCCCTGAAGAATTGTACTCCTGGAACAAAAGCAGCATATGTCCCTCATCGGTGAACAGCTCATCATACAGCGCCTGACAAGCCGCTTCCATATCCGACGAAGTGGGAGAAGTGGTGCCATTGACCGTATCGGTGATGTACAGATAGGGCTGCACGCCGGTTTTCTGGAAAAATGCCTTCATGCCCTTTTCCAATGTACTGCTGCTGCGAACCCAGCCCAGCTCATCGGTATAATAGCCAGTTTCGTTCACATAGGCCTTGTCCAAAGGCTCCCGCTTGACAGCGGAGCGGGTGATGTCCCCGCTTCCCGAAGAGAGGAAGGAACCGCCGTGAAGCACATTCCCCACACCGGAGAAAAGGACGAAAAGCACCAGAACCAACAGGATGGGCAGCAAAAATGTGCTCCACAGACAACCGCAGCCTCTTGTTGTGCAGGTTCGCCTTCTTTGCCCGTTCGCGGGCCAGCTTGGTCACACC
>CALLCY010000101.1:0-5557 GCA_938000015.1 uncultured Clostridia bacterium
GACCTTTTTCCAGCCTCCCGGCGGGGTCCCCGCCGGTGCCAAGTGCCCCAGGAACACCCCCTTGCATAAGAGTGCCTTTTTGCCTGGGTGAACACAACCAGACTAAGCTCTGTTGCCCAGCGCGGCAGCGGCCCAGTGCCTGGGCAGTCAAGGGGTGCTCCCGCACCGCAGCCCCCCTTGTGCAAAGGGGGGACAGCATGGCAGGGCCATGCTGGGGGGATTGTGAAGCCCCATCATTCATCAGGTCTATCTGCGGCACTCCGCCCAGGATTGCAAAGCAGCTCCTCCCGGGTGATGGTTTATCACACCCGGAGCATCCAGGCTCACAACGCATACAGCCTGGGAGAGTTTTGACAGCGGAGGCACTCCGCCTACCAGGTAAAGGGAACTTCGCCCCAGACGGCCACGCACTCCTCCTCATCCCCGGCATTCTGGAGATAATGGAGAATGGTACTTTCAAAATAAATACTGTCGCCGGGATGGAGCACATACTCCTCCTCCTCGGTGATCACCCGCAGAGTGCCGGAGATGATATACCCGCACTCGGCGCCCTCGTGAGAAGCCAGCACCGGCTTCTGGTCGGGCTGACGGTGGAACACCACCTTGTACATCTCGATCCGCCGGTCGGGATCGGGGGTGAGCAGGGCGTACTCGTTTCCCGCGCCGGACACCGTCCGATGCTCCCCGGCCCGCACCAATGTCACCTTGTTCTTCTGCTTATCCTCCTCAAAGAAGGAGGCCACGCTCTCCCCCAAAGCATTGCACAGCTTCCAGAACACATAAATGGAAGGCACTGTGGTATTCCGCTCGATCTGGCTGATCATGCCGGGGCTGACCCCGGCCTTCTCGGCCAGCATGGCAATGCTCAAGCCTTTGTCCTTGCGGCATTTCTTGAATTTCGCGCCAAAATCAATATTCATATCGTATCCGTCTTCCCTTTGACAAAATTTCTCCTATTGTCCATAATAAAAAGCAGGCTATTCCCTTCTTACTAGGATAAACCATTGCCGGAATAAAATCAACCGGCGGAAAAGAGGTCTTTTTCTATGTCCAGCACTTTTTCTCTCGTCACGCCCCGGCTGCATTTGCGCCCCCTGACTCTGGAGGACGCCCCTGCCCTTCAGCGCACCATGGGCGACCCCATCGCCATGCGTGCCTATGAGCGCACCTTTTCCATTCCGGACATCCAGGCCTGGATCGAAAGAAACCTCCGCCGCTATGCCCGTTTTGGCGTGGGGCTGTGGGCGGCGGAGCTTCTGGAAACCGGGGAAGTCATCGGCCAATGCGGCCTGGTGCCCCAGGAGCTGGACGGACTGTCCTTTTTGGAGATCGGCTATCTGTTTGAGCGCCGCCACTGGCACCAGGGCTACGCCACCGAAGCGGCCCGGGCCTGCCGGGACTATGGCTTTGAGCAGCTTTCGGCCCCGGCGCTGTACAGCATCATCAAGCACGACAACCTGCCCTCCCAGAATGTGGCCCGGCGAGTGGGAATGACCCCCTGGAAAACGGTACACTACGGGGACAAGCTCCAGGACACCCAGCACATCCTCTTCCGCATCACAAGGGATGAAATGCCCCGCCTCTGCCAGGAAGGACACTAAGCGGCCTGAGTTCCTCCCTTGAAGGAGCCCTGCTCCCAATAGCCCTCCCGCTCCAGCTTGCCGGTGGTGCCATAGAAGCGGCCATAGCCGTGGAATTTGTTGTTTTCAAACTGTCCGATGTATTTCTCACCGGTGGCATAGGTGTAGGTTCCCTCGCCCTGGAAGGTGCCGAAAGCCAGCTGGCCTGTGTACTGGTCGCCGCTTTTGAAGGTGTAGGTGCCTTTGCCGTGCATCTGTCCACCGGAAAACTGCCCTTCGTACTGGTCGCCGTTGCCGTATTTCAGCATCCCGTCTCCCTGGGCAAATCCAGCATAGAAATCGCCGGTATACAGGCTCTGATCCTGGTTTTTATAATAGGTGCCCTTACCCCAAGGCATCCCCTGCTGGAAGGAGCCTTCGTAATAGCTGCCGTCGGCCCATTCCGCCCGTCCTTCTCCGTGGGGGGTGGCCCCGCCCAGCACCTCACCGGTGTAGGTGGCCTTCTCCCCCATCAGCGTCACTTGCAGGCCGGTGACCTGGCTACTTTTCTGGGCCAGATCTTCCAGAGTGATGGGCTGGTTTTTGTCCAGATATTCCTTGGCATCGTTGATGGGCACGGCAAAGTTCAGGTTCTGGCCGCCGAGGGTGCCGCTGGTGATGCCCACGCACCGGCCGAAGCTGTCCACCAATGCGCCGCCGCTGCTGCCCGGCGAGATGGGGGCGGTGGTCTGGATGTACTCCTGCCCCTCCACCACCCGGTTTGTGGCAGAGACAATGCCATTGGCGATGGTGTTGTCCAGACCCTGGGGGCTGCCGATGGTGTACACCGTCTGGCCGCTGACCAGGGTATCGGAATCGCCCAAAGGCAGGGTGGTCAGGCCCTTGGCGTCTATGCGCAACACGGCCACATCCCGCTGCACATCATAGGCCAGCACGCTTTCCACCGGATAGGTCTTGCCATCGGGGAACTTCACCCGGGCAGAGTACACATCCTGGATCACATGGTAATTGGTGATCAGCTTGCCGTCTTCCGTTACTACAAAGGCGCTGCCTGTGCCGGCGACCTTACCCGCCTGGTCATAGACCTCCACATAGCACACCGCCGGAGAGCACTGGTTGAAAATCTGGGTGGCAGCCATTTCTCCCCCTGCGCTCTCCCCTTCCAGCACCGACAGGAGCCGGTCCATGGTAATGTAGGCCTGCTGGCGGGTGTAAAGCCCGGAGGGATCGAAACGGCCGTCCTCCACGCCCTTCATCACGCCGGTGAAAGAAGCAAACTTCACCGCCGTCACCGCATAGGAGGCGATATCATCCCGGTCGGAGAAAGTGAGGGAGCCGCCGGAGCCGGTGTATTCCAGCACCTTGGCGGTCTCATAGAGCATCTTGGCCGCCTCCTGGCGGGGGATGCTGCCCTGGGGACGGAAAGTGCCGTCCTCATAGCCATTGACGATGCCCAGGGCACAGGCGTTTTCCGCGTAATCGTCCTGGGTATCGGAAAAGGCGTTTTCCTTGGTTGCCAGACCCCGGTCAGAGAGCACCTGAGCGATGGGCTTTTCCTCCACCACTTCCACCATGGTCACAACCAGGCGGCAGAACTCCTGGCGGGTGATGGGGGTCTGATAGCTGCTTTGCAGGTCCTTTGGCACAAGGCCCTGGGAGATGGCGCTTTCCACCTCGATTTTGGCCCAGTCGGAGGGAGCGTCGGCCCCTGCGGCGGGCAGAGAGAGGGAAGCCGTTAGGGACAAAGCCGTCAAAAAGACGATGAATCGTTTGTTTTTCATAGGCGCACCTGACTTTCTTGGTGGGTGTTTTCCTGTGTTCATTTTACCACTTTTCACCGGGGAAAACAAACGAACAAAGGGTGAATTTTTCCTTTCAAAAAACGAAAGATTTCAGCAAATTTTAAGGATACATCCCTTCCAGCACCTGTACGGCGGCGGCCAGGGTGTCCTTGTCGCAGTGGGGCAGGATGCGCCCGGCGATCTGCTGGATGGCGGGGGCGGCATTTTCCGGAGCAAAGGACAAAGCGGCACATTCCATCAGTTCCTTGTCGTTCAGGTTGTCCCCCAGGGTGTAGAGATGGCGCTGGTCGATGCCCTTGATGCGGCACACCGTCTCAGCACCGGTGCCCTTGTTGGCCCCCTTAGCCATCACCTCATAAAAATAGGGGGAGGAAAACTGCATGAAATACTCTTCCCCATACCGTTTTTGGGCGTATTCGGCCACCGGCCCCATTTTCTCCGGCTCGCCGGTGAGATTGAACTTCACCCAAGGCTGGGGGATCTGCTCCAAAGGCCGCTCCACCAGGGGCAGGCGGATGGAAACAAAGTGCTTTTCGGTGATGGGGTTGCTTCTTGCCACAAACTCCCCATCGGCCAGAAAGACCTCAAAGCCCAGGAAGGGAAAGCGCTCCATCATGTCCCGGGCAAAGTCCCAGGCCGTTTTTTCTTCCAGGGGCTTTTCCCACACCGGGGCGTTTTTTTCAAAATCATAGACCACCGAGCCATTGAAAAGCACCGCCGGAGCGTTGATCGTAAGCTCCGGCATAAAATATTCCATGGCCCGTTTGGCTCTTCCGGTGGCCACCGAAAAAAGGCCCCCCTGCTCCATAAAATACCGGGCGGCCTCCTGGTTGCCCCGGCTCAGCTGACGCTGGGAATTGAGGAGGGTGCCATCCATATCGGTGAGGATCATCACCCCGTCAAATCGTCCCATGTTCCCTTCCCCTTTCTGGTCTTTTTCTATTCTTCGCTTTCTTTCCGCAGTTTTGCCAGAAAAGCGGCAAAATCCTCGGGCAGCGGGCACTCCAGACGCATTTCCTCCCCGGTACGGGGATGGCGGAAGATCAGCCGCCGGGCGTGGAGGCACTGGCCTTGCAGACCCGATTTGTCCCCCCGGCTGCCATACACCGGGTCTCCGGCGATGGGATGACCCAGGGATGCCATATGCACCCGGATCTGGTGGGTGCGGCCGGTTTCCAGGCGGCAGAGCACATGGGTATAGCCCTGGTATCGCCCCAGCACCCGGTAATGGGTCACGGCCCGCTTGCCATCGGGCACCACCGCCATCTTTTTCCGGTCCTTGGGGCTGCGGCCCAGGGGCTTGTCGATGGTGCCCTCCTCTTCCCGCAGCCGCCCCAGCACCACCGCCTCATATTCCCGGTGGAGGGAGTGGTCGGAAAGCTGCTCGGACAGATTTCGATGGGCGCTGTCGTTTTTGGCTACGATGAGAAGGCCGCTGGTGTCCTTGTCGATGCGGTGGACGATGCCGGGACGCAATTCCCCGCCGATGCCCGACAGGCTGTCGCCGCAGTGGTGGAGCAGGGCGTTGACCAGGGTCCCTTCCTCGTTTCCCGCCGCCGGATGGACCACCATGCCCTTTTTCTTGTTGACCACCACCACATCTTCATCTTCATAGACGATGTCCAGGGGGATGTCCTCCGGCTGGGCTTGGGTGGCTTTGGGCTGGGGCAAGGTCACCTGGAGGATGTCCCCTGCCGCCATTTTGTCCTTTTTGCCCAGGGGTTTGTCCCCTTTTGTCACCATGCCCTCTTCCAGAAGGTGCTGGGCGGCCGAGCGGGACAGCTCCGGCACCATAGATGCCAGGAACACATCGCACCGGCTCCCGGCCATCGTTTCCGGCACGGTGAGGGTGATGCGCTCGTCCATCATTCCTTCCCTCCCAGGGTTTTGCCCTCCAGGAAGAGGAAATAGATCACCAGCATCACGCCGCCCACGGTGATGAAGATATCGGCCACATTGAAGATGGCGAAGCGGATGAAGCGCACTTCGAACATATCCACCACATAGCCCCGCAGCACCCGGTCGATGCCGTTGCCCAAGGCGCCGCCGATGACGAAAGCGGCAGCGATTTTGCCCCAAAGGCCCACGATATAGCCTTTTTTCAGCAGGATGAGCATGAGCAGGATCATCACCACGGTCATGCCCACGAAAAACAGCCGTTTGCCCTCCAGGATG
>CALLCY010000102.1:0-5348 GCA_938000015.1 uncultured Clostridia bacterium
GCATCCGGGGGCGGGCTAATAAGGTGTGGCTTTTCCAGAACAAGAGGTATCGGGGCTTGGGCATCCATTGCAACAGCCGTCTGACGCCTGGACTGATGGACCGGTATTGCCGGCCGGACCGGGAAGGAGAGCAGCTGTTGCGGGCGGCTTTTCAGACCCTGGGCCTGACGGCCCGCTCCTATGACCGGGTGTTGAAAGTGGCCCGTACCATCGCCGATCTGGCGGGGAGCGAACAGGTGGGGGCCGAGCACATTGCTGAAGCTGTCCAGTTCCGCTCTATGGACAAAGAACGCTTTTATTGAAAAAAGCTTTCATAACATCCTGTTTATACACGGGCGAATAGGCTGTTGTGGGCAACAGGGTGTAAACTGTGGACAACTCTGTGGATACTGTGGACAACTTGTTGACAGCACAAGATTTCCTCTTTGATCCCCAACCTGTGGATAAGGGAGAAAGATGGGGAAAGATGTCGAAAATTCAACAAAAAGTAATTAAAACTTTACAACTAAGCTCTTTTTGTCAAGATAAAAAGAAAAGAGAGCAAAAAAAGCAAAGTTTGAAGGGAGGAACCCATGGAAGTTTACTTTGGCGTGGACATCGGCACCTCCAGCCTGCGGTGCGGAGCCTTTGACGAAGCGGGCCGGCGGCTGTGGATGAGCCAGCAGGAGCTGAGCCTGTTTACCGACAGCCAGGGAGCAGCCGAGCAGGACCCGGAAGAGGTGTGGCAGGCTTTTTGCAGGGCTTTGAACCAGTGCGCTGCAAAGGGAAAGCCCCAGGGCGTGGGGCTCAGTGTTTATATGCATTCCCTTTTGGCGGTGGACGAGGATTGGAATCCCTTGACTCCGGTTTTTACCTGGGCCGACAGCCGGGCCGCTCAGGAAGGCCGGATGCTGGGCAGTCTGCCCCAGACCCCCTCCCTTTACAAAAAGACCGGCTGCCGCTTTTCCCACCCCATGAGCCCGGCGGCCAAGATGCTTTGGCTCAAAAACCACCGGCCCCAGGTGTGGGAAAAAGCGGCCCATTTGGTGACGCTGAAGGAATTTCTGGTGCACCGGCTGTGGGGAGAAGATGTGGTGGATCTGTCCGACGCATCTTCTATGGGGCTGCTTCAGATGAGCCGGGGAGAATGGGAGGAAGAGATGCTGGCCCTGGTGGGGGCGGAAAAAGACCGTTTGGGGATGCTGCGTCCCTGCACCAGCGCTCTTCCGTCCCTGCCTACCTTTATGGCGGAAAAGCTGGGGATTCTGGCAGATACCCCCTTTGTGCTAGGGTCTACCGATGGCGTGCTGGCCAATGTGGGAGCGGGGGTCTTTTCGCAAGAAAGAATGACCACCAACATCGGCACCAGCGGCGCTTTGCGCACCATGCTTCCTGTGCCCTATGAGGATGAAGGGCTGAGCCTTTGGTGCTATGCCTTCCGGCCGGAGATGTGGGCGGTGGGAGGCTCCATCAACAATGGGGGACTGGTGCTCAAATGGCTGCGGGATCGGTTCTTTGTGCCCTTGGGTGGAGATCAGGCGGGGGTCTATGCTCTGTTTGACCAGTGGGCCGAAAAAGTGCCGGTGGGATGTGAAGGGCTGGTGATGTCCCCGGCTCTTACCGGCGAGCGTTCCCCCGATTGGAACAGTGCCGCCACCGGCGGGATGCACGGTCTGCGTCCCTTCCACGGCATCGAGCACATGGCCCGGGCCGCCATGGAAGGGGTGCTCTTCCGGCTGTACAGCATTTACCGGCTGTTGGGAGCGCGGGGATTTGTCCCGGGAGAACTGGTGGCCGGGGGCGGCTATGCCCGCTCTGCGGTATGGCTTCAGATGCAGGCCGACCTCTTTGATTGCCCCATCCAGGTGCCCCGGGAGACCGAGTCAACCTTGTTGGGAGCGGCCTACTTGGCCATGGAAAATCGGGGAAAAGTGCAGTTCGGTCAGTTGCTGGAGGGGATGGAACCGGTGCGCCGCTATGAGCCCCGGAAGGAAAACAGGGGCGCATGGCAGGAAGCCTATGGCTGCTATCAGGAGCTATACCGCCGTTTGGAACAAGGGAAAGGGGAATGATCATGGAAAAGGAAAAAACCTGTCAGGGCGGGCTCATCGGCCTGGGGGTGATGGGCTGGAATCTGGCCCAGCAGTTGGGGGAAAAGGGCGTGCGTCTGGGGATTTATAACCGCACCGGCCAGGTGACCGATGAACGCATGAAGGGGTATGAAGGAGAAAATCTGCATCCCTTTTACACCCTGAAAGAGCTGTGCAGTGCTTTGGAGCGGCCTCGGAAAATCATTCTGATGGTCAAGGCCGGGCAGGCAGTGGATGGACTTTTGGAAAGCCTTCTAGGTTTGCTGGAGCCAGGGGATGTGATCATCGACGGCGGAAATTCCTATTTCAAAGACACCCAGAACCGGGCCAAGCGGTGCCGGGAGAAAGGGATCGTTTTTGTAGGGGCCGGGATCTCCGGCGGCGAGGAAGGGGCCAGACACGGGGCGGCCATCATGCCGGGATGCTCCCAGCAGGTGTGGCCGCTGATTGCACCGCTGCTCCTTCCGGCGGCGGCCCAGGCGGAGGGAGAGCCCTGCTGTACGCCTCTGGAAGGGGATGGCGCCGGGCATTTTGTGAAAATGGTCCACAACGGCATTGAATATGCCGATATGCAGCTGATCGCCGAATGTGTTTATCTGCTGCGCCGAGGGGCGGGCTGGACGCCGGAAAAACTGGCAGCGCTGTTTGAAGAATGGAACCAGGGGGAACTGGAAAGCTATTTGGTGGAGATCACCGGCCATATCCTTTCCCAGTGGGACGAAGAGACAGGCAAGCCCATGGTGGATGTGATCCGAGGTCGGGCGGGGAACAAAGGCACCGGCAAATGGACCACCATGGAAGGGCTGGATCTGGGTCAGCCGGTGCCCACCATCGCCCAGGCCGTTTTTGCCCGGTACCTTTCTGCCCAGGAGGAAGAGCGGCAGAAGGCTGCCCAGGTGCTGGAAAATGGAACGGCTGCCTTTGTGATGAAAGAGGAACAGGATATGGCGGAGACTCTGCGCCGGGCTTTGTATTGTGCCAAGGTCTGTGCCTATGCCCAGGGCTTTGCTTTGATGAGCCGGGCCGGGCAGGAATATGGCTGGAAGCTAAAACTGGACCGGGTGGCCGCCATGTTCCGGGGTGGGTGCATCATCAGAGCACGGTTTTTGAATGACATCCGAAAAGCCTATGAGGAACAGCCGGATCTGTCCAATCTGCTGCTGCATCCGGCTTTTTCCCGGAAGATGGGAGAGTATGTTCTCTCTCTCCGCCAGGTGGTGGCCTGGGGTGCTCTCAGCGGGGTGGCTCTGCCTGCCTTTTCCAGCGCCTTGAGCTATTATGACGGCCTGCGGGACCCGGTGGGGTCTGCTTCCCTCATCCAGGCCCAGCGGGATTATTTCGGCGCCCACACCTTCCAGCGGGTGGATCGGGATGGAATGTTCCATCGCCAGTGGTTTTAACAGAAAAGAGCGCCCCAGGCTGCGGCCTGGGGCGTTCTTTTGTTTGGATCAGGGCACATATTGCTGCTGAATCTGCGTGACAGACCCTTGCTGGACGGTAATCCAGTAGGGGCTTGCCTGGAAATAATCCTGGCTTTCAAATAACTGGGCAAATTGGGAGAAATCCTCACATTCCCGGCTTTCAAAATTGCCATCCGGGTCCAGGTAAGTACAGGTCACCTGGGGACTTACCGAAACGCTTTCCCATTGGGTTTCCGGATTGTGGAGATAAAACCCACCCGGCATATCTTCCGGAGTGATCCCGGCTTTCTCCATTTCCTGGGTGTCGGTATCGGTGATCCATTGGGCCTTGTCTAAAGAGAGGGAGGAAGTGGAAGAATCTAGATGGGACAGGAAGGCCAGATACCGGCCGTCTTCGGCCTGGACAGAGGGGGAAGACCGGGGACTAAAGAGGAAAACCAGGCACAAAATCAAAATACCTGCCGTCAGAAGAGTTAGAATCCAGGCAGCGGGTTTGCGGAAAGAAAGCACCCGGCGGATGCGCTTTTGGGGGCTGACCTGTCCGAATGCGGGAGGGAATACGGCCCGGTTCGGTGCCGATAAAGCCAGCAGGGAAAAAGAATAGTCTTTTTTCTCTTCCGAAGAAAACGAACGGATGGTTTTTTCGTCGCAGGCCATCTCTATATCTTGGGCAAAGAGGAAAAAGGCGACCCACACCAGGGGATGGAACCAATAAATGCAGGCGGCCAGATAGAATAAGGGTTTGAACACATGATCCAGCCGGGCGATGTGGCTTCTTTCGTGGGCGATGACAAAAGGACGCATGGCTTCCGGTGTGTGGGCCGGGAGAAGGATCACAGGCCGGAAAATCCCAAAGACAAAGGGCGTGGGAATGCAGGAGGAAACATAGATGTTGTCACATAGCTTTTGGGCTCCCTTTAGCCGCTTTTTTAAAGAAAGGAGAGAAAGCAGCCCTTTCAAAAGGAAAAAAGCCAATCCGGCCAGCCAGAGCAAGGACAGAAGACCCAGCCAGTCGAAAGATCCGGCCGCTGGCGCAGGCTGAGGGAGACCGGTGAGGGCCGATGGCAGTGGGATTTCCGGTGTGGGGATGGCCGGAAGAGGGCTCGCGGCCTTTGGCAGAGAAAAGGGACAGAGAAGGCGAAACAGCACACCCAGCCACAAAAGGCAGGTGAGATACTTGGGGAAGGGGCGGAGACAAAGCCGCAGCAAAAGCACAAGGCCCACGGCCACAGCGATCTCCAGCCATCCTTGGCTCAGGGTCAGAAAGAGAGTTTTCATCACAGTGCTCACTCCTTCCATTGGCGAATCATCTGTTCCAGACTTTCGATTTCCTCCGGACTTAATTTTGTGCGGGAAGTGAAGGCGGCGAGAAAGTGGGGCAGGGAGCCGCCGAAGGTCTCTTTCACAAAATCCTGGCTTTGCAGAGCCAGAAAGTCCTCCTGGCTCATCAGGGGACGCACCTGCCCGTCCCGGTTTTCAAAAAGGCCCTGCTGACACAGGCGGCGCAGCATGGTGTAAGTGGTGGATTTTTTCCACTGAAAGGCATCGCTGCACAGGGTTACCAGCTGGCCGGAGGGCAGTGGGGCATGGTCCCAGATCAGCTGGGCCAGCCGCTCTTCCACCACACCCAGTTTCCGTTCCATGGGATCACCTCCTTGATCTATTGGTTTAATGATTTTAAACTACATTTTGAGTTTAACACTATTAAACCAAAATGTCAAGAAAAAAACACCCCGATTGCGGAGTGTTGCAGACGGTTGGAAGCCCATATGATGAAAAGCACCTGTTGGCCCTTCGTTTATCAATTTGTAAAAACCGGCGACCTGTGCGTCGGTTTTTACACTTCTCAAGGGGCCAG
>CALLCY010000103.1:0-2501 GCA_938000015.1 uncultured Clostridia bacterium
TCCCAGCCGTGGCGGCACAGCTTGTCCGCCACGGCTTGTACATATAAAAAAGTGGCCCAATGGCCACTTTTTTATATGTTGCAAAACCTGTACGCTGCCGGTGATCCTCAGGCCTTTGTCCTGTTTATGGGACAGTAATTATGCTATTGTGAAAGAAAGGAAACCTTTTCCTTTCTTTCCATTTCTTTTCATCTGTAAGGAGGGAGCACCATGGATCGGAAAACCAACTCTTGCCGCCCGCGGCGAAACCGGGAGCGAGGGAGCTTTCTCACTCCCCGGGACCGACGGCAGATCGACCGGCGGCTTTCGGCCATGCTGGCCCTTTTGGAGGGCGGCGAAGGGGCGCTGATGTTCGACGGCGAACCCTTGGACAACCCCACCCGCCGTCTGCTGGTGTCCAGTCTCCGGCGGCAGCTGGAAGTGACCAAAGCCCTGGCCAAAGAAAAATTTACCCCTAAAAAATACCGAAGGATGAGGTGAAGCCCTATGGTCCACCAAATCGTTTCCCGTCTGGTTCGCCGCTATGGTACCCGGGACCCCTTTGAGATCGCCCGCCTGCGCCATATCATCCTGATCACCGAGCCTTTGGGCTCCATCCGAGGCTATTACAGCTGCAGTTATCGGCACCAGGTCATCCATCTCAACAGCAATCTGGAGGAAAACCAACGGCGATTCACCTGCGCCCATGAACTGGGCCATGCCATCCTCCACCCCAAGGCCAACACGCCCTTTCTGCGCCAAAACACCCTGTTCCCCATCAGCCGCTATGAATGGGAGGCCAGCCGCTTCGCCGTCTGCCTGCTCATCGACGACAGCACTCTGGAGGAATACGACGGCTGCACCATCCCCCAGCTGGCCCAGGCCTTCGGGGTCAGCCCTGAGCTGATTGCCTACCGCTTAAAGAAAAGACCGCCTCAGCCCTGATGGACATAGACCACCTTCCCCTGGCAGATGGTATATTTCACCCGGCCGGTAAGACGGCGGCCCAAGAAGGGGGTATTCTTGCTGCGGGAACGCAGCTCTTCTTCGGTCACTTCCCAGCTTTCGCAGGGATCAAAGAGCACCAGATCGGCAGGACCTCCGGCGGCCAGATACCCGGCGTCCAGATCATACAGACGGGCCGGTGCCAGGCTCATCTTCTCCATCAGCTGCACCAGGGTCAGGTGTCCTTTTTCCACCAGCTCGGTGATGCCCAGAGCCAGAGCGGTCTCCAAACCGATGATGCCGCTGGGAGCCTTCCACAAAGGCTCTGTCCCCTTCTCTTCCTGAGAATGGGGAGCGTGGTCGGTGGCGATCATGTCAATGGTGCCGTCTTTCAGCCCCTCAATCAAGGCCTGCCGGTCCTCCTCTGTGCGGAGGGGCGGGTTCATCTTGGCCATGGCCCCGTGCTGGGCCACCGCCTCTTCGGTAAGAGTAAAATGGTGGGGGGTGACTTCCGCCGTCACATGAGCCCCCAGGCTTTTGGCCAGACGCACCATGGCCACAGCGTTTTTGGAGCTGATGTGCTGAATATTCACTTTGGCTCCAGTATCCAGGGCCAGCATACAATCCCGGGCCACCAAAGAATCCTCCGCCACGGCAGGAGAACCGAAAATCCCCAGGCGTTCCGAAGCTTTGCCTCGGTTGATGCCGTTTTCACCGATGAAGGCCGGGTCCTCTTCATGGAAGCTCAGGGGTTTGTGCAGCTTTCTTCCCCACTCCATGGCCTTGCGGCACAGGCCGCTGTCCAGCAGAGGAATGCCGTCATCGGTGAATCCTGCCGCTCCGGTCTGGCACAGTGCTTCCAGATCGGTGAGCTCTTTTCCCGCCATGCCCTTGGTGATGCAGGCGGCGGGGAGCACATGGATGCCGGTCTTTTTCCCCTCTTCCAGCACATACTGAAGCGTCTCCACATTGTCCACCGGAGGCTTGGTATTGGCCATGGTAATCACCGTGGTAAAACCGCCCTTCTTGGCGGCCTCCGCCCCGGTCTGGATGGTTTCCTTGTGGGTCTGTCCCGGATCGCGGAAGTGGACATGCACATCGATCAGCCCCGGAGCCGCACACAGTCCCCGGGCGTCGATGACCGTCTCCCCTTCCTGTTCCGGCAAGCCATTGCCCATGGCGGCCACCTTCCCCTCTTCCAGGAGGATGTCCATCACCTGATCCAGTCCGCTGTCCGGACACAGCACTCTGGCCCCTTTGATTCGCAGCATACCCGTTTCCGCCTTTCTCTTTTTTTGGAATAGATAGCAAAAAAGACACGCTGAACAGCGTGTCTTTTCTTGGCGGAGAAGGAGGGATTTGAACCCTCGCGACCCTTTCGAGCCCTACTCCCTTAGCAGGGGAGCCTCTTCACCACTTGAGTACTTCTCCACAGCCTGATGGCTGCACTCATGAGTGCCTTTATATCCTACCATGTCTCACTGATTTTGTCAAGGACATTTTCTCCCCTCTCCCAAGATTTCCTGTAGGTGTTACAATGATGTGTGACAAATAGAAAAAAGAAGAGCGAATAGGAG
>CALLCY010000104.1:0-1987 GCA_938000015.1 uncultured Clostridia bacterium
GTATGCCAAGCAGCGGGGGGTATCCACCTTTCTGGTGGGCCATGTGAATAAAGACGGCGGCATCGCCGGGCCCAAGGTGCTGGAGCATATGGTGGACACCGTCCTTTATTTTGAAGGAGAGCGGTATGCCGCCCATCGGATGCTGCGGGCCGCCAAAAACCGGTTCGGCTCCACCAATGAGATCGGTATGTTTGAAATGGTGCAATCCGGCCTGCAGGAAGTGACCAATCCTTCGGCGGCCCTCATCGCAGGAAGGCCGGAGGGGGCCTCCGGCAGCTGCATCGTGTGCACCTTGGAGGGCACACGGCCCCTTCTGGCCGAAGTCCAGGCATTGGTGGCCAAAACGGCCTATGGCGCCGCCCGGCGCATGGCCGCCGGTATCGATTACAACCGGGCTGTGCTCCTTCTGGCCATTCTGGAAAAACGGGCCGGATTGCTTTTGAGCAATTACGACTCCTATATCAATGTAGTGGGCGGCCTGCGGGCATCAGAGCCTGCGGTGGATCTGGCCGCGGCCATTGCGGTGGCTTCCAGCTATCTGGAACAAACTGTGGACCCTCACACGGCGGTGTTTGGGGAAATGGGCCTTTCCGGAGAGATCCGAGCGGTATCCGGCCCCAGCCAGCGTCTGCGGGAAATCAGCCGGTTGGGCTTTTCCCGGTGCATCCTTCCCGCCGCCGGGTGTGAGGACATCGAGGTGCCGGAAGGGCTGGAAATCCTGCCGGTGCGGGACATCCGGGAAGCCATCCGGGGCGCATTCCGGCAAAGCAAACCGAATATAGAGAACCATGAGTAAGAAAACAAGTGAGCGCCTTGCCGCTCACTTATTTTCTTGCTTTTTTACAAAATAGACGCAGTCGCCTTCCTCACAGGTTCCAGCGGACAAAGCCCGATCCAAAACACACTCTCCCATTTTGTGATAGATGCAGGATACCTCATTGCAGCAAATGCTCAAAATATTCCCCTCCTTCTTTGCAAATTGCCGGTAATATTCTCACCGATTTTTTGCAGAATATAAGGGAGAAAAAGAAAGGCGGTGCTGCCATGCGAGGATTTTTGTGCCTGGCGTTTACCATATTGCTGGTGTTCGGGATGTTTTGGGTCAGTCCCTACCGGGCCATGAACCAGGCGGAAACAGTGGAAACGGTAAAGTGTGAACAGGCGGATATTTTTAATGCGGTGACCATGTCGGGAAAAACGGAAAGCGCATCGGAAACCAAGGTCTATGCTCCCTCGGCTGCTTGGGTGGAAAAGCTCTATGTCTCCCAGGGGACAGAGGTACAAAAGGGAGAGGCTCTGGCCCGTTTACAAGTGACAGAGGACCCGGAAAAACTACGCCAGGCCACAAGAGAAGCTGGGGAAAAGATGCTGGAATCTCTCATCCAGGATGCCCAGGACGGCAGTCTGGAAGAGGACAGCCAGGCCCTTTTGTCCCGGGCCGCCGGGGCCGGGATGGAGGAATCCACCCAGCCTCAGCAGACGGAATACATCCTGTATGCCCCCTGTGACGGCACGGTGATGGATGTGTTTTTTGCAGAAGGGGAGACCGTTTCTCCGCTGCTTCCTTGTTTCACCCTGGCCGATTTAAGCCAGATGGTGGTGAAGGCCCAGGTAGGGGAGGAAAACCTGCCGCAGATACAGCCGGGCATGTTTGCTGAAATGACCCTCACCGCCTTTCCGGACACCCGTCTTACCGGAAAAGTCCAATCGGTGGCCCCCTATGCCAAAGCGGCCTCTCTGCTGGATCAGAGCGGCGGAGTGAGCACCGATGTGATTTTTTCCATCTCCAACGATGTGGCAGATGTGAAGCCGGGCTACACCGTTTCGGTGAAAGTGCGGACCGAAAGCCGGGAGGACACCCTGCTTTTGCCCTATACCTGTGTGGCCCAGGACGAACAAAACAGGGAATATGTGATGGTGGTGCAGGAGGGAAGAGCCAAAAAAATGCTGGTGGAAACCGGTTTGGAAGTGGGGGAGCAGGTGGAGA
>CALLCY010000105.1:0-8291 GCA_938000015.1 uncultured Clostridia bacterium
CTTGGCCGCGGCGGGCTTCGCCTTGACGATGGCACCCAGCAGGGCGTTGAAGTTCTCGGTCAGCTTTTCAGTGCCGAAGGAAACCTTGCCCAGGGGGCAGTGGATGATGTTGGTCTTGTCCAGGCGGTACTCGATACGGCCGGCCTTGGACTCGTTGATGGCCTTGGTCACATCCATGGTGACGGTGCCGGCCTTGGGGTTGGGCATCAGGCCCTTGGGGCCCAGCACTTTACCCAGACGGCCAACCACGCCCATCATGTCGGGAGTGGCGATGACCACATCAAAATCAAAGAAGTTTTCGCCGGTGATGCGGGCCACCAGATCTTCAGCGCCCACATAATCGGCTCCGGCGGCCTCGGCCTCCTTGGCCTTGTCGCCCTTGGCGAACACCAGCACACGGACTTTCTTGCCGGTGCCGTGAGGCAGCACGATGGCACCTCTCACCTGCTGATCAGCATGACGGGAGTCAACGCCCAGCTTCACATGGACTTCCACAGTCTCGTCAAACTTGGCCTTGGCCGTCTTTATCACGGTATCCAGCGCTTCGGCGGGATCGTACAGCTTGGCGCGATCCACCAGCTTGGCGCTTTCTACATATTTCTTACCTCTGCGCACTTTTTAATCCTCCTAGTTTGTGGTATTTCGGAATCATCCTCCCACGCCGCGAATTTTCCGCGGGGGCGTCTCTTACTCTTCGATGGTGACGCCCATAGAACGCGCTGTACCGGCGATCATGCTCATGGCGCTTTCCACGCTGGAAGCATTCAGATCGGGCATTTTCAGCTCGGCGATCTTGCGCAGTTCTTCCTTCGGCAGCTTGGCCACCTTGTTCTTGTTGGGCTCGCCGCTGCCGCTCTCCAGCTTGCAAGCCTTCTTGATCAGAACGGCTGCAGGGGGAGTCTTTGTGATAAACGAGAAAGAACGGTCGGCATAAACGGTGATAACAACAGGGATCACCAGATCGCCGTCATTCTTTGTACGCTCGTTGAATTCCTTTGTAAACGCCATGATGTTGACGCCGTGCTGACCCAGGGCAGGACCTACCGGGGGAGCCGGAGTTGCCTTGCCTGCGGGGATCTGCAGTTTAATCAAACCTACTACTTTCTGTGCCACTTTCGTTGCACCTCCTTAGCAAAAATGTGGTAAAATTGGACGCTTGGGCGCCCTCCCACCCGGAAACGAACCATCATCTCCGGTATCAAAAACCAGCCAGCTGGTTTTTGGAGCTATTTTTCCATGGAAGCCACCTGGTTGAACTTCAGTTCCACCGGTGTCTCCCTTCCCAGCATGGAGACCATAACGGTCACCAGCTGATCCTGCAGCGCAATCTCCTTGACGATGCCAACGAACCCTTCCAGCGGCCCGTCGATGATCTTGACGCTGTCGCCCACCTGATAGGAAAGCCGGACTTCCCGCTTTTCCACGCCCAAAGCTGCCACTTCGTCCTCGGTGAGAGGAACGGGCTTGGAGCCGGGACCCACAAAGCTTGTGACGCCGCGGGTATTGCGGACCACATACCAGCTTTCATCGGTCATGAGCATTTTGATGAGCACATAGCCGGGGAACATCTTCCGCTCCACTTCTTTTTTGCCTGTGTCCCGGATCTCGGTCACCGTTTCCATAGGCACGCGGATATCGAAGATCAGATGGCCCAGCTTGCGGTTTTCCACTGTTTTTTGAATCGTGGCGGCCACTTTGTTTTCGTAGCCGGAGTATGTGTGAATCACATACCACTTGGCATTTTCAGACATAAGACGCTCCCACCTGCCGAACCAATGGATTTTACAGGATGCCTACCAGCAGATCGCGGATGGTGGCAAAAGCGATGTCCAGCACCCACACAAAAACACCTACCAGCAGAATGCAGAGGATGACCACCCAGGTGTTGTTGACCACCTGTTTGCCAGTGGGCCAGACCACTTTTTTCCCTTCGCTCACCAGCTCGCGGAACCATTTGGCAATCCGCTTGCCAGCGCGGGAGAAAATGTTGCCCTGTTTCTGCTTTTTCTTGCCGGCGCTCTTCTGGGTGTCCAGGTTCTTGTTTTCTTCAGCCATGAAGCTGCACCTCCATCCTTTTGCGGCCTATCTGGTTTCCCGGTGTAAGGTGTGCTTCTTGCAGAAGGGGCAATACTTCTTCATTTCCAGACGATCCGGATCGTTCTTCTTGTTCTTTTTCGAATCGTAGTTTCTCTGCTTGCATTCCGTACACGCCAGTGTTACCTTAACGCGCATTTGCGGCACCTCCTTAAATAAATTGCCTCCCTTTTCGGGGTTTACGCCTGCAAGGCATAAAAAAAAGACCCCGACAGGTGTTCCTATAATACCATGCCCTACGAAAAAGGTCAAGCTTTTTTTCTCTGTTTCTCATCTTCTCCAGATACAGCAAAAGCGCACGGGGGGAAGCCGTGCGCTTTTGCCTGAAAAGGGAAGATGTTGGTAATGATAGACCGGTGGTTTGTGTCCCGGGCTTTCATTGGTTTAGAGTATACTCTAAGGCCCTCTTTTTGTCAATCCGGTTCTTTAAAATTTTATATTTATTTCAATATTTTAATTTTTTCGCCATCTTTGTTCATTGTGTTATATATGACACATTTCACCTGGAAACCCAGAAGGGTGTATGGTATGATAAATATGATTTTGAATTTTCTCCCCTTCCCGCAGGAAGGCGGAGAGACGAGGAGGCATTGCTGCTATGATTATGGCCTTGGACCTGGGGGACACCCGCACCGGCGTGGCCTTTTCCGACGCCACCGAGCTTTTGGCCGGGCGGGCTTACAGCATCACTGAATATCACAAGGACCGGTTGCTGGAAACCCTGTGCCAGACCATCGCCCAAGAAAAGCCCCGGCTGGTTTTGGTGGGACTGCCCACCAATATGGACGGCACCCAGGGGGAACGGGCCCAGAGCAGCCAGGAGTTCGCCCGTCGCCTGGAGGAAAAATGCCAGGTGCCGGTCAAACTGTGGGATGAGCGGATGACTTCGGTGATGGCCAACCGCATTCTCAGCGATGCGGGAAAAAAGCGGAAAAAGCAGCGCCAGCGGGTGGATGCCGTGGCTGCTTCCCTGATTCTGCAAAGCTACCTGGACGCAGGCCCATCCCAAAAAATTTAGCTCTTCTTTTTCTTCCCCCCCAGCAGCTGCCACACTCCTACGGCTATCATCAGAAAGCCGAACAGGCGGCGCAGCAGCTGGGGCTCGATCCACCTGGCCAAAAATGCTCCGATTGCACAGCCAGGTATGCCCAAACACAGGGCGATGGTCCCTCCCTTTTTCTCCACCAGCCCGTGGCGCAGATGAAAAAAGAGAGAAGGGCTGGCAGCAGCTACATAATAAAGCAGATTGATGCCCTGGGCCGTCAGCTGCTCTATCTGCCTCACCTGAAGGAGATAGAGCAGCAGCAAAGAACCGCCCCCTACCCCGGCACCAGTCAGCGCCCCGGCGGCAAAAGCCGCCAACAGATCCAACAGCAGCATTTTTTCTCCTCCTCACCCCAACAGACTGCGCACTCCCCCATAAAGCATCAGCAAAGCAAAAACCTTTTTTAGCAACCCGGGGGAGATTTTATGGTAAAAAAGCCCGCATAACAGACCTCCTCCAGCCCCTCCTGCCAAAAAGGGCAGCAGGGATGTGATATCCAGCCCCTGTTTTCCATAAAATAAGGCCGACAGGGCGCAAAGGGGCAGCAGAAGGAAAATGGATGTGGCCAAAGCCCGCTCCGGAGGCAGTTTCAGCGGCCCCATGAACATGGGCGCCGCCACCATTCCCCCTCCTGTTCCCAAAAATCCACTGAGCAGCCCAGCCAGAAGCCCGGTGAGGGCATAGAATATTTTTTCTTTTCTTTCCATGTCTCCCCCTTCTTTCCATGGGTTTATTATGGAATTGCCCAGGAGAAAATATGCAATGTGCCGAAAATTCAAAAAGAAAACTGGTAAATTTGATAAATCCGTGGTATACTGCTTATAAGTGCCGCTCCCTTGTTGGAGCATTTCCTTCGTCCCGCCGGAACAAAATCAGGGGCGAAGCTGTTTTTTCATCGACCGGCGCCCTTTGGCCCCGGCCTTCTTTCTTATAACTTTTTTGCGGTGCCTTACAGTGTGTGTATGGCCGCATGGAACATAAAAAATCTTTATCATTATGGAGTAGTGATCAAATGTCTGAACAACTGAAGAAAGAAACCGGTCTTTCGCAGCCTGCGGGCAGCGAAGGGCCTAAAAAGTCTGCCATGAAAAGACCTTTTTTCCGCGCCAGAAGCGGTGAAAAGAAGAAATCTGCCGCCAAAGCCGCCGAGCCAGCCGGGCAGAAAAAGGCCTCTGGCAAGAAGACTCCGGCCAGAAGCAAAACCAATCGGAATTCCTCCAAAGCGGTGATTGAAACGGCGGCGGATGCCATCGAATCGGTGAAAAATCCGGTGGAAAAATCCAAGAAGTCCCAGGAATCCCGAGGCCGCAATAACAAGAACAAGCTGCGGGTCATTCCTCTGGGCGGCCTGAACGAAATCGGCAAAAACATGACCGCCTTTGAATATGGCAACGACATTGTGGTCATCGACTGCGGCATGACCTTCCCCGACGACGAGATGCTGGGTGTGGATCTGGTCATTCCCGACATCACCTATCTGAAAAAGAACGCCGACCGGGTGCGGGCTTTCCTCATCACCCACGCCCACGAAGATCACATCGGCGCCCTTCCCTATGTGCTGCGGGATGTGAACGCCCCCATTTACTGCACCACCCTCACCGCCGGTATGATCCGTCTGAAGCTTTCCGAGCACCGGAATCTGAAAAAAATCAAGATTTACGAAAAGCCCGCCGGTTCCTCTTTCAAAGCCGGCAGCTTTGAGGTGGAGTTTATCCGCATCAATCACTCGATACCCGATGCCGTCTCCATCGCTTTGAAAACTCCGGTAGGCACTGTCATCGACACCGGCGACTTCAAAATCGACACCACCCCTATCTCCGGGGAGATGATCGACCTGACCCGTTTCGGCGAACTGGGGAAAAAGGGTGTTCTGCTTCTGATGGCCGACTCCACCAACGCCGAACGCCCCGGCTTTGCCATGAGTGAAAGCAGCGTGGGCAAGGCCCTGGAAGCTCAGTTCAAAGGCACTGATAAACGAATCATCGTGGCCACCTTTGCCTCCAATGTCCACCGGGTGCAGCAGATCATCAACGCCGCCGTGAAGTATGGCCGCAAAGTGGCCCTTTCCGGCCGGAGTATGGACAATATGCTAAAAGTGACCACTGAGCTGGGATACATGAACATCCCCGCGGGCACTTTGATCGATATCAGCATGACCCGGAAATACACCGACGACCAGCTGTGCATCATCACCACCGGCAGCCAGGGAGAGCCTATGAGCGCCCTGTACCGCATGGCTTACGGTTCCCACAAGCAGATCGAAGTGGGCCCCCATGACAAGATCCTCCTTTCGGCCAGCCCCATCCCCGGCAATGAAAAATCGGTCTATTCCCTCATCAATGAGCTGACCCGCCGTGGGGCTGAGGTGGTCTATGACAAGCTGGCTCATCTCCATGTTTCCGGCCACGCCTGCCAGGAAGAGCTGAAGATGATCATGGCTCTGACCAAGCCTCGCTTCTTCATGCCTGTCCACGGCGAATACCGCCATCTCCAGATCAATGCCGGTCTGGCTCGTTCCACCGGCATTCCCTCCAAGAACATCTTTATCTCCCAAGTGGGCAAAGTGTTGGAGCTGACCCGCGATAGTGCCCATTTCAACGGTACTGTACCCTGTGGCCGAGTGTTGGTAGACGGCAGCGGCGTGGGCGATGTGGGCCAGACGGTGCTGCGGGACCGGAAGCACCTGTCGGAAGACGGCCTGATCGTGGCCGTTGTCACCATCGACGGCGCCAGCAATCAGGTGGTGGCCGGGCCGGATATCGTCTCCCGCGGCTTTGTCTATGTAAAGGACGCCGAGGAGCTGACCGAAGGCATGCGCCGGGCTGCCTCTGCCGCCCTTACCGAGTGCTCCCGCAACGGCATCCGAGATTGGAATGGCCTCAAGACCACTCTCCGGGATTGCCTGTCCGATTATGTATTCAAAAAGACCAAGCGCAGCCCCATGATCCTTCCCGTCATCATGGAAGTATAAGACTGATCCGTATCCCCGGCGGCCTGTCCGCCGGGGATTTTTCAAAGGAGATCCCTATGACATTTCGCCAGCAAATTTATGATCTGGTGCGCCAGATCCCGCCCGGCCGGGTGGCCACCTATGGACTGATTGCGTTTTTGTGCGGCTCCCCCCGTGGCGGACGGATCGTCGGGGCCGCCATGGCCCAATGTCCTTATGAAGATGTGCCCTGTCATCGGGTGGTGAACCGGCGTGGGGAAATGGCCCCGGGAAACGCCTTCGGCACTCCAGGCCGTCAACGGCAACTTTTGGAAAAAGAGGGAATTGTTTTCCGTCCGGACGGCCGGGTGGAACTGTCGATTTTTGGCTGGGGCGGTCCGGAATAACCACCTTTCTTCCGGAGACACTAACAAAGATCCTTCAAAAGAAAGGTGGATTCAAAAATGAAAGGCTCATCGTTTGCCATGGGTATTGCGGCTGGCGCCGTGCTGGGCGCTGCCATATCCATGACGGCAGAAACCTATATGACGCCCCGGATGCGCCGGGATATGAAGAAATACACCCACAAAGGCATGAAGGCCATGGGCCATATTGCCGAAGGTATCGGCACTCTGATGCACGAGTGACCGGTAGAATAAAAAAGCGCCGCGTTTGCGGCGCTTTTTTTATTCTATTCTTCTTTCAGTCCGGCCACATGGGGGATGAGGGGCAGGCGCTTATTATACAAGTTGACAAACCGCCCCACAATGAGAGCTGACACCAGTGTACCCACTCCCAGGCCCCGGATACCGCCCATGGAGCAAACCGACACCAGGGCCGCAATCATCACACAGCTGAGATCGAACATCACCTTCACTGTGCCGAACCGGCCACCTACCCGGCGATTGATGGCCTTTACCACCCCTTCGCCAGGCACCAGCAGCATATCGGCCGCCACCTCGATGCTGATCCCCAGCCCCAAAGTGGCGCATCCAGCCACCACGGCCAGTAAACCGATCAGCGGGTTGGAAGGTGTGAACCCCTCCAGCAGACTCATGCTCACATCGATAAACAAACTGAAAACCACATTGACCCCGATCTGCAACAGCTGCACCGGTTGATATTCCCGCCGCAGCAAAGGGATCTGGGCCAGAATAAAAAACATATTGACAATAAATGTGAACTGTCCCAAGGACAGGGGCAGCCACAGAGACAATACATAGGGCACACTGGAAATGGGGGATGTCCCCATTACGGCCTTGGTGGTCAATGCAATGCCGAAGGAATTGATCACCACACCCAAAACGAACCACAGCAATCTTTTTACTTTTTTCTCCATTTTCGTCCTCTCTTTCTTTTGGGTCATAGAAGGGAGTTTTGGCGAAAACCGCCAAAACTCCCTTATTTATCATACCACTTTCCCCGCTCATGTCAAATTTTTTTGCCTTTCCCCAAGGGTCATGGTACAATACAAACAAGCAAAAGCAAGAAAAAAGACCGTCCATTTTCTCCTCAATCAGAAAGGAGCAGCATTCTATGGCAACACTTTTTTATCAGGGCCACGGCAGTTTCCGGCTGGAAACCGCCCAGGGAAAGGTGATCTATGTGGACCCCTTTGCCGGGGAAGGATACGATAAACCTGCGGATCTGATTCTGGTGACCCACGATCACTACGACCACAACTGCATCGATAAGCCCGCCCGGGCTCCAGGCTGCGCCATCATTACCTGGAAGGAAGCTCTGGAAGGCGGACACTACGGTCAGTTCACGCTGGGCGACATTCAGGTGCAGGCTGTACCTGCTGGGAACAAAAACCACGACCCCTCCTGCTGTGTGGGCTTTGTCATCACCCTGGACGGCATCACTGTGTATGCCTCCGGCGATACTTCGTTTATTCCCGCCATGGAAGAGATCCTGGCACCCATGAAGCTGGACTACGCCATCTTGCCTATCGACGGCTTTTACAACATGGATGCATCGGAAGCCTCCCGCTGTGCCGCCATCATTGGCGCCCGCCACAGCATCCCGGTGCATACCTGCCCCAGCGACAATGGCCTGCTTTATGACCCGGAAAACGCCGCCCGTTTCCACTGTGACGGCCGTGTCCTGGTTTCTCCTGGCCAAACCATTCAGCTATAACAGAGCAAAAAGCCGCCCTTCCTCTTAGGTGAACTGGACCAGTAAAAACGGACAATAGACAAAAAGCCCCCTAATGTAGGAGAA
>CALLCY010000106.1:0-8293 GCA_938000015.1 uncultured Clostridia bacterium
TAAAATCAGCTTTGCTGATTTTTGCTATGGTGTAACATCAACAGCAGTCGTTTTGCTCACAAAACGACTGCATACACAGTATCCTGCCGCACATGTGCGGCAACTGTTGATATTATACCATAAAATTTTCCCTTTGTCCTTGTTCTTGCTCCAAAAAATTGACACCGACCCGCCATTTATGTTATATTATATGATACATCAAAAAAGCAGGGCCTTTTCCAAAGGCCCGGGTTCTCCGGAACAGCGGCGCAGAATGCAATGCAGGCAATGACCCATGAGGCCATTGCTTTTTTTCTGCCTGTGCCGTGGGCTCACACTTCTTTATTTCTTTCTAAGGAGGCGCGCAGCCATATGTCCGAACACTATCAGAAACAAGCTTATCGGGTGTCTTTGTGCACCAGCGCTGTCAACGCCCTCTTGGCCGTCTTCAAGCTGGCCGTGGGTTTTGTCAGTGGTTCTTCCGCCCTTCTGTCCGACGGCGTGGATTCCGCCTGCGATGTGTTCAGCTCGTTCATCGTGATGATCGGGGTGAAATTCGCCAGCAAATCCCCGGACGAAGACCATCCCTATGGCCACGAACGCTTTGAATGCATCAGCTCCATTGTGCTGGCCCTGATCATCGCCGCCTCCGGCATCGGCGTGGGCTATGCCGCTTTGGTGAAGATCTTCTCCGGCGCCATGGAAGCCCCCGGCCTGCTGGCTTTGGCCGTGGCCGCTGTCTCTATCGCCGCCAAAGAATGGATGTTCCGCTTCACCCGCCGGGCGGCCCGGCGCATCCGCTCTGATTCTCTGATGGCCAATGCCCTCAACTACCGCTCCGATGTCTTTTCTTCCTGCGGTGTTTTCATCGGCGTGGCCGGTGCCCGGCTGGGCTTCCCCGCCCTGGATGCCATCGCCTCTTTGGTCATCTGCGCACTCATTCTCCGCTCGGCCATTGAGATTCTGCTGGATGCTCTGAGCAAGATGCTGGACAGCTCCATTGACAAAGAGACCCTCACCCAGCTGCAGGAGCTGGTGCTAAAGCAAGAAGGAGTCCTGGCCCTGGACGATATCAAAACCCGTCAGTTCGGCTCCCGTTATTTTGTGGATGTGGAGATCGCCTGCGACGGAGACCTGTCTCTTCGCGAGGCCCATGCCATCGCCTCCCAGGTTCACGACGAGATCGAGCATCATTTTCCTGAAACCAAACACTGTCTGGTCCATGTGAATCCCTACGGGGAGGAACACTGATTTTTCATAATGAAAAGGCCTGTCTCTCCAGTGAGAGACAGGCCTTTTTGATTGCATTATGAATTTAGTTTGTCTTTTGAGAAGCTGCCTGAGAAGACGCCGGAACTTTGACAGTCTCAGGTGCGTCGGGCACGAAGAAGGAGCCCACGCAGGCCACCACGGCCACGCCCACCAGGATCCACAGCACAGTGGGCAGTCCCTGGGCGTCACCCACCTTACCCAGGATAGGAGAAATCACGCCGCCAAAGCTGGAGGCCAGACCCATGGTGATGCCGGAAGCCAGACCCACATGGTTGGGCAGCAGCTTCTGTCCCAGAGCCACAGAGGGGCTGAAGGCCAGGTTCAAGCTCATGGCCAGGGGAATGAGCATGATAGTGGACAGGCCCACCCACCGGGAGAAGATGATCACCAGCAGGCAGGGGATGTACATCACCAAGCCGGAGCGGATGACCCGGTTGAAGCCCAGCCGGTCGGCCAGACGGCCGCCGATGAGAGTGGACAGAGCACCAGCGAAAGCGATAATCGTGGTAGTGGTACCAGAGCGGGCATCGGACTGGAGAAGCACGCTCATCCAGAACAGGGGGATGAAGGTGGTCATGCCGATGGACAAAGTGGAACGAAGGAAGGTGACGGCGGTGAGCTTTCCAAAGCCTTTCCAGTCGTCCTTCTGTCCGGCCGCCATAGCCGCTTTGGTGGCCTGAGCCCCCTCATTGGCAAAACCGGCCAGCGTCTTGGTCTGGCTCAGCAGGAAAGCGGCCATAAGGAAAGCGGGAACGGCCAGAATCGCCGTGCCCTTCAGGCCAAAGTGGGAGATGCCGAACACCGCCAGCATGGGACCCACGGCGCCGCCCAGGTTGCCACCCACGGAAAAGTTGCTGATGCCCCGGCCTTTGCGCTCGCCAGCCACATAATTGGCCATGCGTCCGCCATCGGGATGGAACAGGGCCGAGCCGATACCGGTGAAGGCCACCGCTGCAAACATGGCCCAATAGCTGTCCAGAAATCCCAGCATGGAAATGCCGCAGCCCGACATAAAGATGCCCAAGCACATCATCCAGGGCCGGGAGTGTTTGTCGGCCATGGAGCCGAACACCGGCTGGATCACCGAACCGATGCTGCTGAGGGCAAAGGTCAATCCGGCTGCCGAAGCCAGGCTGATCCCTTTTTGAGCCACCAAAAAGGGCAGGATGGCCGGCAGGGCGCCGCCGCTGATATCGGCGCACAAATGGCCCAGCATCATAATGATGCCGTAGGACTCGCGTTTGAGTTTCATTGCTTGTTCCTCTCCTCTTTTCTGTTGCGCTGCCGCCGCAAACCCCCGCGGCGGTTTATCTGCTGAACTCTATTGTACCAGAATACGCCCCCCGGCACAAGAGCCGGGCCATCTTTGCCATTTTTGTACAGTATATGGACAAATCCCCGAAGCACGCTGTGCTTCGGGGATTAAAAAGCAATTTTAACCTTTTTTATGGGTGCCGATGTAAAGGGCCAGGATCATGATATAAATGATCATCATCACAACGAACACCGCGGCCATGCCCTGCCACATCAGCTGGAGGGTCTGGCTCACCACATGAAAATCCACATTCATCCTAAGCGCCCCTTTCTTACAGCAACATGCCGGGCACCAGGCCCAGAATCACGCCGCCCACGATAACCGAACCGATCTGACCGGCCACATTGGCTCCCACCGCGTGCATCAGCAGGTGGTTGGTGGGGTCTTCTTTCAGGCCCATTTTCTGGATCACGCGAGAGGACATGGGGAAGGCCGAGATACCGGCTGCGCCCACCATGGGATTGATCTTGTTCTTGGAAAACAGGTTGATGATCTTGGCAAACATACAGCCGGCCATGGTGTCGAACACAAAGGCCACAACACCCAGGGCCATGATCATCACCGTCTGCACATTGATGAAGCTTTCGGCCTTCATGCTGGCGGCAATGGTGATGCCCAGCAGCAGAGTGATCAGGTTGGCCAGCTCCTTCTGAGCGGTCTGGGACAAATTCTCCAGCACACCACACTCACGGATCAGGTTGCCGAACATGAGGAAGCCCACCAGGCTCACCGAAGCGGGAGCCACCAGACCGGCCACCAGTGTCACGCCAATGGGGAAGAGCAGCCGGGTCATACGGCTGACGCTCTTGGGCTCATAGGGCATACGGATCCGCCGCTCTTTTTTGGTGGTACACAGCTTGATGGCAAAGGGCTGGATAATGGGCACCAGAGCCATATAGGAATAGGCCGCCACCGCAATGGCGCCGATGTACTTACTGCCCAGCACCAGGCTGACCAGAATGGAAGTGGGGCCGTCCGCGGCGCCGATGATGCCGATGGCCGCCGAGTCCACCAGATCAAAGCCCAGCAGAGAGGCCACGGTAATGGTGAGGAACACACCGAACTGAGCCGCCGCGCCAAAGAGCAGCAGCTTGGGATTGGAAAGCACCGGTCCGAAGTCGATCATAGCGCCGATGCCGATAAAAAGCAGCAGAGGCATGGCTTCCGAGGCGTGAATGCCCACTTCAAAGAGCCAATCGATAATACCTTCTACCTGACCGGCTCCTTCCATGGTCTGGGTGAGCACCCCGGACATGGGGATATTGACCAAGATGGCGCCAAAGCCCATGGGCAAAAGCAGCGCCGGTTCCATTTCCTTCTTCACCGCCAGCCAGATGAGCAGGCCGCCGATGACATACATCACCACTTGCTGCCAAGTGATGGAGAGGATCCCTTCTGTTAAAAAATCCATACCTCTTCTCCATTCCTTTTGTTCTTTCCGTCCTATTTATAAATAGGAGCGGCGCTCTTGGAATTTTACCATAAATATGCCCCTATGTCAAAATTTATACGGTAAAGTCTGTGTAAAATCCCCTTTATTTTTCCTGCGTGTCCAGCACCTGGCCATCCAGCGTCACCAGGATGGCCCGTGCACCTTGGGACCGGGCAAATTCCAGCGCCTCCTCCGGTTCCATCAGGAACAATGCGGTGGAAAGGCAATCGGCCAGCGCCCCATCGTCGCAGATCACCGTGGCCGACAGCATCCGCTGGGCGGGATAGAGGGTTTCCGGGTCGATGATATGGTGATACCGCTTCCCATCCACGGTGTAAAACCGCTCGTAGCCACCGGAAGTGACCACCGCCTGGGATGTGATGGTCACCGTATCAATAAGTTCTCCGGCCTGCTGAGGATCTTCAATGCCCACGCTCCAGCCCTCTTTTTCCGGCGGCGCTCCCTGGGCCTGTACATTTCCTCCGGCGGAAATGACGAAATTTTCATACCCACTTTCCATCAAACTCTCTGTAACCCGCTGGACGGCAAAGCCCTTAGCCACCGCCCCCACATCCAGGGACATCTGGCTGTCCCGCAGCTCTGCGGTACCCGCTTCCTCATCCAGCACCAGATCTTCGATGCGGCAGTGTTCCGCCGCCTGGGAAAGCTCCTCCTGAGAAGGCAGCTGAGCCTTTTCCGACTCCTCCGCCGCTTGCTCCCGCGCCTCGTGCCAGATGGACAGCACACTGCCCATGGCCACATTCACCACGCCTCCGGTCCTGTCATAGCACTCCCGGGCAAATAGCAGCAGCTCCATCACTTCCGGCTCCACTTCCACCGGCCCCTGACCGGCCTTTTGGTTCAGCTGGTACAGGCCGGTGACACCCTCGTAAGGCACATAGATGTCATAGAGCCGGGACAGGCGCAGAAGCTCTTCTTCCGTCTGGGAAAAAAGCCCGTCAAATTCCTCTTGGGAGGCGCAGTAGGCCGTCACAATTACCACCGTGTCAAAAGCTCCATAAAATTCTCCGCTGTATCGCTTCTCCCCGCCGCAGCCAGACAGCGTCCCCAGGCAAAGGGCCAGACACAGCAATACGCCAATGATTCTTCGCAGTTTCAATTTGATATCCTCCATGGATCTAGGGCCGGTTTTTCCGGGAAAAAGGGAAAATTTTCACCGGATGATTGCGTCCGCCCCCGTTTTGTGGCATGATTGTATTGTACAGTTCCAACCCCACAGACGCAAGGAGGTACCCATGAAATTTTCACTTGCATCTTTGCCAGGCCGTCTGCTGGCTCTGGCTCTTTGTTTTTGCCTTGTCTTTTCCCTTGCTCCCGCCCTTCAGGCCGCAGCCCAGCCGTTTTCCGATGTACCGGCGGACAGCTTCGCCTACGAGGACATCCTCTTCCTCCGGGAACAGGGGATCACCCAGGGCATCGGGAACAATGAATACGGCACCTATCTCACCTTCAAACGCTGCGACTTTGTGCTCATGCTGGGACGGCTGATGGGCTGGGATCTGTCCCAAGCTCCCAAGGCCTCCGATGTGCCCCAGGATCACTATGCCGCCGGAGCGGTGGCCGCGGCCGAAGCCCACGGGCTGATCGAAAGCACTGGCTCCTATTCTTTCCGCCCCGATGATGCCATCACCCGGGAAGAAATGGCCGTGATGCTGGTGCGTGCCCTGGGCATTTCTTCCCAGGCTGAAGGCAGCCTTGCCGCCCTCTCCCTGAACAATCCCTTCCTGGATCTGTCCCCCGACCAGAACCCGGATACTTTCTACGGGGTGCGCATCGCCTATGACCTGGGCATCATCCAGGGACAGACAACCGAAACCCCCACCACCTTTGATCCCAAAGGCACTGCCACCCGGGAACAGACTGCCGCCATGATGATGCGGTTTTACCGTGTGTCCCAAACCGATCTTTCGGAACTCCACGGCTTTTATGCCATCTCTTCCTATTCCCAAAAGGACAAAATCTCTTCCCTCACTTCCATGACCACCGGCTGGAGCCGGATGGAATATGGGGAAACCGGCCCGTGGCTCAACACCACTTCTGCCGGGAACAACGACTGGGCCGTACCCGCCGGAAGCCAGGAGATCGTCGATCTGGCCAAAGAGTCCCAGGTGTCTCTGCTGCTGGGAGTCTATCTGGATCTGAGCCAAACTTATGAAGGGAACACCCAGGCTTCCCTGATCCTCTCAGAGGAAAACCGGGAAGCTGCCGTGCAGGCCATCGTGGATTTTCTCCGGGAAACCCCCTCCTACCAAGGTGTGACCATCGACTTTGAAGGCTTTGTCTCCGAAAGCTACAAAGCCCCCTTCACCGCTTTTCTCACCCTTTTGCGCCAGGAATTGAATGAAACCGGCTCGTACCTGTTGTATTGTGCCCTGCCTCCCATGGAAAACTACCAAGGCTATGACTGGCGGGCTATCGGCGACATTGTGGACAAAGTGATCCTCATGGCCCACGATTACGACCCCAATACACTGCCGGACTATCTCCAGACCGACATCCCCCAAACGCCCCTGGCTCCCTTCAATAAGGTCTACCAGGCCCTGCTTCAGATCACCGATGAGCAGACCGGCGTGCGGGACAAAAGCAAGGTGCTGCTGGCCATCTCCTTCGGCACCACCCGGTGGGAATATACCGACACCACCTTCTCCAGCACGGCTAAAACCTCCAGCTATGAGGCCATCCGCAACCGGCTCCAGTCCGGTTCCTCGGAATATTACTTTGATGAAAGCTCTCAAAGTCCCTACCTCTATTATTACGATGACAGTGACGGCACCTACAATGTGGTCTGGTATGAAAATGCCGACAGTGTGCAGATGAAGTGTACTCTGGCCCGGGCCTTTGGCATCGGCGGCGTCTCCCTGTGGCGTCTGGGCCTGGTGCCTGATGAAGATGGACTCCATTTGAATGTGTGGGAATCCATCCAGAGCGAATTTTGATACAATTTGTTGTTTCCTTAAATTTATATACAAAAAGGAGCGATTTTAGTATGGACAAGAAGTATGTAGACTACATGGTGGAGCAGACCCAGAAGCTGCTGGCCATCCACAGTCCCACCGGCTACAATCAGGAAGTACAGCAGTATCTGCGGGAAGAGCTGGGACGCATCGGCTATCCGGAAACCACCGGTCCCCGCCGTGGCGGTGTGGCCTGCTGCCTGGGCGGCGAAGGCAATCCCATCACCCTCACCGCTCATGCCGACACCCTGGGCGCCATGGTTCGGGCCATCAAGGACAACGGCACCCTGATGATCACCCCCATCGGCGGTCTGAACCCCAACAATGTGGAAACCAGCAATGTGGAGATCATCACCAAGTTCAATGGCTCCTATTCCGGCACCATCCAGGTGGAAAACGCCTCCACCCATGTGAATCCCCATGTAAACGATCCCCGCAGCTTTGACGAGAACATCGAAGTGGTCATCGACGAGGATGTACACTCCGCAGAAGATGTGCTGGCTCTGGGCATCGAGACCGGCGACTTTATCTGCCTGGACCCCCGCACCGTTGTCACCAAATCGGGCTACATCAAAAGCCGCTTCCTGGACGACAAGGCCTGCTGCGCCATTCTGCTGGCCTATGCCAAGTATGTAAAGGACGAAAAGGTGCAGCTGAAGCGTCAGGTGTGGGTGCAGTTCAGCGTCTATGAAGAGATCGGCACCGGCGGCGCCACCCTCATCCCCCGGGATGCCCACGACATCATCGCCGTGGATATGGGCTGCGTAGGCGAGCTGCAGGCGGGCACCGAGCGGAAGGTCTCCCTGTGCGCCAAGGACTCCAAGGGTCCTTACAGCTATGAGCTGCTGAAAGAGCTGGCCCTGGCCTGCAAGGAAAACGGCGTGGACTATGCCGTGGACACCTATTACCGCTATGGCTCCGATGTGGAAGGCAGCCTGGTGGCCGGCTATGACGCCCGGCATATGACCATGGGCCCTGGCGTCTATGCTTCCCATGGCTACGAGCGCACCCACATCTCCGCTTTGGAGCAGACCTTCCAGTGCATCCGCTTCTACCTGGAAAAGTAATTCTTCCATACAGCATAAAAAAATCCCGCACCTTTGAAAAGGCGCGGGATTTTTATTTTCCAATTTCAAAAAGGCTTAGATGCCACAGGCTTTTTTCAGCTCATCCACCTTGTCACATTTCTCCCAGGTGAATTCCGGCTCGTTGCGGCCGAAGTGACCGTAAGCGGCGGTCTTCTGGAAGATGGGACGGCGCAGGTTCAGATAGGAGATAATGGCCGCCGGGCGCAGGTCAAAGACCTTCTTCACAGCCTCC
>CALLCY010000107.1:0-8914 GCA_938000015.1 uncultured Clostridia bacterium
CCCAATTCACTGCGGCGGCAGACCAATCGGAACCGGAGGCCGTTTCTCCGGCGGCCCGGCAGAGGAAGGTGAAGATCTGGTCATAGGACAGGGCGCTGGACAGACCGAAAACGCCGCCGCCCATGCCATCGGTGATGCCCTTTTCGGCGGCCCACAGAACGGCATTGTAATAGTAGGCGTTTTTATCTGTCACATCGGAGAAGGGAGAAACAGAGGACGCAGGTGCCGGAGACCCGGCGGCACGCCACAGGAAAGTGACCGCTTCGGCCCGGGTGACGGTGCTGGCGGGAGAGAAGGTGTTTGCCCCGGTACCGGTGGTGATCTTCCGGTCCACGGCCCACTGCACGGCCTGGGCGAAATAATCGCCGGTGTCCACATCGGTGAAGCCGGCCACCGGCTGGGCAAAGTGGATGGTGGCCTGGTCCAGGCCGTCGTTCAGCCCGCCCATCTCGATCTGGCTCCACTGGAGGGCGGTGCCGCCATAGTACACATCGGTCAGGCTGTCACAGCCGTAAAAAGTGCCGCTGACAATCTGGGTGACGCTGTCGGGGATGGTCACTGTTTTCAGGTTGGTACAGAAGCGGAAGGCGTCGTTCATCAAAGTCACGCCGTCGGGAATGACGCAGCTTTCCAGATTGATGCAGCCTTCAAACAGCCGCATGGGCAGAGTGGTAATGCCGGAGGGCAGGCGCACGCTTGTGAGACTGGTGCAGTTGCTGAGGGCCCACTCTCCCAGATAGGTGACGCTATCCGGGATATACAGGCTTTGCAGTTTTTTGCAGTCGGCCAGAGAGGAGTTGGAGAGGGTGGTGACGCTATTGGGCAGGGTCAGGCTGGTGATGCCGGAGCCAGAGAAAGCGTCACGGCCGATGGTGGTGATCCCCTCCGGCAGAGTGACGCTGGTGAGAGAGGAGCAAGCGGCGAAGGTATCCCGGGGAATGGAGGTCAGGCTGCGGCTGAGGGTGACGCTTTTCAATCCGGTGCAGCCATCGAATACTCCTTGATCCAGCAGGGTGACGCTGTCGGGCAGCACCACCTGCTCCAGAGAGCTGCAAGCGCCGAAGGCCTGCCGCCCGATGGTGGTGACCGTATCGGGAATGGCAATGCTTTCCAGCTGCTTATGCTGATTGAAGACATAATCCCCGATGGCGGTGACGGGCACACCGTAGATCTCAGCGGGGATCTCGGCTTGGGTAATGGTTTCGTCGGCCCGGGTGATGGTACCGGTGGCCGCATCAAAATAGAGCTTGCCGCCAGTGACTTCATAGGTCAGTTCGGCTGCCTGGGTTGGCAGGAACAAAGTCAGAGCTAGTCCAAGAGCTAAGACAAAGGGCAGGAGTTTGCGTACTTTCATGGGATATCTTCCTTTCTGTTTTTTTGGTCCTATTGGATAGTGCCGGTTGGGCGCCGGTTGGTTTTATAAAAAAGTAAAAATTTTTATCAATTTTATAAATACCGGAAACCAGCATCACCGGCTGGGCAAAAGAGTAGTTCCCTCTCCCCTGTTTGCCCCCTCCCTGCCGGAAGAACATGGCCTGTTTTTAGCGGGGCCAGTGACTGTTCTCTGGCATGACGGTCCGGTCATACCCGGCCGTCTGGAAATAGTATAGCACAGTCGGATTTCTATTGCACCAGGTACTTGCATAAAAAAACACCGAAAACCCTGATGTGTCAAGGCTTCCGGTGTTTTGTTTTTCTTATTTTCATTCGCAAACAAGATCTTGTAACTATACATTTCTGTATGTCAACTATAAACCTCTAAAATCATATGCTAATAAAATACTTTCCATATGGTTTAAATTTCTTGCTTTTATATTTTTGATGAATATGTAATAATTTAACAGAAAGCATTTATAATATCTTATACGCAACATCTTTATAGTATAATTCAATAATAATTATATCTCCTCCAGACCACTAAGTTAACTGCTTGGAATAAAACATAATATAGTCAAAATTTTATAGCGCTAAATATTTACTATATTTCCCAAAATTTTTTCTCCCAATATGAACAAATGCACAACTGATTAGAATTGTAATCAGCGTATTAAATGGATAAATCACATATTTTGAATAAAAGGGCACATTACTAAGAATCACCATTATCGATATATGTGAGAAATATATTCCAAATGAAATATTCCCTAAGACATACAATAATTTTAGGCATATATTTTTTGTGGTACATATAAATCTATATGCAAGCATACAAAATAATATTCCTGATAATAAAGATGTAAGTTTAAGTTGCGTTCCACAATTAGGTTCCCCCAAACAAAAATATATATATCCTTCTATTATTTGTGAAATTATAGATATTCCCCAAAAAATAGCTAGTTTTCGATTTGAAACTTTTAATATTATTCTGGAGTTTCCTAGTAAATATCCAAAGTAAAAATAGGAAAACCATCCCAAACATGAAACATTTTGAATTATATCAACATAATTATTTACTTGAATATCAAATATTAGTGGTAAAAGTCTCATCAATATTATTTCTATCGGTGAAATAATGAAACCAATATATTTATATTTTGAATTCGCTAATTTATCAATAAGAGGAATTAGCAATGTAAATTCACAATAAATAAACACATAATACATTATTGCAGCTGCCCGACCCGTTATTAATTGCTTCACATATATAACAGGTATATTACTAAAGGTATCATATTTAGATAATAATATAACATAAACTAATGTCCATAAAATATATGGAATAATAACTTTAATTATCCTTTTTCGGGGTTTCCATTTTCGTGAATCAGACAACATTCCACTCATAAAAAGAAAAAGTCCAACAGCAAAATTCAAAAATGGTCTATACCAAACCTGTGCAATCCCACTTGGAGTATTGTGTATAAAAACTACCGCAATAATAGCTAGTCCCCGTAACATTTGTATATTATAACTTCTACTATCCGTTAATCTCACAGTTATATCCTATCTTTCTGAATTGATTTGACAATCTGAAACTAGTAAACCTCCGGCGAAAAGTGAATACTTGATACGGCAAATGGTCATGTGGCATTGGCATTGATACGGTCGATAACACTTTTGATCCCGGCCCACAAAGACAGGTCTGTAAAAACCTCCACAATACTGCCCTGGTCGGTGAAAGGCGGCTCCTGGAGGACGGACAGATCTTTCATCACGCCATTGTGCACGATGTATTCCACGATCTGATTGACAAAATAGATCTGTCTGCTGTCCAGACTGACATCGCTGAGATATTGGGCAAAAGCCTCTTTCGCTGCCTTCATATCCATGCCCACGATTTCCCGTACAAATTCACCCAGCGGTTTTTGGCCGATCTCCTCCTCATAGTCCTGCTTTGTGCCCACCTCGCTCCAGAGGATGGTCTCCAGTTCCTTCACATCCTCCCCGGTCAGCGGCACATTGGACCGCAGTTTGGCGATGGCCGCCTTATCCTGGTGCTGGCGGACATAAAATTCCGCTTTGGCCTTATAGTTTTTCAGATCATCGTTTTCCAGTTCCGATTCCTTCCACTCTACGGACAGGATATCGTCTGTAAAATTGGTGGTATATACTTCGCCGCTCCGGGGCAGATATTTCATCAACCCACGCAGGTGTTCCCGGATGTGCTCAAATTCGTTGATCCCTGCATTGTCCAGGTAGTCGGTATGCAGAATCTTTTCAATCAATTCCGACTGCGCCTGGATTTCCGGAATATTGGCCACGCTGGCGACGCCACTCACCTTTTTACATAGATCGGTACGGGCTTTGGCGTATTTCTTTCCAACCAGATAGGCCAGTTCGATGCCGTACATCAAAGCGTCAAACCGCACGGCGCTGGCCTCGTCCACATCCGGCTGAATCAGCGGCGCCACTTCGTCCCGCAGAGCAAGGGTATCCTCATAGCTGAGGGCTTTATAGCTTTGCTCATCGGCGAACTTTTCCACATACCGCAGATGCTGGCGCACGGCGAAGTTCTCCCGATTCAGCTCCCCCACTTTGGCCAGCATCTCCCCCACCAGCTTCTCCCGGAAGGGGATCAATTCTTCGGTCTGGTAGGCCAGGTCCTGGAGCTTCCAGACGATCTGGGCCTTGAGATAAAAAATAGCGCTTTGCAGAGCCATCTGATTGGCGGTGGCCTTGCCCTTATTCATGCGGAAAAACTCAAAGTTGCCGCACAGATCGAAGATATAGAACTTCTCCTTGTCCTTTCCATCCAGCAGGCCAGGGCACAGCCGGGTGCCGCGGCCGATCATCTGCCAGAATTTTGCCCGGCTCATGACCTTTTTGAAAAAGACCAGATTCAGCACTTCCGGCACATCGATGCCCGTATCCAGCATATCCACGGAAATGGCGATCTGAGGCAGCTTTTGGGGGTCAGAAAACTCATCAATGGCGCTTTGGGCGTAGGTCATATGGTTGTCGATGACCTTGGCATAGCCGTGGAGATGGGGGTATTCTTTGCCGAACACCTCCAGAATCTTTTCCGCATGGTTGTGGTTCTTGGCAAAAATAATGGTTTTGCCCAATTTCTCTCCGTAGTAGATTTTCAGGCCGTTTTCCATGAGAAGATGAAGAGCTTTGCGGATGGTATCCTCGTTGAACACCCATTCATTCAGCTTGGAGGAGCTGATGTGCTGGGGCAGCTGCCCATTTTCATCGGTAAATGTGTTTTCGTATTCTTCCCGCTCCGCTTCGGGCAGATCGTCATAGGAAATGCCCTCCTCCAGGAATTTCAGCTTGCTTTCCACGGTGAGGAAATCCACCAGAAAGCCGTCCCTGACCGCCTGGGCCAGTTCATAGCCGTAGGTGGGCACGCCGGTATCCAGCTCAAATACATCATATGTATTCTTGTCGATCTCGTCTTTGGGGGTGGCGGTGAGCCCCACCAAAGGAGCGTCAAAGTAATTGAAGATGTCCCGATATTTGTTATAAATGGAGCGGTGGGCCTCGTCACAGATCACCAGATCGAAGTGGCCTACGGTGAACAGCTTCCCTTCCCCGTCCTGGATGGAATCGATGCAGCCCATCATGGTCTGATAGGTGGAGAACACACAGTGGGCGGTGTAGTTGTCCTTCTCTTCACAGAGATTGGTCACCGACAGATCGGGCAGCAGATTGACAAAGCTGCGCTTGGCCTGGGTGACCAGACTGTTGCGGTCGGCCAGGAACAGGACATTTTTCACCCATCCGTGCTGGAGAAGCACCTTCACCAAGGCGATGACCGTCCGGGTTTTGCCCGAGCCGGTGGCCATGACCAGCAGGGCTTTGCGGCGGTTTTGCGCCAGCGCCTGGCAGGTGGCCTTGATAGCCCCCTCCTGGTAATACCGGCCTGCGATATCCCGGTCCACCTGGATGTATTTAAGGCTGGTTCGCATAGCCCGGAGGTTAAAGAGCCGTTCCAAGTCCCGTTTGGAGTAGAAGGCGGCCACCCGCCGCTCGGGATACATTCTTCTGCTCCAGCAGATCGGCATACAGCTTGGCCTGCTGGCGGCCCTTGGCCGGGTCCACGCAGGTGCGTTTGGCTTCGATGACGGCCAAAGGCCGGTGGGCATCGTCATAGAGAACATAATCGGCATAACCCACCTGGCTTTTGTTGGGCATACCGGCCAGCTCCACCTCATTCAGCCAGTTTTTCCCCTCTGTCCAGCCGGCATCCAGGAGCATGGTATCGATATAGAGCTTGCGGGTTTCGTACTCGGTGACATCCAGCGGCTTGGGAACATAGCTGGGCTGTTGGGCTTCTCTCCGGGCGGTCAGCTCTGCCCGAAGAGCCTCATTTTCCGCTATGAGGGCGGCCAGATCCACTTCCTCGGCCCCCGGCTCCCTTAGCAGGGGAGTGTCTTCCCTTCCCTGTTCCAACAGAGCCGGATCAAAGGCGCCGGGGGTATAGGCAGCGCCATAGCAGCAGGCCACAAAGTCCATGAAATACCACAGGTTTTCCAGGCACAGCCTGGCCTGTTCTGGGGTGATCTTCTTGCCGGTGTGGGCGGCGGCATTGCCGGTCTGGCGGATGTATTTCAGGCGCTGCCACAGATCCCGGTCCACAATGGCCCGGAAGTCCTGGGTGCCCATGAGACTGGCCAGACTGTTATCATAGGGCATGACCAAAGCGCCGTCCACGGAGTACATCCATTTGACGGCAAACTCCATACACCGGCGGCAGCTGAGCACACAGGCCGCCGGGTCGATGGAATAGATTTTTTCCGCCGAGACGGCCACCTCTCCAAAGGTGGCAAATTGGGGATCGGAAAGGAGAAAATCAAAGTTGGTCATGGTCAATCATCTCCGCATTACAGTTATTTCTTCTTTTTAGCCATTTCTCCAATTTCCATCAGCGCTTTCATGGAATTTGGATTTTTTAGCATTTCAGGAATCAATGCTTTCATAATAGTTGTATTGGGATCTTCAGCAGGTACAGACGGTTGAACGGCCTTTACGATCGCCTGAATGGTGTCAGTATCTTTATTATGAATTTCCGTTCTTAGTTGGACAATTTCATCTTGAATTTGATATAAAACAGGTAGTAACTGGGAAGCCTCGTTTTGAACCTCAACCATTTCTGGTTCATCCATAGGATCTGACTTTTCAAGTTCATCGTCAATTCCAAAAGCGAGTATCGTTTGTTTAAGACGCTCTTTGACTTCATCTACTAAATCTAAGTCCTTCAAGTCGTAGTCAAACGCCCTAATACCGGCAATATCAAACGGAATTTGTTCCCCTTTCTCTTTCATATGAATCATAGGACGCCCGGTTGATGCACGAAATCCCATTTCATAAAATGCATTGGGATTATGGCCGGTCATATCAGCTATTACCAATTCTGATTTTTTTAAATAATCAATAATGGTCTGAGTGATTGAGTCAGCTTGATTAATTTGATCAACTCTAACCGCTTCAAAATCACATTCTTTGCACACAGGTGAAATAATATGTTTAAAAAGTTGGTCAGCACGCTTCCGAATTTCCGTCCCTTCGTCACCGATGGGCGATACAATAAAACAAGTCTTCATAAAACATATTCCTTTCTTTTATCTAAAATATTGCTGCATTAGGGCTTTTTTTAGCGTTTCCAGTTTATCAAGGCTCTGCTGAATCGTCAATTTTGATTTATCTATCTGGTTGAGAAAGATAGAAAATTCGTTTTGTTCTTCAATTGGAGGTATTGGGATTTGTAGAGAGCCATATTTTTTTGCACTTATTCCCGGTTGTGCTGCACCACTTTGATTAAGTTTTACCCAATTCCAGTATTTGTCTAGCTTTGTATACCAAAATAGATACCGAGGATTGATTATTTCTTGATTTAATCTGTATCGAATAAGATATCCTGCAAAAATCTGATTACCCTTTATAAATGCATAGGTTTTTCCCACAGTGGCACCCATTCTTGCAAACAAGAAATCACCATATGTTAAGCGATACTGGTCATCGTCAGATATATTTACAGATGTTACCATATCATCGTTAAGTGTTCCATCATCATTTATATCTGTTATTCGCACATACCGTGGTCTGCTAGAATCATATTCTGCCGCTGCCGATTGCGCACCATATTCTCCTTTGCTCATAGATATTTCATCCACAGTTTTTGTCGGATATTCTTTATCCCCAAACATCTCCATAAAGCGGGCTTTGACCAGCAGATCCAGCTTGTCCAGCTGGGCCTGGCGCTTGGCAATCAGGTCGCTGACCTTGTCCAGCACCGTGACAATGCGGCGCTGTTCCTCCAACGAAGGAAGAGGGATTTCTAAGTTCTCAATGTGTTCGTTTCTGATGTTGTTGATATTTGCACCAGCGGACAAATCAGAAATACTTCTACGGTAATAAGGGCTTTGAAAAAAGTGCCCTATATATTTTGGACACTCTGTTTTAGGCCGAACCACCTTGCAAAATGCACCGAATGTTATCGACATATCTCGTTTTACATATGTCGCTTTCCCTACTAGCTCTTTGCTTCCACTGGATGTACAAATAAGGATATCGCCTTTTTTTAAATACTGTTTTTCAGCAACCTTATTTTTTGATACATAGATCACATTATCTAGATTTAAATTGCCATCCTGAATGTTATTTGCTCGCAATAATGGTACACTGTTCTCATCTGGAAAATCACTCAAATCCGTTGGCTTATAAGACACACCACGAATCTGTTCAATATAATCCCCTAATCTCGCCATCACACCATCTCCTCCAGCTCGGCCAAACCCTTGGTGATCTCCAGCTCCAGTTCATTCAAATCGGCCAGAATCTCCTGGGTGGAGGGGTACTCCACGGGGACATACTCCACCTTTTTATACTTATTGATGGACAGGTCATAGCCGTTTTGGGCGATCTCCTCTTTCGGCACCAGGAAGGACTGCTCTGTGCGCTGACGCTCCTTCTCCCCTTCCCGGTTATGAAACCGCTTCACAATATCGGGAATGTCGTTCTCTTTCACCTCAGTGCGTTTGTCATCCAAAGAGAAGCCGTCGGCCTTCATGTCATAGAACCACACCTGATCGGTGCCGCCGTGGCCCGTCTTGGTGAACACCAGCACCGCCGTGGACACCCCGGCATAGGGCTTGAACACTCCGGAGGGCATGGAGATCACCGCCTCCAGCCGGTTCCCCTCCACGATCTCCCGGCGGATGTCCTTGTGGGCCTTGGAGGATCCGAAGAGCACCCCGTCGGGCACGATGACGGCGCACCGTCCGCCCACCTTCAGCATCCGCAGAAAAAGAGCCAAAAAGAGCAGCTCGGTCTTTTTCGTCTTGCACACCTTCAGCAAATCGGCAGATACGATGTCTGCATCCAGGCTCCCCTTAAAAGGCGGGTTGGCCAGGATGAGGGTGTATTTCTCCCGGTCGGTGTTCTGGTCGCTGAGACTGTCCCGGTACTCGATATAGGGGTTGTCGATGCCGTGGGTCATCATGTTCATGGCCCCGATGCGCAGCATGGT
>CALLCY010000108.1:0-10378 GCA_938000015.1 uncultured Clostridia bacterium
GCCAAACAGCTGGCTGTCAGCGCCACACCGGTGCGGGAAGCATTCCGACGCATGGAACGGGACGGTTTCATTGAAAGCGTTCCTTACTGCGGCGTTGTGGTAAAGGAACTGGATTATGAGGAAATCATGGACGCCTATGCATGCCGGGCCAACCTGGAGCTGATGGCTGTCCGGGAAGCCATACATAAAATCACGGACCAGCAGCTGGATCTTCTGGTCCATCTTTCCCACAGCGCTGCCAGCGAAGATGATTTTATGAAGACTTCGGAAAACAGCAGCCGTTTCCACCAGACCATCTACCAGGCAGCGGACAATAAGGTCCTGATCCGCCTGATGGATTCCCTCAGCACCGTCATCCTCCGGGACATGAAGTACTCGGCCATGGACCCCAAACGCGAGCAGGAGATACTATCCGAACACCAGCGCATTGTCCAGGCCTTCCTGGACTGTGATGAGGATAAGGCGGTCAGGGCCATGTCCGTCCATCTGGACAACGGGCTTGCCTATATGAAAAAGAGAAGGTAATCCTTCTTTTTTTATCCTGTAATATTCTATAGAATATTTAATATTGAATATCCATCCTGAAATCCATATCAGGAAGGCACATATATAATATCATTGGAATGGAGGTAACAGAATGAAGAAAATACTGATGGCCCGCGGGGCCGACAAGGTGGTATCCACCTGTGTCAAAGTAAAACCGGGCGAGAAGGTGCTGATCATCACGGAAGCATCCCGCCTGTCCATTGCAGAGGCCATTGCCGCAGCCGTATACCGGGTCCAGGCAGAGCCCATCCTGCAGGTCATGGTCCCCCGTGACACGGACGGCCAGGAGCCGCCGGCTCCGGTTTCAGCTGCCATGAAGGCCAGCGATGCGTTCATATCCGTGGTGGGCAGGTCCATCACCCACACCCACGCCGTGAAGGAAGCCTGCAAGCGGGGGAGCCGTGGGGTGGTGCTCACCCAGTTCACCCAGGAGCTGATGATCCATGGCGGCCTGGAAGCCGATTTCCGGGAAGTAGCGCCCACCTGCAAAGCGGTGGCGGGGATTCTGGCCGGGGCCAAGGAAGTGCGTCTCACCACCCCTCATGGCACCGATCTCACCTTCTCCGCAGAGGGGAGACGGAGCAATGCCATGTACTGCATGGTGGAGCCGGGCGAATTTTCCCCGGTGCCCACGGTGGAGGCCAATGTATCACCCCTGGAGGGCACGGCCCAGGGAATCATCGTGGCCAATGCCAGCATTCCCTATATCGGCATCGGCCTTCTGGAAGAGCCGGTGACCTGCCGGGTGCGCAGTGGCCGGATCACCGCCATCGAGGGGGGACGCCAGGCCGAAATGCTCAAGCGGGATCTGGAGCAGAAGCAGGACCCCAATGTATATAACATTGCCGAGCTGGGGGTAGGGCTCAACCCCAAGTGCCGGTTTATGGGCTTTATGCTGGAGGACGAAGGGGTGCGTGGTTCGGTGCATATCGGCATCGGCACCAGCATTACTCTGGGCGGCAATGTGAAGGCCGCCTGTCACTATGACCTGATTATGACCGAGCCCACTCTGATCGTGGACGGCCAGATGGTCCTCCACAATGGCAGCGTAGTCCGGTGATCCGGACGGCCGTTCCTGTCTCCGGTGGGAATGCGTTGTCGGCCTTATTGCTCCGGGTGTGATAAACCATCACCCGGGAGGAGCCTGGGTGCAGTCTTAGCAAAATGCAAAAGAAAAAGCTCTCCTTTCAAAGGAGAGCTTTTTTTCATCAAAGCAAATTCTGTTGCCGGGTGCGGAAGCAGCCCAGTGCCTGGGCAGTCGTTCCTTTCTTTGCTCAGGCCAACACAACGAACCAATGCAAAGAAAGTATGGCCGTGGCGGCTCGCCACCAGCGTCACGCTGCCTGAATCAGCAAGACGACGAAGCTGCGTGGGATTCCAGCTGTTTTTTCTTCTGAGGATAGGCCAGGGGAGCGGTCTTTTTCTCCAGGTTTTCCCGGGCGATGGCCAGCATCAGTTTGATCCGGTTTTCCTGGTTGACGCTGGTGGCGCTGGGGTCATAGTCAATGGGCACAATGTTGGAATCGGGATAGATCTCCTTCAGCTTGCGGATCATGCCCTTGCCCACGATATGGTTGGGCAGACAGCCGAAGGGCTGGGTGCAGATGATATTCTGATACCCGGCATCGATCAGCTCGGCCATCTCGGCGGTGAGCAGCCAGCCTTCGCCCATCTTGCAGCCCGAGCCGATCAGCCCCTTGGACAGCTCCTTGGTGTGGTAGAAGGGGGAGGGGGCCTGGAACCGGGGCTCCTGGGACACGGCGTCGATCATGGCCTTTTCAATGCCGCAAAGGTAGTCCATGATCTTCTTTGCCACCATGGCCTTGATGGGACTGCCGCCATAGAGTTCCACATCGGTGATGTTGTTTTCGATGCAGTACATCACAAAATTCAGCACACCGGGGATCATCACTTCGCAATCCTCCCGATAAAGCAGCCCTTCCAGATCGTTGTTGCCCAGCTTGGAATACTTCACATAGATCTCACCCACGACCCCAACCTTCACTTTGGGGGTCATATGCACCGGAATACGGGCAAAATCCCGGACGATCTCACCCATGTTCTGGGCGATCTCCTTTTTGCCGTAGCCGCTCTTCTGCTCAAATTGCTGCACCAGCCGTTGGCTCCAGGTTTCCACCATGGCCATGGCCTGACCCTTTTCGGTCTCATAGGGCTTCACCTGGTTGGAAAGGAGCATGAGAAGGTCGCCATAGACCAAAGCGGCCATGGCCTGCCGCAGCAGAGGCAGGGTGAGGTGGAAGCCCTTGTTTTTCTCCAGGCCGGAGATATTCAGGGAGATCACCGGCACCTGGTCAAAACCCGCCCGGTGCAGGGCTTTCCGCAGAAGATGGATGTAGTTGGAAGCCCGGCAGCCGCCGCCAGTCTGGGACAGAAGCAGGGCGGTGTGGTCGGGGTCATAGTTTCCGCTTTTCAGGGCGTCGATCATCTGGCCGATGACCAAAAGGGCCGGATAACAGGTGTCATTGTGCACATATTTCAGCCCATTCTCTGTGACAGAGGGGCCGCAGTTATTGAGAAGCACTGCCCGGTAGCCGTGGCTGCGGAGCACGCTTTCCAGAATACGGAAATGGATAGGGGCCATGTTGGGCACCAGGATGGTATATTCCCGGCGCATTTCCTGGGTGAACATCAGCCGCCCTTGTTTGTCGTACTGCAATTTGGCCATGGTAGTTACTTTCCTCCTGCTCTTTCCGGCGCCTCCAAAGCGGCCAGCAAACTGCGCAGCCGGATCTTCACAGCGCCCAGGTTTGTGATCTCGTCGATTTTGATCTGGGTGTAAATTTTGTTTTCGCTCTCCAGAATGGAGCGGACTTCATCGGTGGTGACGGCGTCCAGACCGCAGCCGAAGGACACCAGCTGCACCAGGTTCATGTCCTGCTGATCCCGGATGTGCCGGGCGGCGGCATAGAGCCGGGCGTGGTAGGTCCACTGGTTGAGCACGCCGGTGCGGAAGGGAGCTTCCTCCTGGCTGATGCAGTCCTCGCTGATGACCGCCGCGCCGCAGGAGCAAATCAGCTTGTCGATGCCGTGGTTGATCTCCGGGTCCACATGATAGGGCCGCCCGGCCAACACCATAATGGGCTTGTGTTCCTTCCGGGCCTCCTGGATGATCTCGGCCCCTCGGGCACGCACCTGGGCGAAATAGTTGTCATATTCCTGCTGCCCGGCCTTGAGAGCCTCCTGCACCTCTTTCAGGGTGATGTCGGGGAAATATTTCTGCAAAATAGCGGTCATTTTGTGGGTGAAATCTTTTGGGCGGTGGAGGCCGATGTAATCGGTGATGAGCACCACATCGGAAGGCAGGGGCATATTGCCGGCGATCACTTCCGGGTAATAGGCCACCACCGGGCAGTTATAATGGTTATCCCCTTTGTGCTCATTTAAGTTATAAGTCATGCAGGGATAGAATATGTGCTTGATCCCCTGATCGATGAGGGACTGCACATGGCCGTGCATCAGTTTAGCGGGGAAGCACACGGTATCCGAGGGGATGCTCCCCTGGCCCCGGAGATAAAGGGCACGGTTGGAGCGGGGAGAGGTGACCACCTCAAAGCCCAGCTTGGTGAAGAAAGCGTGCCAGAAGGGGAGCAGTTCATAGAAGTTCAGACCCATGGGCAAACCCAGCTGACCTCGTTTGCCCCGGATGGGGTGATAGGAGTGGAGCAGCTGGAGCTTGTATTCGTAAATATCCGGCAGGTCTCCGGCGGCCCGATGGGTCACAGGCCGCTCACACCGGTTGCCGCTGATGAAGCGGCGGTCTGAGCCGAACTGGTTGACGGTGAGTTTGCAGTGGTTGGGGCACAGGCCGCATTCCACCGCCTGGACTTTGTGGGTCAGGTTTTGCAGCTCCTCCGGCCCCAACAGGGTGGAGGGGCCTTTTTGCCGCTCCATGGCATAGAGTGCCGCGCCATAGGCCCCCATCAGCCCGGCCACGCTGGGCCGCACCACCTGAACGCCCATTTCCTGCTCGAAGGCCCGGAGCACGGCGTCGTTGAGGAAGGTGCCGCCCTGCACCACAATGTGCTGGCCCAGCTCCTGAGGGCTGGAAGCACGGATGACTTTATAGAGGGCATTTTTCACCACGCTGATGGACAGCCCGGCGGAGATATTCTCCACCGAGGCCCCGTCCTTCTGGGCCTGCTTCACCGAGGAATTCATAAACACGGTGCACCGGCTGCCCAGGTCCACGGGAGCGTCGGCCAGAAGGCCCAGTTTGGCAAAATCGGCCACCGAATAGCCCAGGGCACCCGCAAAGGTCTGCAAAAAAGAGCCGCAGCCCGAGGAACAGGCTTCGTTGAGGAAAATGTTGTCAATAGCGCCGCCCCTGATCTTAAAGCACTTGATGTCCTGGCCGCCGATGTCGATGATGAACTCCACTTCGGGCAAAAACTGTTTGGCGGCGGTGAAATGGGCCATGGTTTCCACCACGCCGTGATCCATCAGCAGGGCGTTCTGCACGATCTCCTCGCCATAGCCGGTGACGGCGCTGGCGGCGATGGGAAGGTGGGGGAAGTCCTTATAAAATTCCAGCAGAAACTCCCTCACCACCTGCACCGGATTGCCGTTGTTGGGCTGGTAGAGGGAGCGGAGAATGGCGCCGTCCGGGGTGATGACCACGCATTTGATGGTGGTGGAACCGGAGTCCACCCCCAGGTAGACCGGGCCTTGATAACTTTCAGGGTCGCAGGAGGGCACCTGGGCCTTTTCGTGGCGCAGGCGAAAAGCCTCATATTCCTCCTGGCTGCGGAAGAGAGGGGCGATGGAATCATAGTGGCCGGTGACGCCGGAAGACTCCAGACGGTGGATGATCTCGTCCAGGTTCAGCGCTTCCCGGGCGGAGAGGGCCGAGCCCAAAGCGGCATAATAGAGGGAATTTTCCGGGCAGATGCCGGTGAGGTGCAAGGTTTCGTCAAAGGCCGCGCGCAGCTGGCTGAGGAAGGTGAGGGGACCGCCCAGATAGACCACATTCCCCTGGATGGGGCGGCCCTGGGCCAGCCCGGCGATGGTCTGGTTGACCACGGCGAAAAAGATGCTCTTGGAGATATCGGCTTTTTTGGCTCCCTGGTTGAGCAGGGGCTGGATATCGGTTTTGGCAAAGACGCCGCAGCGGGAGGCGATGGTATAGGTCTCGGTGGCCTGCCCGGCCAGCTCGTTCATCTCGTCGGGGGTCAGCTTCATCAGGGTGGCCATCTGGTCGATGAAGGCGCCGGTGCCGCCGGCGCAGGTGCCGTTCATCCGCACTTCGGTGCCGCCGGTGAGGAAGAGGATCTTGGCGTCCTCACCTCCCAGTTCGATGATCACATCGGTGCCGGGCAGGTAGGTATTGGCGGCCAGGCGGGTGGCATAGACCTCCTGCACGAAGGGGATGCCGCAGCCCTGGGCCATGCCCATGCCGGCCGAGCCGGTGATGGCCAGGGAAATGCTTTGTTCCGCCGGGTATTTCTCCCGGATGGAGCGGAGCATTTCGGTGGTCTTTTCGGTGATTTGGGAATAGTGGCGCTCATACCGGCTGAGAAGGATGGAGCCCGTTTTGTCCAGCACCACGCATTTGATGGTGGTGGAACCGATGTCGATACCGATTTGCAAGGTGTTCACCTCTGACTTACAAAATAAAGATCTGGCTTTTTCGCCTCTCCGGGCAGAATACCAGAATGTTACCATATATCATAAGCCGTTTTGTTTGATTTGTAAAGGAAAATCACGACGATATTTGTCAAAAAAAAGGACGAAAAAATAGCGAAAACGCCAAGGCGGCGTGTCGCCGCGGCCAAAACTCTCCCAGGCTGTATGCGTTGCAGGCCTGGGTGCTCCGGGTGTGATAAACCATCACCCGGCAGGGGCCAAAGTGCAGTCCTGGCCCAGTGCCACGGAAAAGGCCGGTTGTGTTTGCCGGGGCTAAGAGAAGCCCAGCACACAACCGGCCTTGGCTCTATTGCCCAGCGCGGGAGCGCAGTATGGCCGTCCGGCCACCGGACCGGAGGCACTCCGCAGCCCCCCTTGTGCAAAGGGGGGACAGCATGGCAAAGCCATGCAAGGGGGGATTGACGGCACTCAACTGCCTGGATGATACTAGCTGCCGGGTGTGGGATTTGGTGGCCGGGTGCCCTCAATCCCTCAGTCGGCGTTCGCCGACAGCTCCCTTTGCACAAGGGAGCCGTCTTTGCTAAGTGAACACAACCGGCCTTGGCTCTATTGCCCAGCGCGGGAGCGCAGTATGGGTGCAGCGTCACGCTGCCTAGGGGCGGAAACGGTGGAGGAGGGAGGAAAAGAAGCCTGGATGCTGGGCTTTTTCCGGGGGATTCTGGCTCCTGGGCGGAGCAAACCGGGGCAGATGGGAGATAAAATGCTCCTGGGCGCACAGGGGTGTCTCACCTTGAGGGGGCAGGGCATAGGTGCCGTCGGGCTGCAAAATCCGGGCCTTCTCGTCATCCCGGAACATGGTGTCCAGCATGGAGAGAATCTGACGGCGCAGATGCTCCGGCAGGATGGGACAGGCGATCTCCACCCGGCGCTCGGTGTTCCGGGTCATGATATCCCCGGAGGAGATGTACAGGCGGCAGTTTTCGCCCTCCCCGAAGCAATAGACCCGGGAATGCTCCAAAAACTGGCCCACCAGACTGCGGATATGGATGTTCTCGGTCTCCCCGGGCACACCGGGCAGCAGACAGCAAATGCCCCGCACCAGCATCCGGATCTGCACCCCGGCCTGGGATGCCTCCCGCAATTTCTGGATGATGTCCTTGTCGGTGACGCTGTTGCATTTGAAAGTCAGACTGCCGGGCAGTCCCTGCTGGCACAGACGGATCTGCTCGTCGATGCCCGCCAGGATGTTGCTTTTAAAGCTCACCGGCGCCACCCACAGCTTCTGGTAGATTCCTTCCAGATTGCCCAGGCCCATGTTGGCGAAAAAGGCGGCGGCATCGGCCCCAATCACCGGATCGCGGGTCATATAGGAATAGTCGGTGTAGAGCTTTGCCGTCTTTTCGTTGTAATTGCCGGTGCCGATCTGGGTGATGTAGCGCACCTGCCCCTGTTCCCGGCGGGTAATCAGGCAGATCTTGGAGTGGACCTTGAAGCCATCCATGCCGTAGATCACCCGGCACCCGGCCTCTTCCAGCTGGTTGGCCCATTCGATGTTGTTCTGCTCGTCAAAGCGGGCCCGCAGCTCCATGAGCACGGTGACTTCCTTGCCGTTTTCCGCAGCGGAGATCAGGTACTCGGCCAGCTTGGACTGCCGGGCGATGCGGTACAGGGTGATCTTGATGGAGATCACATCCGGGTCAAAGGCGCTCTCTCTTATCAGCTGCAAGAAGGGCTGCATGCTTTCAAAGGGGAAAGACAGCAACACATCCCCCTGGTTTTGCAGCTGCTCGGTGATGGAGCCACGGCCGGAGAAGGCCGGGCTGTTCTGGGGCACAAAAGAGGGCCGCACCAGCTCCTGACGCTGGGCAGGGGAGAGCACCTTTTCCAGCTGGCTCCAGAAGGAGAGATCCAGAGGGGTTTGGCTGTAAAACACCTGGGGTGGGGACAGCTTCAGCTTTTGGCAGAGGAACTTCATGGATTCCTCCGCCAGCACACCCTGCACCTCCAGGCGCACCGGCGTAAGACGGCGGCGCTTTTTCAGCATATTGCTCATGTACTGCCGGTAGTCCAGGTCCTCATCGAACCCGGCGTCGGTGTCCAGGTCGGCATTGCGGGTGACGCAGATCACCGCCGCATGGCTCACCTTGTAGATCTGGAACACCTTTTCCGCATAAAAGCGGATGATGTCCTCGGCCAGCAGGAACCGGCGCTCCTCGCCGGAGAGGAAGAAGAGCCGCTGGATCATGGGCGGCAGGGGGATCAGTCCCAGCAGCCGGTGGTCCTTCTGCTCCAGGGTGGCCGCCACCGTCAGCTGCTTGTTGTTCAGGTGGGGGAAGGGGTGGCGGGGGTCGATGATCTGGGGGGAGAGCACCGGCAGGATGGAGGATTTGAAGTATCGCTCCACTTCCTTCTGCTCATCCCGGTTCAGCTCTTCCATCTGAAGGGCGGTCAGGCCGTTTTTCTTCAGCTGGCTCATCACATCGGCATAGGCCCGGTCCCGCTCCTTGTAAAGAGGGGCGCAAGCCTGGAAAATGGCTTCCAGCTGATCCTCTGCGGTCATGCCGGTTTTGTTGTCCACATAGTCGGGGGCATAGGTCATGTAATCGGTGAGGCTGCCCACCCGCACCATAAAGAACTCATCTAAGTTGGTGGTGAAGATATTGACAAAATTCAGCCGTTCCAGCAAAGGGATGGTGGGGCAGCTGGCCTCTTCCAGCACCCGGTGGTTGAACCGGAGCCAGGAAAGCTCCCGGTTTTGCATATAGCTGCAATTTGATTTGAGGGTCATGGATGTTCGCTCCTTTTCCTGCCGTGTTAGCTGCGGAGAATCCGGTCAAAGAGATAACCTTCCCGGATGCCCGGTTTGCTGACGACGAAGTGTTCTGCGCCGAATTTCTTCACGGCCTGGTTGAGAATGGTCATGCCGGGCAGGATGGTGAACACCCGGTCGGGCACCACCCGGTAGATGCTTTGCAGCTGGCGGAAGTCCTGGCTTTTCAGCTTTTTGTTGATCTCCTGCACATACCCGGCGTCCACTTCGGTCTGGCACTTGGGCACATTGTAAAGCTCACGGCACAGCTTGAAAAAGCCCCGGGCCGTGCCGCCAATGCCGCAGAGGGTGACAGGCCCCGAAAGGGGCAGCCAGTCGATGGAGGAAAACTCCTTTTTCACCCGCTGGCGCATCTGTTTCCGGTCCTTTTCCGTGGGGAAGAGGGAGGAAGAGTACTGGGTATACAGGTTGAGGGAGCCGATGGGCAGGCTTTGCAGGTGCTGGATCTTGCCATTCTTGAACTGGACCAGCTCGGTGCTGCCGCCGCCGATATCGATGAGCACGCCGCTTTGCACATTGAGGTAATGGGAGGCGCCCACGAAATCCAGCCGGGCTTCCTCCTGGCCGGTGAGCACTTCGGCTCTTCTGCCCACGGCGTTTTCCAGGGCGGCCTGCACTTCTTCCAGGTTGTTGATGTTCCGCAGGGAAGCGGTGGCGATGATGGAAATATGGCTGCATTCCAGGTTCTGGGCCAGCTTCACAAAGCTGCGGATTTCCTCGCAGCATTTTTTGATGCCCGCCTCATTCAAAGCGCCTTTTTCCACATATCCGGCCAGGCCGGCCATGCTCTTTTTGTTCATCAGCATATCCAGCGTGTCGTTTTCGTGACGGAAGATGGTCATGCGGATGGAGTTGGAGCCCACATCTATGATCGTATACAGCATAACAAAACCCCCTGTTTGCGGATGGACGCACCCATCCATTGTATTCGTGTTTGGGAAAAGCAGAAGGGCCGCTTTTTCCAGTTTCCCACGGGCCTGGGTGCACGACTGCGGCGCACACTGGCCTTGTGATCGGTGCAAAAAGCCACGGGCAGATCCCGGCTTTTTACGGATGGAAAAACGGCAGGGACAACGGTTTTTCCCATTTCTGCGTTTTTCCCCATCTCTCCATGGTATTATCTCTATCATAGCGGAAAAAAGGGAAATTTTCCAGTGCATCTTGTAAAATCTCCGTAAAGTCCAGCGTGACGCTGGACCCAAAACTCGCTGAAGGCTTTATGCGTTGTTTGCATTTTTGCTCCGGGTGTGATAAACCATCACCCGGGAAAAGCCTTGGTGCAGTCCTTGCCGTGTGCAAAGAAAAAAAGCTCTCCTGAAAAGGAGGGCTTTTTTGTTGCCCAGGGTGAATTATACTATCAAGTGCAACAATTTAGGGAAATAAAAAGAAGTTCATACA
>CALLCY010000109.1:0-5851 GCA_938000015.1 uncultured Clostridia bacterium
AAGCGGGTGCATCACCGGCCGGTGGAGCTGTCCGGCGGCCAGCAGCAGCGGGTGGCCATCGCCCGGGCCATGGCCGCCCAGCCTCCCATCATCATGGCCGACGAGCCAACGGGCAACCTGGACACCAAGGCCGGAGCCGAAGTGATGGGCAAGCTATGCGCCCTCAATGACGAGGGGGCCACCATTCTGCTCATCACCCACGATATGCACCTGGCCTATCTGGCCAAACGGGTGGTGCGCATCATGGACGGTCAGGTGGTGGAGGATTCCATCACCCCCCAGGACAAGCGGGAGCCCCTATTGCGGGAGGTGGGACGAGCATGAAATTTTTCCAGGCCTTTTCCATGGCCCTCAAATCCATACTGCAAAACAAAATGCGTTCCTTTCTCACCATGCTGGGCATCATCATCGGCGTGGGATCGGTGACCGCTCTGGTGTCGGTGATGCAGGGCACCCAGCGCCAGGTCATTGAGGAATACAAAAAGATGGGGGCCAACATCATCAGCGTCAGTTTTTATGAGGGACGGGATATTTCCCGCGACCTGCGGGAGTTTTGCCAATCGGTGCCCAAATTGATCGCCGGAGTGACCCCAAACACCAGCCAGAACCTGAAATGCCGGTATAAGAACAAAAACTGGAGCACCACCATCTATTTCGGCAACGAGGATTTTGGTCTGTGCCAGAACTACCAGCTGGAAAAGGGCCGGGAGCTGTCTTACAGCGATCTATATAACCGATTGCCGGTGTGTGTCATCGGTTCGGCAGTGCGCCAGCAGCTCTTCGGCCTGGAAGACCCCATCGGCAAGCAAGTGCGGGTGGGAGGCGTCAGCTGCACAGTGGTGGGCCTTTACAAAGAACGGGCGGAGAGCAAACAGTGGAGCCAGGACGATGCGGTGCTGCTGCCCCAGACAATGCAGCGGACCATCACCGGTTCGGGAAACATCGAAAGCTACACCGTCAAGGCCAACAGCTCAGGGGCCACCAAGGCTGCCATACCCTTGCTGGAAGGTTTTCTCAAAAAACAGGCCAAGGCCGAATACAACTACAATGTCTATTCCAGCAACCAATGGGTGGAGCAGGACAACCAGATGAACGGTATGCTCACCTTGGTGGTGGGCGGCATTGCAGGCATTTCCCTGCTGGTGGGCGGCATCGGCATCATGAATATCATGTTGGTGTCGGTGTCGGAACGCACCCGGGAGATCGGCATTCGCATGGCCATCGGCGCACCCCGCCGGGCCATTGTGGCTCAATTCCTCATCGAAGCGGCCACTATCAGCGCCTGCGGCGGTGTTCTGGGGCTGCTGGTGGGCAGTTTAGGCTCGGCTCTGTTGTCCGCCGCCATCTTCAAGCGCATCGACTTGCCCACCCTTCCGGTGGCCCTGGGAGCTTTCTTGTTTTCGGTGCTGCTGGGGATGTTCTTCGGCTTTTATCCGGCGGGCAAGGCATCCAAAATGCAGCCGGTGGATGCGCTGCGCAGCCAATAACCAAAATTTCGGGGCGGCTCCAAATCCGCGCGGGAGCCGGTTTGTCCCCTTTGTTTGTCGCCGGGGCGCACGGCGGGAGAAATTCCTTATGAAGAAACGATACACCCGATTTCTGGCAGGGCTTCTGGCCCTTTGCCTCCTTTGGCCGGGGGCGCTGTCTTCCCGGTCCCGGGCTTTTTCCGATATCCCCCAGGTTTCCCAGAGCCTGGCCGCCGAAAGTCTGCGGTCTTTGGGGATTCTGGCGGACAGCCCCACTTTTCTGCCGGGGAGCAGCCTGACCCGGGCACAGTTCTGCAAAATGGCGGTGCTGGCAGCGGGATTTGAAGGGGAAGCGGCCTACCAGGGCTATACCATTTACCCCGATGTGCCCGCCGGCAGCTGGTATGCTCCCTATGTGTACGGGGCAGTGAAAAAATACAAGATCATCCAGGGCTATCCCGATGGCCGGTTTGGACCGGAGGACCCCATCACCTATGGCCAGGCGGTGACCATTCTGCTGCGGCTTCTGGGATACTCCGGGGAGGATCTGGGGGCATTCTGGCCCCGGGACGCTCTGGCCAAAGGGGAACAGGTGGGGCTGTGCCGCACTCTTTCCGGACTGAGTCCCAACGGCCCCATTCCCCGGGGACAGGCGGCGATCTTGCTCTATAATCTTTTGACCCTGCCCACCAAAGAAGGGGGCAGTTTCCTGAACCAGGGCTTTGCGCCGGGGGAAGGACAGATGCTCTATGCCCGGGACAAAGAAGGGAAGGAGAGCCTGTTTTCCCTGTCCGGAGAAGCCCAGCGCCTGTCCGCACCTTTGCCCGAAAATCTGCTGGGGACCATGGGCACGCCGGTAGGGGATAAAAATCAGTCTGGAAAGGTAAAGGGATTTTTGCCTGCCGCCCTGTCCTTCCGGGAGGAAACGGTGAAAAAGGCGGGAATGAACAAGCTGGAGATCACATCCGGTTCCTTGCCTGTGGGCAAGGAAGTGAAGATCTTCTCCCTGGGCCAGATGGCCGAATACCAGCAGGGATTTCTGGATCTGCGGGAAGGCGCCCGGGTACGGCTTTATTTTGACAGCCGGGGAGATTTGCAGCTGATCTATGAAATGGCCCAGGAAAAGGAGAGCGATACCTTTGTCTATGGGGCCTCTGACCGGGCTTTGCCCCAGAATGCAAAACTGCTGCTGGGCGGCAACGCCATGTCCTTTGACAAGCTGGAAAAATACGATGTGCTTACCTATTCCCCGGAAGAGGGAGGATATCTGGTGAGCCGGGATAAGCGGCTTTTGTTGCTGGAGGAGGCCGGGCCCATTTATTCCGCACCGGAGCGCATCCGGGCGGGGGGCAAGGAATACACTGTGCCTGAAAGAGCCGCCGGGTTCTTTGAAAAGGTGCAGGTGGGGCAGCTGGTGCTTCTTTGCTTCGACACCCGGGGCCAGGTGGCCGGGGCCTTCCCCCAGGGGGCAGCAGCTCCCAACACCGTGGCTCTGCTTCAGAGCTCGAGCAAGGAGGGCAAAGTCACCCTTCGTCTGCCCAGCGGGGAAACATGGGAAGGGGATACCACCTTTGACGGTTACCCCCAGATCATTGCCAACCAGGAGATCGTCTCCTCTCTTTTCCGGGAAGAGGGACGGCTGGTGCAGGTGACCCAGAACAGCCGGGGCCAGCTGGTGCTGCGGCATATGGAGTACCAAAACGCTCTGGCTGGAGAATTGCGTAAGAGCCAGGGAACTCTGGGCGAGCGGAAAATTGCCAAGAATGCGGCCATTTATGAGCAGCCTGCTTCTGGGATGCCCTTGCGGCCCATCACCTGGGAGAGTTTGCCTGAGACCCTGCCCAAAAACCGGGTGATCCATGCCCGGGAGGATGCCGCAGGATGCATTGACCTGCTGGTGCTGGACAATGTGACAGGAGACGGCTTCCTTTATGGCCTTGTGAGCCAGTACAAGAGCGAAAAAGTCATCATCCCAGGCGAAGGCCCGGATTATGACGAGCAGGGCAAGCCCATCCCGGGTACCGGATCTTCCGATGTGACCCGTACAGTGTATACTCTCCGTCTGCGCACCAAGGATGGAACAAAGGAGATCACCTCCTTCTATTCTGGCGGAGACATCAGCAGCATACCGGCTCCCGGCGCTGTGGCCGTGGCCCTGACGCCGGCGGCAGAGGATGGAGAAGCACGGCTGACGGTGGCTTTCTCCACACCAGGCAAGCGGCTGCAAAAGGCGGCCACGGTGAGCGAGGACAAATTTGACAGCCGCCTGGGTGTGCGCATCGGGGATGTGTATGTGCCCATCAGCGAAAATGTGCAGATTTATGCACCCAAGCTGGACCGGTTCCTCACTCTCCAGGAAGCTCGGATGAATTTCAAACAGTTCGATCTGTATTGCGATACAGATCCCCTCCAGGGCGGCCGCGTGCGCATCATTATCGTAGAGTGATGGCGTTGAGATACTGTATTTACCCCCTTCCTAAGCTGAAAATTGTAACAAGAACACCCCGGCACATTTGCGCTGGGGTGTTCTTGTTTGGGGCTTTGGCTATTGGATCATTCGGATTTGGATGGTTGTATTTGAGGTGGGAAAAGAGAATAAAAGCATAGGGCCACACAAAATGGGGTTGACAGGTGTGTATAATTATGCTATTCTTAGCATAAAGAAACAAACCCCACAGGGAGGATATGATAAAATGAAACCGGAAATTCTTTTTCTCAAGCAGGAAGATGTGATCAAGGCCGGGCTGCTGGATATGAAGATGGTGCTGGCCGAAACCGAAAAAACCTTCAAAATGATCGGACAGAATCAGATCATCAACCCCACCAAGGTCTTTATGGGAATGCCCAGCAATGAAAACTGGGATTCTTATTGTATGTCCATGCCTGCCTACATCGGCGGCGATGTGGACACCGCCGGATTCAAGTGGGCCGCCGAATCCAAGGCCAACGCCCAGTTGGAAGGGGTGCCCTATGGCATCGATATCGTCATTTTGTCCGATCCCAAGACGGTGTTCCCCAAGGCCATTCTGGATGGCACCATCACCACTGCCATGCGCACCTCTGCTACTGCCGGTGTCATGGCCAAATACAACGCCCTGAAAGGCACCAAGGTGGCCTGTCTGGTGGGCGCTGGCGTCATTGGCCGCACCATGATCATGGCCATGATGGAGGCTGTGCCCACATTGGAAGAGATCCACATGGTGGATCTGGTGAAGGAAAAAGCCGAAGGTTTGGCCAAGGAGTTTGAGGGCAAGATCAAGGTCGTTCCCTACACCGATGTGAAGGAAGCGGTGAAGGACGCCCAGCTGCTGGTCACCGAAACCACCTCCCGTAAGCCCTTCATCAAAAAGGAATGGCTGAAGCCCAATATGACCGTCATCCAGATGGAGGGCCAGAGCTGCGAAGAGGATATTCTGCTCACCGCCGACCGGGTGGTGCTGGACAACTGGAGCCAGATGTCCCATCTGGTGGGTATCCTGGTGCACGAGCTGTATGAGGCTGGGAAGCTGAAAAAAGAGGATATCATCGAACTTCCGGAAATGGTCAATGGCGTTCAGGTGCGCCAGAATGAGGATCAGTTTGTCTATTGCGGCAGCGCCGGTGTGGGCAGTGTGGATATCGCCATCGCCGCCAAACTCTATGAGAACGCCAAGAAAATGGGCATCGGCCAGAAGCTGAACCTGTGGGATAACCCTCTGTGGGTCTGATCTGGATTTTGAATAAAAAAGAGAACCCAGGAAGTGGAAAGGCTTCCCGGGTTCTTTTTTGTCTTTGCAAAAGCCGGTGGGATTTTTGCATAAAATTTACCCATCCTATGAGAAAATATGGTATACTGGTGATAACCATAGAGGATTACAGCGGAAGAAGGAGGTTTTTTCTATGAAAAAAGCCTGGCTGCAATGTATGATGTTGGCGGGGATGCTGCTTCTCAGCGCCTGCCAGAAGGAAGAGACACAAAAGGTGACCCCAGCTCTGGCCCAGGAGACCAAGGTCTCGGCCCAGGAATTTACCGCGGGCAAAACCGGCGACGGGGTATGGAAAGTGGAGAAGGACGGCGTTTCCTATCTGCTCTTTTACGGAGAAAACCGGGAATACTCCGGGGTGCAGGCCGATTATGACGAGAAAACCGGCACGCTGACGGTGAATTTCCATTCGGCGGATGGCGCCGGAGATCCGTTGCTTTATCGCTTGGAGGGCCAGCCGGACACGCTGATCCTGCTGGACAACGGCCAGCAAGTGGAGTTGCAGTCGTAGTATGTGTGGAAGCCTAGGTAGTCAGATTATATTTCCGCTCCGCGCTGGGCGAATTTGATTTACATAGGCTTTTCTGAGGCACAGAGGTTTGATAAGGGCCCCGCCTGGGGCGCGAAAAAGGTCGGGGAAAA
>CALLCY010000110.1:0-5302 GCA_938000015.1 uncultured Clostridia bacterium
GACTGCGATCTTTCTGCTCTGTGTACAGGTAGGGCCTCAACCACAGAAAATCCCTATTTTTATGTATACAACGCCATTCTGAGCCGGAGCACCGTCTTTGAGTTCCAGCCGGTGACGGTAGAGGATGTGGAGCAGGCGGTGCGCCGGGCCTTTTCCCTCTGCGCCCGGGAAAGCCACATCAAGATCTCCCTGGAAGAAGGGGTGATCGGCCACATCGCCCGAGCCTGCGGAGGAGATGTACGCAAGTCCATCAATGCCGTGGAGCTTCTGTTCTCCGCCGCCCAGGAGGACGAAGAAAGTGAAAGCCTGTTTGTCAGCCTGGAGGATGCCCGTCAAGTGACCCAGGCTTCTGCCGTCAAATACGACAGGGACGGGGACAGCCATTATGACATCCTTTCCGCGTTCCACAAATCCCTGCGGGGAAGTGACCCCGATGCCGCCCTTTACTATCTCTCCCGGCTGCTTCTGGCAGGGGATATCCCCTCGGCGGCCCGGCGGCTTCTGGCCTGCGCCAGCGAGGATGTGGGGCTTGCTTATCCTCAGGCGGCGGTGATCGTCAAAGCCTGTGTGGATTCGGCCTTGCAACTGGGGCTTCCGGAAGCCAAGCTGCCCCTGGCCCAGGCCGCTCTGGTCATCGCCACCGCACCCAAATCCAACTCGGTCTCTTCGGGCATCGCCGCCGCCTGGAGCGATGCCGAAAAGAATGCCTATGATCCGCCGGAACACCTGCGGGATGCCCATTACCAGGGAGCGCAAAAACTGGGGCACGGCACAGGCTACCGCTTCCCCCACGACTACCCACTTCACTATGTGACTCAGCAATACCTTCCCGATCCCCTCAAAGACGCCCATTATTATACCCCCGGCCCCAACAAGATGGAGCAGCAAACGGATGCCTATTGGCAAAAGGTGAAAGGGACAAAAGGATCATACCAATAGACAAATAAAAAGAAAAAGAGAGGTACCCAACATGAGACTGCCAAGACCCCTACAGGATTTTGCCCAAAAGCACAATTTTACCTGGGACGCCAAAGCCAACCTGCTTTACGGCAGCTGGCAAGGCTACTATTTCACCATTGCCCAGAATCCTTCCGGTCGCCCTACGCACATCATCACACTGTCTGTCGGGCAAACCGATGGACGGCCCTCTCCGGCTCTCTCCGGCATCCTGGGGAATTTGCAGCCCGATTATAAATACCTGACCGATTTCTCCGTGGACGGTTACCAAGGGAAAATTTCCTTCCAGTGCCGTTTTGCACCCCAGGTGAAAACCTATGTGCAGCAGATGGATGAATTTGTCGATGCTCTGTGCATGAGCCTGCAAAGCGCCCAGCTTGTGAATTGCTGCCAGAAATGCGGCAGTCCGGAAGGGGTGTCTTCCTGTCTTGCAAACAACAATCCCCTCCTTCTGTGCCAAAACTGCCGGGAAACCGCAGCCCAGCAGATCGCTGAAAAAGCAGGTGAAATGAAAAAGCGCCGGGGCAATTTCCTCTCCGGCGCCGTGGGTGCCATTCTGGGCTCCCTTCTGGGCGTGGCCGCCTGGGTGCTGGTCTACCGTCTGGGATACATCGCCGCTATTGTGGGACTGATCATGATCGTCTGCACCTTCAAAGGCTTTTCCCTCTTCGGCGGCAAACTGAATGTGCCAGGTATCCTTTTCTGTGTGGTGCTGTCGGCTGGTATGCTCTATGTGGGCGAACAGGTGGTCATCGCCTGGGAGATCTACGACACCTTCCGCACCGATTTCTCCGTCACCTTCTTCCAAGCCTACCAGTCCATCCCCACCTTTATGGAATACGATGAATTCCGCCGGGCAGTCATCGCCGACATGGCCTACGGCTACCTCTTCATGGCCGCCGGCGGCTTTTCGGTGATCTGGAGCACCTATAAGCAGCACAATGTGGCTCCCACCCTTCAGGTTCTGGAAAGCGTCACTCCCATCGCTTCTTCCCCCGTCTCTTCTGAGTCGGATGCCGGGCAGCAATAACCGGATATATGCAAAAATGGCGTGACCAAGGTCACGCCATTTTTGTATGGAAATGTTTCAGATTTTTTTAGGTGTAAACAATTCATCCACTGTCAGCCCCAGCTCTCGGGCCAGGCGGAATGCCAATGACAAAGTGGGGTCGTATTTGTCATTTTCAATAGCGTTGATGGTCTGGCGGGATACTCCGCACCGTTTGGCCAATTCCTCCTGAGAGATGCCCTTTTCTTTTCGCTTGTTCCGAATCACATTCTCCATATTAACCGCCATACCTTTTCTTCTCCACCAGCAGTGTGACAAAATACACCATGGCCACCACACTGAGATGAATAAAGGGATTGACAAGAACCGGCTCTTTTTTAATCAAAGCCTCCACAACATTGAAAACCAGCATCAATACGGTGACCAGCAAAGTGGAAGCACTGGTTTTCCAGACGATCATTTGCTTGCGCTCATCTCCGGGTCTGAGCATGGAAACCACCATGGCCAGATCCAAAAAAATCAGTACCAGCAAAAATACAGCAAATGCAATCAACATAGCCTGTTCCATAGAGACGCCCCTTTCGCTTTCAAAGTGTCAAATTCTTTTTACACTTTGAGTATAAGGAATCTCTGGGAAAATGTCAATAGTTTTTGACACTTTTAAAATTTCCCCAAAGCCAACGGTTTCTTCATCCGCTGCGCCAGCACCAGAGCAAAAACCGCCTTGCAGACATCCAGAGGCACAAAGGGCAGCACGCAGGAAACCAGGGTTTCCCTTAGTCCCACCTTTCCCAAGGCCATATACCACAGCGAACCCGCCCCATAGCACAAAAGCAAAGACAGCAAAAGCCCCAGGGCCAAGGGGATGATCCCCCGGAACCGGCGGCAGGATACCGAAGTCACCCAGGCCATCACCGGGAAGATGAACAAGAACCCGCCGGTGAGACCGAACAGCACCCCGGCGCCGCTGGAAAAACCGGCATAGACCGGAAGGCCGCAAAGCCCCAGAACCAGATAGACACACTGGCTGGCCAAGGCCCACCCCGGCTCCAAAAAAATACCGGTGAGATAGACCCCCACCAGAGATAGGGTCAACGGTACCCCTCCCGGCAAGGGAATGGCGATCTGGGAACACACCGCCATCAGGGCGGCCATCAAAGCACAGGTGGTCAGTTTCTTCGTTTTTTCGCTCACGATTCTTTCCTCCAAACTTCTTGTCCCGGACGGATGCTCACCTCTCCTGACTGGAGATGCCGCTGGCTGCCATCCTCCTTTTCCACCACCAGGCCGCAGCTGTCGGAGATGGCGATCACCTTTCCTTCCCAGGGATCATTTTCCATCACCATCACCCGATGCCCCACCAAAGGACAGCGGCGGCGGTATTCCTCCAGGGTCTCTTTGGCCGTGCACAAAGCCGAAATATCCCTCATTTTTTCCACCATAACGGCGGCAAAGCGGCCCCGGGTCAGTCCCTGGGGAAGATTTTCCCGGTAGAGCGCACCGGCGATCTGCCGCAGCTCCGGCGGAAAGCCCTCGGCCCCTTCCAGCAGGTTGACCCCGATGCCCACGATGATGTATTCCGGCATTCCGCTTTCCAGATCAATGGCCCCTTCGGTCAAAATACCGCAGATCTTCTTTCCGCGGAACATCACATCGTTGACCCACTTGATCTGGGCCTGAAAGCTGCAGACTTCCTCCAACACCCGGCAGATCTGCACCGCCGCCGTGGTGGTCACCCGGGCGCTTTCCTCGGCGGGAAGCTGGGGCCGCAGCACCATGCTTACATAAACGCCTCCCTTGGGAGAAAAGAAGGAGCGGCCCCGACGGCCTTTTCCTCCCTCCTGCCGGGCGGCTACCACCGCTGTGCCCTCCGGCGCCCCTTTGGCCGCCAGCTCCCGTGCGGTGATGTTGGTGGATTCCACCGTATCATACACATGGAGCAGGCTTCGGTCATACTCTTTGGGCAGCCATGGCTCCATGGAAGCCAGGGTGAGCACATCGCTCCCCTCCAGCAGCTGATAGCCCTTGTTATTGACGCCTTGAATCTGATGCCCTTCTTTTTTCAGTCCATCCATGGCCTTCCACACCGCCGCCCGAGAGATCCCCAGCCGCAGAGCCAGTTCCTGTCCCGATAAACTTTGCCCCCGGTTTTCTTCCAGCAAGGCCAGCAGTTTTTCCTTTGTGCTTTCCATCCCAATTCCCTCCGTTCTGTTTCCAGTATACCAGCTCCCCGCATATTGTCAACTATATTTTTAATATAGGTTTACATTAAGTTCAAAACAAGCCCTCCCCAGTCAAAGACCGGGGAGGGCCCTTTTTAAAACTCTTTTTTCTCATAGATCCGCCGGGAAACCAAATAGGAGCCCCACAGCAAAAGCACTAGCAGCAGAGCAAGCAGCGCAGGGAGCAGCTTTCCCATCCAGGGCGCCAGGGTAGGCAAAGCCAGCCCGGAGCCAAGGTACCAAAGAAACACGCCCATGGGCACCAAAAAGACCACCATAATGGCCAGACGGCTGCGCTCCACACCCAATTTATAGATACAGGGGATCATCAGACTGATAATGACGATACCGGTAACCGTTGTGCTTCCCACCAGGGACAAAAGCTCCATCCAGTCGATGGTCTCCCAATAAGCCATAATCCCACCGGCGATCAACGCACTGACCACGGCCCCCAGCAACACCATGGCCAGGGAAAGCAGGTATTTGGCCTGGACGCAGGTTTTCCGGGTCACCGGCAAGGTCAGCCCATAGGCGTCCCATTTGGCATTTTCGTCATAGGAAAAACTGACCATACACACCAGAAAACTGGTGACCCCACCTACACCGGACACATAGGAGGGGCTTTTGAGAAGAAAGCCCATGGCTCCCAACAGGACGCAAACGCCCAGCAAACTTTTCAGATATCTGCGCATGGTCAACAAATCTTTCAGCATCAACCCAACCACAATTCTTCCTCCTTTGCCATCATCACCATAATATCCTCCAGCCGGGCCGGCTCCACCAGAAGGGAGGGTTCCCGCCGGGCTGCCTCCTGCCGGTTATTCACCAGGCCTTTGGCGTGATACCGGCCTTTTCTCATGGCGATGAGCACATCAGGCCCCAAGCTTTTCAGCGCTTCTTCCGTTCCCTGGGCCAGGCCGTATTCCTCCAGCACCCGGTCTTTCTCCTGGGCAAACACCAATTTTCCCTCATGGATGAAAGTGATATAATCGGCTGCCTGCTCCAGATCGGTGGTGATGTGGGTGGAGAGGAACACCGAGTGCTCCCCATCCTGGATGAACTCCAAAAACAGATCCATCACCTGAGAGCGGGCCACCGGGTCCAGACCGCTCAT
>CALLCY010000111.1:0-17686 GCA_938000015.1 uncultured Clostridia bacterium
TGAACGACGTCCATGTGCAGCAGGCCGAGAAAGCCGCAGCGGAAGCCGAAGCCCAGAGCTTGGGACGTTTCCGCCTCAAACTGCAGCGAAGCATCGTTCAGCTTGAGCTTTTCAAGCGCGTCGCGCAGATCGTTATATTTCGCGGAATCGGTCGGATACAGACCGCAGTAAACCATCGGATTCATCTTCCGGTAGCCCGGCAGCGCTTCGTTTGCCGGATTGTCCGCCTTCGTGACGGTCGCGCCGACGCTGACGTCCTGCACGGATTTGATGCTCGCCGCAAACCAGCCGACTTCGCCGCACTCCAAAGCGTCAAGCTTGACTTCCTTCGGATTGCGCACGCCGCATTCCAGCACTTCATATTCTCCGCCGGTGGCCATCATCTTTACTTTCATACCGGTAGAGAGTGTGCCCTCCATGATCCGGAAATAGACAATAACACCCCGGTAGGGGTCATATTGGCTATCGAAGATCAAAGCCCGCAAAGGCGCCTGGGAATCCCCCTGGGGAGCCGGAACATTCTGCACAATATCCTCCAGCACCGCCGAAATGTTCAGCCCCATCTTGGCCGAGATCTCCGGCGCATCCAACGCAGGGATGCCGATGATATCCTCGATCTCCCCTTTGACCCGCTGAGGGTCAGCAGCTGGCAGATCGATTTTGTTCAGCACCGGCAGGATCTCCAGATCGTGTTCCAACGCCAGATAGGTATTGGCCAGGGTCTGGGCTTCGATGCCCTGGGCGGCATCAACCACCAAAATAGCTCCTTCACAGGCGGCCAAGGAGCGGGACACCTCATAGTTGAAGTCCACATGGCCCGGGGTGTCGATCAGGTTGAGAGCATAAATCTCCCCATCCTGGGCCTTGTAATTGAGCCGCACCGCCCGAGCTTTGATGGTAATACCCCGTTCCCGCTCCAGATCCATATTGTCCAGCAGCTGGTCTTCCATTTCCCGATCGGAAACAGCATCACAGGCCTCCATCAGCCGGTCGGCCAGCGTGGATTTGCCATGATCGATATGGGCCACGATGGAAAAATTACGAATTTTACTTTGTTCTGTCATCCAAGGCTCCTCCTTACAGCAAATCCACGCTGGGACCCATCGAAGATGGGACGGCCCATCGGGCCGAACCCTTCCAGCCGGAATTCACTTTCGGCTGGAATATCCAATCCACAGGGGTCCCCAGGGAGCTCTGCTTCCTGGGGGCGGATTTGCCATGATCGATGTGGGCCACAATGGAAAAATTACGAATTTTACTTTGTTCTGTCATTTCCTTTCCTCTTTCCCGGGCAAAAATGATCCATCGCACCCCCAACCCGGAAGGAGGTGCGTCATGCAAAAGGGCTTTGCCCTATATTTCCTCAATTATAAAGTATAGCATAGCACAGCACAAAAAATCAATAAACAGTAAAAGCCCGCCAGAGCCAGGCGGGCTTTCCAAATAAACATACTAATTTTCTCTTTTGCTCCCCCAGAAAAAGAGGGCCACCGTGCCGGGGCCGGTATGGCTGCCGATGGTAGTGCCGATGCTGTTGATCTCCACTTTTCCATTGAGATGGGGGAAATTCTGCTCCACCAGATCGGCTACCGCCCGAGCATCCTCATAGCAAGCCGATTGGGAGATATAGCATTTGCCGTCGTAATTCTTCCCATTCTGGGCAAACTCTTCCATCTTCTTTTCAATTTCACAGATAACAGCATTTTTTCCCCGAATCTTGAAGCGGGGGACCAAGCGTCCCTGATTGTCCATATTCAGCAGCGGACAAATGTTGAGCAGTGTACCGAACCAGCCGGAAGCCTTGGAGATCCGTCCTCCCTTGACATAGAAGCTGAGATCGGTGGAGAAAAACCAATGGTGCACATTCAGCCGGTTTTCCTCGGCCCACTGAGCCAGTTCTTCCACTCCCATACCCTCATCCCGCAAATCGGCCAATTGATCCATCAAAAGGCCATAGCCAGAGGAGGCTCCCAGAGAATCCACAATAAAAATTTTCCGCTCCGGGAATTTTTCTGCCAGCTCCTGCTGGGCTACATGAGCGGAATTGATGGTGCCTGAAATTCCCGAAGACAGCGTCACATGGAGGATATCCTTCCCCGCTTCCAGGAAAGGGGTGAAATATGCCACATATTCCTCGGCATTGACCTGGGATGTTTTGGTCTCCGCCCCGTCGGCCATGGCCTGGTAGAACCGATCAAAGGGGATGGTCTGCCCCAGATCATCGGGATAACTCTGCCCATTGAGGGAATAGTGAAAGCAAATATAATGAATATCCCGGCTCTTCAGGTGCTCCATGGAAAGATCCACTGTCGAGCAGCAACTCAACACAAAATCGCTCATATGCAAGATTCCTTTCTGAAAAAACCACTGCGATAACCGCTGCGGTTTCATCGCAACTTCACCATAATATATTAGTATAACATTTTTTCACTTCTCTTACAATCTCCATTTGAGGCTTTGTTGAAAGAAGATGTAAATTTTTTATTCTCAGTTGAATCGACACCATCTATCCTATATAATGGTTACACTCGACCCCTTTCAGGGATCGCATCATGATTTTAAAGGAGAGACACTGTGGATCAGATCATTCAACGGATTTTTGACTTTTTCCTGTTTGGCGGCAAAGACTTTGCGCTTTTCATCATTTCCATGATTCCCTTCATCGAACTGCGCGGTTCCATCATCTTTGGCGCCGCCATGGGCATCCCCTGGCAGCACGCCTTTTTGGTCTCCTTCCTGGGGAACATCCTGCCAGTCCCCTTCCTGATCCTGCTGGCCCGGCCCATTTTCACCTGGCTGAAAACCACCCGGCTGCTGGCCGGATTTACACAAAAAGTGGAAGATCGGCTGATGAAAAAGGCCGATCAAGTGACAGTACAGAAATATTCCGCCGTAGGCCTGTTTCTGTTTGTAGCCATCCCCCTGCCCGGCACCGGAGCCTGGTCCGGCTCTTTGATCGCCGCCCTTCTGGATGTGAAAATGCGGTATGCATTGCCTGCCGTTATTGCCGGTGTCTTTGCTGCCGGCGTCATCATGACGGTGGCCTCCTATGGTCTGCTGGGTGCCATCCAGCTGTTTTAAGGAGCGGACATGGACTTTCTTCTTTCTCTGGACAATGGCATTCTGAATGCCATACAGCATCTGCGCTGCGACTTTCTGGATTGGTTTTTCCCTCGGTTCACCATTTTGGGAAATGGCGGCTGGTTCTATATTCTGGTGGCCGCTCTGCTTCTCTGCTTTCCCAAGACCCGCCGTGCGGGACGCAATGCCGCTCTGGCCCTGATCTTCTGCCTTCTGGCGGGAAATCTGACCTTAAAGCCGTTGATCGGCCGGATCCGGCCTTATGACGCCAACGGTTTTACACAGCTTCTGGTGCCCCGGCTGGGGGACTTTTCTTTCCCTTCCGGCCATACCTTCGGCGCCACAGCGGTAGCGGTGAGTTTGCTGTTTTATCACAAAAAGGCAGGAATCGTTGCCTGCATCTTTACCGCTCTTATGGCATTCTCCCGGCTTTATCTTTATGTCCATTACCCTTCGGATGTTCTGGGGGGCATCCTGCTCGGCACAGCGGCTGCCTTCCTGGCCCGGTATTTGCTCCGGCGCCTTTATGCCAGAAAACAGCAAAAAACAGAAAAACCCACAACTTAAAACAGAGGCGCCTGCACCAATCGCAGACGCCTCTATTTTTAAAGTCACACTGTTCAAAAAGGAGGGACTATCCCATGGAACAGGTCACCCAAACAGCATTGACCGGCTTCCGCTCGCCCACTGGGGAGGAAATAGAACGGATCGGCCGGGATGTAAAGAAAGAACTATCCCGCCAGCGGCGAATCCAGGGATTTTGGATGTTTTTCTGCGGAGTCATTGCCTTCAGTATGCTGCTGCCGCCCTTTCTTCTATGGAATCTAATGGAAACTCCGGCAATCATCGTAAATTTACTCATCGGCATTCCCACAGCTTTGGGAGCGATCGCCATCGGAAAAAGCTGCAAACGAAAAAAGCAGTGGATCCGGCAAATATGCGTCGGTGCCTTTCAGGTGATGGACTGCTGGATTTACGAAACCCAGTTCGGAAGCGACCTGCCCGGTCTGGCCTGGGTGAAGATCTACAACAGCCAGAATCAATATTGCACTGAACGGATGCTCATCGATTATTGGGCCGCAGAATATTATCAACGAGGCCAGCGCAACAAACTGCTGCTCGCTCGCTGCGGTGATGATTATTTTGAACTGTTCAGCGATACAAAGCTGGGGATACAGCGTGCATGAGCACGATTTTCTCCGTCCACTTCCCATAAAACACAAAAACTCCCGCCTGGAAACAGGCGGGAGTTTTCATTTCCCTCAAAGGGAAATGATTTCTTTTTACAGCTGGTGGACGAACAGGCCGCTCATCAGCTTGGGCTCAAACCAAGTGGACTTGGGAGGCATGATCTTGCCAGCGTCGGCAATGTTGATCAGCTCCTCGATGGAAGTGGGATACATAGCGAAAGCCACCTTCATGCCCTCGTGGACTCTCTTCTCCAGCTCGCCCAGACCGCGGATGCCGCCGATGAAGTCGATACGGCTGTCGGTGCGGGGGTCCTTGATGCCCAGCAGGGGATCGAGAACATTCTTCTGGAGGATGGAAACATCCAGCTGATCCACAGGATCGTTGGGATCATAGATGTCGCCATGAGCGGTGAGGATATACCACTTGTCGTTCAGGTACATACCAAAGGTGTGCTTGCTCTCGGGCCGGTACTGGCCTTCGCCGCAATACTCCTTGATGTGGAACATACCCTTCATCTTCTCCATGAACTCTTCGTCGCTCAGGCCGTTCAGGTCCTTGACAACGCGGTTGTAGTCCATGATATACAGCTGCTCATCGGGGAAGAGCACAGCCAGGAAGTAGTTGAACTCTTCCTCACCGGTGTAGCCCGGGTTCTGCTCCCGGCGCATCTTGCCCACGCGGGCCGCAGAAGCGCAGCGATGATGGCCGTCAGCGATATACAGGTCGCCAGCTGCCACGAACTCCTTGCCGATGGTCTCGATGTCGGCTTCATCGGTGATGACCCAAACGGTGTTCTGCACGCCGTCGGAAACGAAATCATACACAGGAGCCTGAGCCATGGTCTTTTCCACAATGGCATTGATGGCGCCTCTGGCCTTGTAGGTCAGGAAGATGGGGCCGGTGTTGGCATTGCAGTAATCCACATGGTTGACCCGATCCTCTTCCTTGTCGGCCCGGGTGAGCTCATGCTTCTTGATCACATTGTTCATGTAATCGTCGATGGAAGCGCAGCCCACGATGCCCACCTGAGGCCGGCCGTTCATCACCTGCTTGTACAGGTAGAAGCAGGGCTTCTCGTCCTGGATATAGACGCCGTCGGTGATCATCTTGTTCAGATTGTCACGGGCCTTTTCATAGACCTTTTTGTCATAGTGGTCGATGGAGGGATCCAGGTCGATCTCCGCCTTGTCCACATGGAGGAAGGAATAGGGGTTCCCCACCACCATCTGGCGGGCTTCCTCGCTGTTCATTACATCATAGGGCAGGGCCGCCACTTTGTCAGCCAGTTCGCTGGTGGGACGGATCGCCCGGAAGGGTCTTACGACTGCCATTTTGTACTCTCCTTATTTGTTAAAGAAATTCTCGATGATCTCAACGATCTCCTGGCCAATGCGGCCCTGAGCTTCCTTGGTGGAACCGCCGATATGGGGGGTCAGGGAGATCTTGGGGCAGTTCATGACGCGCTCGTTCTGCAGGGGCTCCTTAGCAAACACATCCAGAGCGGCGCCAGCCAGCTTGTCCTGCTCCAGAGCATCCACCAGAGCATCCTCGTCGATCAGGCCGCCGCGAGCGGTGTTGACGATGAAAGCGGTGGGCTTCATCATAGCCAGATGCTCAGCAGTGATCACAGGCTTGCCGTCCTTGGCAGCGGGGATGTGCAGGGAGACGAAGTCAGCGTTCTTCAGCACTTCTTCCTGAGTGGCGCACACATACTCTTCGGGCAGGCCCTTGATCTCGAAGATGTCGGTGTACATAACCTTCATGCCCAGAGCGGTAGCCTTGCGGGCGATGGACTGGGAGATACGGCCCATGCCGATGAGGCCCAGGGTCTTGCCAGCCAGCTCCACACCTTCATACTTTTTCTTTTCCCACTTACCTTCCCGCATGGTCACATTGGCAATGCTGATATAGCGAGCCATGGCCAGCATATGGCCCAGAGCCAGCTCGGCCACAGAGTCAGAAGAAGCCTTGGGGGTGTTGGTGACCTTCAGGCCCTTGCTCTCGGCGTACTTCACATCGATGTTGTCCACGCCAACACCACCGCGGATGACCAGCTTCAGACGGCCGGCTTCCACAGCAGCATCGATGATGGGCTCACGAACCTTGGTGGCAGAACGAACGACCAGCACATCATAGTTGGCCAGCTCCTTCTTCAGATCTTCGGGCTCATAGAACTGCTCTACAACTTCATAACCCTTGGCGCGCAGATCGGCAGCAGCCGCTTTGTTCATCCCATCGGAAGCGAGTACACGGATCATAATTGCATTCTCCTTTTTCATTGGGGCGGATGGAGCAAGTGGCGAACGCAGAACATTCGCCACTTGCTTTCCGCATATTGTTTTTTATTCGGTTGCCCTATGGCTTAGAGGCCCAGGACCTCTTCGATGGCGGAGGTGACCAGCTTCATGTCGTCCATGGTCATGTCAGCCATGTGAGAAATACGGAAGGTCTTTTCCTTCAGATCGCCGTAGCCGTTGGAGATCTCGATGCCTTTTTCGGCCAGCTTCTTGTTCAGGTCGGCCACGCTGATGCCACGGGTGTTCTTGATGGTGGTCAGTGTGGGGCTCAGGTATCTCTCATCGGAGAAGAGGGCGAAGTACTTCTTAGCCCAGGCGCGGATGAACTCGGCCATCTCCAGATGACGGGCATAGCGCTTCTCCAGGCCTTCCACTTCCAGCATGTAGGTCAGCTCTTCCTGCAGAGCGAACATATGGGACTCGCTGGGGGTGGAGGGATACTGATACTTGTCGTCCTTGACAACCTTGTCATAGATCTCCACGATGTCCAGATACAGGCCGCGGTTGGGAACGGTCTTGGCGCGCTCATAAGCCTTCTTGGAAACGGAAGCTGCGCTCATTCCCGGAGGGCAGCCCAGGCACTTCTGGGTGGAAGTGATGCAGAAGTCGATGCCCAGCTCGTCCACAGGGATGCTGGTGCCGCCCATGGAGGAGACGGTGTCCACGCAGAAGACCACATCGGGATACTTCTTCACAACTTCAGCGATCTCCTTGATGGGGTTCATGATGCCCACAGAAGTCTCGTTGTGAGTAACGGTGACCAGGTCATACTTGCCGGTGGCCAGAGCCTCGTCCACCTGCTTGGGATCGGTGGCCTGTCCGTCTTCAGCGCGGAACTTGTCGGCGGGAACACCGTTGGCCACAGCCATCTTATACCATCTGTCGCCGAAGGCGCCGATGGAGAAAACGGCGGCACGCTTGGCGGTGCAGCACTTGATGGCGCTTTCCATCAGGCCGGAGCCGGAAGTGGTGGACAGCACGATCACATTGTTGGTCTGGAAGACCTTCTGCAGCTTGGTGCAGACATCCTTGCCCAGCTCCGTGGCAGCCTTGCCGCGGTGGGAGATCATGGGGGTGGACATCTTGGCCAGAACTTCCGGACGCACGTCCACCGGACCGGGGATAAAGAGCTTCTTGTGCATAACGATTCCTCCTGCAATAAAATCGTCGTTTTCAGCTTTCTCCTGCTTTGACGACATAGAAAAAAGAATTGAAACCCCCCTGGCTCCAATTACTTTTCTTTCTTACACCTGTATTCTAACATTCTTGATAACTTTAAACAAGTTGGAAATTGGATTTTCTACATTTTTTCTAAATATATTTTTCCGCAGTTGCCAGTATTTCAGAATAATAGTAGAATTACACAAGAAGGAGGGGGATTTTTATGGCAATTTACGATTCTGTGGCTCAGCTGACCGGTCGTACACCCCTTCTGCGTCTCACAAAACTCAGCGCCCTTTATGGCTGCCGCACACCCATCCTGGCCAAGCTGGAGTGCTTTAACCCCACCGGCTCGGTGAAAGACCGGGCGGTGTTTTCCATGCTGCTGGCCGCCATGGAGGAGGGGCAGCTCCCACCAGGTGGCGCCGTCATCGAAGCCACCGGCGGCAACACCGCCATTTCCCTGGCCATGGCCTGCGCCGCTCTGAGCCTGCGGGCCTATATCGTCATGCCGGAAGGGGTGGAACCTCCCCTCACCCAGCTTCTGAAAGCCTATGGCGCCAAAGTGGTGCTCACTCCAGGTGGAGAGGGTCTGCCGGGAGCTTTGGAAAAAGCCCGGCAGCTGCAAAAGGAACTGAATGCCTTTATGCCCTCCCCCTTTGAAAACGACCAGGGCTGCGAGATCCACCGCCGGTGCACCGGTCCGGAGATCTTGCAGGATGTGCCTCAGGTGGACTATTTCGTCTGCGGCATCGGCACCGGAGCCACATTCACCGGCTGCGGCGAATTCATCAAAAGCCGGTGCATGGACTGCCGTCTGGTGGCAGTGGAGCCCAACGACTCTCCGGTGCTCTCCGGCGGTCTGCCCTCTTCCCACGCCATCCGTGGATTGGGAGCGGGATTTGTGCCCCCCATCCTCAATGTGCCCCTTATCGACGAGATCATAAGGGTGCGCACCCCTGACGCTTTGGAGCTTTGCCGGGAACTGGGACGCACCGAGGGCCTTTTGTGCGGCATCTCTTCCGGCGCTGCTCTGGCCGCTGCGGTATCGGTGGCCTGCCGGGAAGAAGCGGAGGGGAAAACCGTGGTGACCATCCTCCCCGACGGAGGAGAACGCTACCTTCTGGCCGACCTCTATCCCCTGTAATTCTCCTTATTATCCTAGTGTTCCATATTATTTATCATAGAAAGGTGAACAAGATTATGGAAATGCGTTTCATCGACACCCATTGCGACACCATGGGCGAGTGCATCGCCCGCTCGGAAGGCAAAGTGACCCTGCAGAACAACCCGGGCCACATCAACATGGAAAAGCTGATAAAGGGCGGCGCCATGGCGGAATTCTTCGCCATCTTCATCCCCACCCACGACAGCGGCGCCGGCAAAGGCGTCACTCTGCCTCCCTATGACTATTTCCAGTTTGTCTACAAAGCTTATCTGAAAGAGCTGGAGGCCAACAAGGATGTGCTGGCTCCGGCCTGCAACTTTGACGATATCATGGCAAACAAAGCGGCGGGCAAAGTTTCCAGCGTGCTCACCGTGGAAGACGGCGTGCCTCTGGAGGGCAAAATGGAGCGCCTGGAGGAGTTTTATCAGAAGGGCGTGCGCCTGATTTCCTTCACCTGGAACTATGAAAACAGCCTGGGCTTCCCCAACTCCAAAGATCCGGAGATCATGAACCGGGGGCTGAAGCAGTTCGGCCTGGACTGCATTGCACGAATGAACGAGCTGGGTATGCTGGTGGATGTGTCCCATCTGTCTGACGGCGGCTTCTGGGATGTGGTGAAGCACAGCAAAAAGCCCTTCATCGCCTCTCATTCCTGCTGCCGGGCCCTGTGCAATCACACCCGCAACCTGACCGACGAGATGCTTCATGCTCTGGGCGAGAAGGGCGGCGTCGTGGGCATCAACTTTGCCTCCCAGTTCCTCAACGAAGGCGCAGAATATACCGACATCCAGTCGGTGGTGCGGCATATGCTCCACATCCGTGACAAAGCCGGTCTGGATGCTCTGGGCTTTGGATCGGACTTTGACGGCATTACTTCCACTCTGGAGTTCAAGGATTACACCGGCCTGTCTTTGATTGTGGATGCTTTGAAGCCCCATTTCACCGACGACGAGATCGACAAGATCTGCTCTGGTAATATGCTCCGCCTGATCCGTGACACTCTGAAATAAGTTTTTCAAATAAGCAGCCCCCTTCCGGCATTTGGGATCCGGAAGGGGGCCTTGTTTTTCTATTTACCGCAGAGGGGGATATACACCCTCTTCAAAGGCCTTTTTCAAGGCGGCCTTCACCATGTCCTTATCCTCGGGATAGGTGACGCCGAACCACTGGCTGCCAGTGCGCAGCATATGCACCTGGGCCTTCTGCTGCTGGATCAGTCCATCCACCGCTCCGGGCAGATAATATTCCGCCTTGAGCGGGTCCTGCATGGGAGCCTTGAGGAAAGCTTCAAATCCCTCTTCCAAGCAGGTGAACAATTCCGGCGAAAAGCCCCACACATTCATGGACACGGTGCTGTCGGGACACAAGGGAATGTAGTGCTCTCCATCCTCGGTGTATTCCGCACCCCCGTCCTGGGTGCCCCGGATCTTGGTGCGCTCGGTGACTGTCTCCAAAAAGCCGTCCTTCACCTGGCAAACGCCCCGGGATACCGTCCCATTTTCCGTCAGGGTGTTTTTCAGCACATAGCCCACCATGCAGAAATCCATCTTGTCCCCGGTGTGGGAGCCGGTGAGGAAGTCATAGAGCAGCTTGTAAGTCTCCCGGCCGTAAAAATCGTCGGCGTTGATGACGCCGAAGGGACCGTCGATCACATCTTTGGCGCAGAGCACAGCCTGGCCGGTGCCCCAGGGCTTGACCCGGCCCTCCGGCAGGGAGCATCCCTCGGGCAGATCGGTGGTTTTCTGGAAGGCATAGTGGACTTCCATCTTCTCCCGGGCCAAAGCCCCCACCTTCTCTTCGAAAACATCCTTCAATTCTTCCTTGATCACAAAGACAACCCGGCGGAAACCGGCAAGATAGGCGTCATGGAGCGAATAATCAATGATGATCTCGCCATGAGGTCCCAAGGGGTCGATCTGCTTCAGGCCGCCATAACGGCTGCCCATACCGGCGGCCAGCACCAGCAAAGTGGGTTCTTTCATATGTATTCCCTCGCTTTTTCTATTGATGAAAATCTTTCCTTTATTATACCTATGTCTTCCCCCTTTGGCAACCGCCGTTGTGTTTTTCCCCTGCTTATGATACACTGGAGAAAACAAGCAAAAGGAGCGATGGCCATGTATTTTGAAAAACCCGGAAAAGACTGCACCGCCCAAACGGTGGAACTGGCCCTCAAAGCCGCCAAAGAGGAGAACATCTCCACCATTGTGGTAGCCAGTGGATCGGGCTACACTGCCCGCTTTTTCAAAGAAGCCGCCCAAAATGGCATGAAAGTGGTGGTAGTCACCCATGCCAACGGCTACAAAGAGCCCGGCTCCCAAGAGCTTTCCCCGGCAGTTCGGAAGGAACTGGAGGACTGCGGGATGCAGGTGGTCACCACCTCCCATGTGCTCTCCGGCGCCGAACGGGGTCTTTCCACTCGCATGAAGGGCATTTACCCGGTGGAGATCATGGCCTACACCCTGCGGATGTTTGGCCAGGGCACTAAGGTTTGCGTGGAGTGTGCCGTCATGGCTCTGGATTGCGGTGCCATCCAGCCCGGGCCGGTGGTGTGCGTGGCCGGTACCGGCGGCGGAGCCGATACCGCCTGGGTCCTGCGCCCGGCTCATGCCCAGGATATTCTGGGAACCAAGCTGGATAAGCTGATCTGCAAACCCCTGCTCCCCTAAGATCCAAAAAGAAACAGCGGCTTATATGGCCGCTGTTTCTTTTCCCCCAGGGGCGTATACATTTTTCATTTTTCGTGGTATACTGAGGAAAAATATAATTGGGGATTTTGTCCCCCAGGAGGTCTTTGTCATGTATGAGGAGATCACCGGTCAGGCCAAGCAGGCTGTTACCGAACTTTTGGAGCGGGCCCGCCTGGAGCCGGGCGATATTTTTGTGGTAGGCTGTTCGTCCAGCGAAGTGGGTGGACATCGGATCGGTTCCGATTCCAGCCCGGAAGTGGCCCAAGCCATTCTGGATGGCATCTATCCTATCTTGAAGGAAAAGGGCATTTATCTGGCCGCCCAGTGCTGTGAGCATCTGAACCGGGCCATCGTCCTGGAAAAAGAAGCGGCCCGGGCCTATGGTCTGGCGCCGGTGAATGTGGTGCCCCAGCCCAAGGCAGGCGGCAGCTTTGCCACCGCTGCATACAAGGCGTTTTCTCACCCGGTAATGGTGGAACATGTGAAGGCCGCCGCCGGCATTGACATCGGCGGTACGCTCATCGGGATGCACCTGCGGGAGGTGGCAGTTCCTACCCGCCTTTCCATCAAACAGATCGGAGAAGCCAACATCATCTGCGCCCGCACCCGTCCCAAATTCATCGGCGGTCAGCGTGCCCATTACGATGAATCCCAAATGTAACAAAAAAAGGTTCCCACAGCTCAAAGCTGCGGGAACCTTTTTTGTTTTCTCATTGTCTTCCCTGTTTTCCTTTTCCGCCGCTTCCTCTTCCGCCGCTTCCTCCGGCGCCCCAGTCTTTTCCCTGACCTTTCCCTTGACCCTGGCCCTGGTTCTGGCCTTGGCCCCAACCAGGAGCTTGGGTCTGGCTTTCACCGGACAACTCGGCAATTTTCTGCCGCAGCTGGCTCATGGTCATGGTGCGGGCTTGCTCCACTGTGGCATCGGGGTCCAGGGCCTGCCACTCCAGAAAAACCTGGTATTTGCCGCAGGGAAGTCCCGCTTCCTGTGCTTTTTCCATCTGCTCTGTGTCTGCCCCATAGCAATAGGCATTCTCTCCCATTTCCGGGCAAGCAGCAAGGACTTCCAGCATCTCCTCCCGGCGCTGAGGATCATCTCCCATGACACCCACCGCCAAGGTCTCTCCTTGCGCCACCGCTTCTTCCACCAAAGGTGTCTGCAAAATTTCTTCCACGGCCTGGGGATAATCCCAAAACCGTACCGAAAGAGACTGGGCCAGTGCTTCCCCGTCGGGATTCAGCCCTTCCACCTGCACCACTTTGTCCCATCGATTGATCTGCAGCTCCACAGAAAGGTTGATGTCGATGGTGATATGGGCCACTGGTGCAGCATACAGCCGCCAGGTGCCAAAGCCCAGGCACAACAGCAGCAAGCAAAACGCAGGTACCAGCCTGCCATAATGAGGACGCCGCTTCTTGCGTTTTTGCTGCACCGATTCCCAGGCTTTTTGCTTCAGTTCCTCATCGGCTTGCAGGGAGTCAAACGCCGCTTTCAGCCTGTTATCCATCATACACCCTCCCCCAGTTTTTCCTTGAGCATCTGCCGGGCGCGGGTGAGAAGAGTATACACTGTATTGGTCTTTTTCCCCAATATCTCCCCGATCTGAGACGCCGTATAGCCCTCATAATAATGAAGATACACCACATCCTTGTATTTCACCGGCAAAGACAGCACGGCCTCCAGCACTTCCCGATGATCCTCGGGAATGGGAGCCGGCTGCTCCAGCACCTCATCCAGGGACACCGTCCGGCGGCGCAGCAAACTGCGCAGCAGATCCTTGCAGGCATTGATGGTCACCCGTATCATCCAAGCCTTCTCGTGCTCCAGGCTTTGGAAATCCGAAGCGCTCATGGCATATTTCAAAAACACCGTTTGGAAAATATCCTCGGTGTCTTCCCGATTTTTCAAATGAACCCCGCAGATCCGCCGAACGGTGTCGGCATAGCGGTCAATCGCCTGACGGACCTCTTCCTCGCTGCGCATCACATAACCCCGTTTTTACAGGCTGCGGCCTCCTTGAGACCACCGCCCCATTCTTCCCCGGCCTGCACCCTGATTGTCGCAGACACCATCGCCATTTTCATCCACATACCGCCAGCCGGTACCCTGATTGTCACAAATACCGTCGCCATCTGCATCTACCCAGCGGCATCCAGTACCCTGATGATCGCAGATTCCATCACCGTTTGCATCTGCCCAGCAGTATCCTGTACCCTGGTTATCGCAAACACCGTCGCCGTCTGCATCCACATACCGCCAACCGGTGCCCCGCCCGCCTGCGGCCCAAACCGCGCCGCCAGCTGTAAGAACCACCGCTGCTGTCAATGCTCCTGCTAAAATCTTTTTCATTTTGTGTTCCTCCTGTCCCATATTTTATGTGTCGGCTGAGTGCCTTTCACTTCTAATACGGCGGAGAACAGAAAATCCATTCACAAACTATAAAAATTTTTTTGAGCTTTTTCAGTATATCATTTCTCATTTTTTCCGTCGACCGTGAAATGGCCAGGAATATCCTCCTTTTCCAGTGAAACACTAGAAAAAATCACTTTTGGAGGAAAACGCCATGGCCTCACAGTTTCGCGGCTGGTATTTCAAATGCCAATCCAAACATTACACACTGGCTCTAATTCCCGCTATCCATCAAGGTCCCAAGGGACGGGAATGTTCTCTTCAGCTGATCTCCCCTGAGAAAAGCCAAACTGTATCCCTCCCCTCCCAGGGAGCCGTCATTCGCTGGGACCGGCCGGAAGGACAAATGAACGGACTTTCCTTTTCTCCCAAAGGGCTGACGCTTAATATCTCCACTTCGGAAACCCGTCTGCGGGGTCAGCTTTCCTTTGGCTCGCCTGCATCTCTCTCCCAGGATATCATGGGCCCCTTTCGCTATGTTCCTTTTCTGGAATGCCGCCACCGGATATACAGCATGGCCCACTCCGTGGAAGGACGGGTGGAATGGGACGGGCGGGTGTTTTCTTTTTCCCCCGGCCGTGGATATATCGAAGGAGATCAAGGCCGCTCTTTCCCCAAACGCTATATCTGGAGCCAATGTCTTTTCCCCCAGGGGTCTTTGATGCTGTCTGTCGCTTCCATTCCTCTGGGGCCCTTCTCTTTTACCGGCGTTCTGGCCTTGGTTCGTTTCCTGGGACAGGAATACCGACTGGCCACTTATCTGGGCGCACGGGCAGAAAAAATTTCACCGGAGGAAATCCTCATCCGGCAGGGTCCCCTCACGCTCCAGGTCAACCTGCTCTCTTCCGATCATCTGGGACTATCTGCTCCCGTCCGGGGCAAAATGTCCCGCCTGATCCGGGAAAACATCACCGGCCATGCCCATTATGCGCTCCACAGTGGTGACCGGTGCCTACTGGAAGTGGAAAGCCACCGGGCTTCTTTCGAGTATGAATGGAAAAACTGAAATGCCGGAAATCCCAGTGTGACCCTTGTCAAAAATGGAAAAACAAGATATCCTAAATGGGACAAAGGAGCGGATGTCCCATGGAGAAAAAAGTAAAAAACACAAGAAAATGGAGCCTTCCCATGACGGGGCTGTTTGCCCTGTTTTGCACCCTTTTGGTGGTGGGAGGGCTCTTTTTGACCCAGGTGATCCTGCTGCAGAATTCTCAGCAATGGGGCAATCAGCTGGCCCGGCAATGTTCCGATCAAGCCCTCAGCCGTTTGGAAGCGGTGGAAAGTTGTCTGGATCTGATGGTGGGTGCTCTGGATGAAAAAATCCGCTCCGGGGCCCAGCCGGAAGATCTCACCTTGTGGGCCGAAGAATTTGTAAAGGAAATATCTCTGTCCTTTTCAGACACCATCCATCCCTATGCCGCCGTCAATGGTCAGCTCTTTCCCACCGCTTCTGCCGCCCAGGATCTATTCACTCTGCCATGGTATGAAAAAGCCTGCAAGGCCCAGGGTGAGCCGGTGTATCTGTTGGCTCCCGATGCAGAAGATCCGGGCATCATCGTGGCTCAGCAATGCCCGGGCGAAGATGCAGTGCTGGCCTTTGCCGCCAGCCTGGAAAGTGAGAATGGCCTTGCTCTTCCCAAGGGAAGTTCCTATTATTTGTGCGATGCACAAGGCCAGCTGCTCTACGCCCGCACCGAGTTTTCCGCCGATTCCCAGCAGCTTTCCGGCTACATCCACACCATTTTCCAGCAAATCCAGGCTGGACAGCTGGACGATGCCAGAGAGTATGTCTACGGTCTGACATCGGAAAAACGGGCGGTTTATTTTACCACCGCGGAAAACGGCTGGATATCCATCATCACCATTCCCTATTCCGCCCTTTTGGGCAATCTGCGTCAGGTGTTCTATGGCGCCTGTGCCATCTGCGGCGCCTTCTTTTCCCTGTTGTTGTTCTTCGGTCTGCGGGAACGATTGACCCGACGGAAAACTGCCCGGGCTGCCGAAACGGTAGCCGCTTTGGGCAACCTGTATTATGCCATCTATCGGGTCAATGTGGGCCGTGGAAGCTATGAAATCATCAAAGGCTCCGAATATGTGCTTCAGCAGCTTCCTCCCACCGGCCCCTATGAAAACCTGATGCAAGTCATCGGTCAACTCATCGACAAGGAGACCTTCTCCCAATTCAGCCGTAGCTTTTCTCTAGACAACCTGCACCGGCTGATGGAGGAAAATGTATCGGACTTTGGCGGAGACTTCCGAAGAAAATTCGGCGATGATTACCGCTGGGTCAATGTACGCCTGCTTTTTGCCCCCTCTCTTCAGCCTCAGGAAGCGGTGCTCTGTTTCCGCCAGGTGGATGAGGAAAAATCCAGCCAACTTCAGCATTTGCATATGCTGGAAGGAGCTTTGGAGCGTGCCCGGGACAGCGAGCAGTCCCAGAGCCAATTTTTCTCCCAGATGAGCCACGATATGCGCACCCCTCTCAATGTGATATTGGGTTCAGCCCGGCTGGCTCAGGATCAAGGGAATGACCCCCAAAAGATCACCGGCTATCTCCAAAAAATCACCCTGGCCGCCTCCCAGCTGCTGGAGCTGATCAATGATATCCTGGAAATGTCCCGCACAAAGCAAACCGAGCTTCAGCTGAAAAATCAACAATTTGATCTGAAAGAGTCGGCGGAGCAATGGGTTTCTGCTTTCCAGACCCAGGCCGAACTGGAACAAAAGGAACTGACCCTCTCCTTGGATCTCCCTCGCCCCATAGTGCATGGCGATCCCTTCCGTCTCCAGCAAATCATGGGCAATCTCCTGTCCAACGCCTTGAAGTTTACCCGCTCTGGTGACAAAATCCAGGTAGAATTCTCTCAACCGGGAGAAAAGGTCTGCCGGATTCTGGTGCGGGATACCGGCATCGGGATGTCACCGGAATTTTTACCTCAGCTCTTCACCCCCTATGCCCGGGAGAACCGGTTCGGCACTCAGACCGTACTAGGCACCGGCCTGGGTATGCCCATCGTACACGCCATCGTCACCCAAATGGGGGGCCAGATCCAGGTGGAAAGCGCCCCAGAAGAAGGTACCACCTTTACCCTGACCCTGCCCATGGAACCGGTGGACCAACCTCTCCCTTCCCCTGTGCCGGAGAAAACAGAAGAACCCTCCAAAGAAACACCACCCTTTGAAGGCAAGCATTTTCTTCTGGCCGAAGATTTTGAGATGAACCTGGAAATCGCCACCCAGCTTCTCACTCTGTGGGGCGCCCGGGTAACCCCGGCCCGCAACGGCCAGGAAGCGGTGGATGCGTTTGCCTCTTCCCAGGAAGGGGAGTTTGACGCCATTTTAATGGATATGAATATGCCGGTGATGGATGGCTGCGCCGCAGCCTCCGCTATCCGAGCCATGCACCGTCCGGATGCCGTCGCAGTCCCCATTCTGGCTCTCACCGCCAATGCCTTTGCCGAAGACATGGCCGCCACAGCTCAGGCAGGGATGAATGCTCACATCACCAAACCCATTGACCCCAAGCAGCTGGCCCAGGCCTTGCAGGACTTATCCAAATAAAACAAAAATGGGAAGCAATGCTTCCCATTTTTGCGTGTCGAAAAAGTGGATTTTGCCACTTTTTCGAGTTTTTGCAAGGGGCTGCATGCACGCTTTCGGCGCACACTTGCCCCTTGAGAGGTGCAAAAAG
>CALLCY010000112.1:0-2935 GCA_938000015.1 uncultured Clostridia bacterium
GTCATTGATCAGGCGCATCGTCTCCCCGGTCATCCAGTTGACGGACTTTTTTGGGTTTCCCGTCAGTCTGGCCGTCTCCTCAAAGATATCCGCCACAGCCATCTGATGTTCCTGGGCAAAGGCCAACAATGTTTCCCGGTGCCGGTGCAGTGCGTCCGGATCTCCTTCATCTGCCCGGGATTTGCGCAGATAAACGGCAGCTGTCATATCCATTCTCCTTTGTGTGCTGTTTTACTGCACCTATATGAACCAAAAAGGCAAAAGAGACATACAGGACTTTGAGAAAGCCGGGGTGCATACGCATAAGGAGAGGTGATCGTATGGATTCATCTGTCCATGAAAAGGAGGAAATGCCCCCCACCCAGGACATCCCCCTGCCCGACGGTTGGCTCTGCCACATGACGGTGCTCCATGGAGACCCGGCAGAGCAACCAGATGTGATCCGCCGCCTGGAAGGACTTCTGGGGCAAAAGGTAATCCACATAGGCTCAAAATAGGGAAAAGGCCCGGCATACAGCCGGGCCTGCTTCTTGTTTTCTTCCTATAAAACGGTTCTTGCCCTTCACGGCAGGAATCATAAACCTTTCTGGTATGGATGCAGACGGCCTCTTTGGGCGGATGGTTCCCGCAGAGCGGGCCCGGAGAAACTCTATCAGGCATCAAATGAATTACCTCCTCAGGCAGATTTGAAGTTTCCTTCATTCCATCATATTCCCCCGGCGGCTTCGGGTGAATGGGAAATTCATCCATCTCCTAAAAAGCATTTTCTCATATATTCAAATAAATTCAAAAATTTTGTCTTGACATTGGAGAAGAAGGGACTAAAGTATAGGAGGAAAAATAAAACGGCATGGAGGGATCGTTATGGAAGTTACTATTCATCAGCTGCTGGAAGGCGCCCGGGAGGCCCGGGGCGTCACCGTGGTCATCGATGTATTTCGGGCATATAGCGTGGAAAGCTACGCCTTTGCCGGAGGGATGGAGCGGATCTATCCCGTGGGCAATCTGGAAGAGGCCTATCAGTTGAAACGGCAGCATCCGGATTTCCTGCTTTGCGGCGAGCGGGAAGGGCGGAAGCAGGAGGGGTGCGACTTTGGCAATTCCCCTCTGGAGATCATGAAAAGCGATGTGAAGGGCCGCACCATGATCCATACCACCAGCGCTGGCACTCAGGGGTTGGAAAACGCCACCGGGGCCGATGTTCTGCTGGCCGGGGCGCTGGTCAATGCCAAAGCCACGGCGGAATACATCCGCCGGCTGAATCCCCAGCATGTGAGCCTGGTATGCATGGGTCTGGCCTGCCGCCGTCCCACCGATGAGGACACCCTTTGCGCCCAGTATCTCCGCGCTCTGCTGCTGGGTGAGGAATTTGACAAGGAAAAGGCCGTGGAGATCATGCGGAAAGGGGACGGCCAGCGGTTTTTCATCCCGGAGGATCAGTCTTTTGCCCCTCGAGAGGATTTTGATCTGTGCACCCAGTTTGACCGTTTCCCCTTTGCCCTGCCGGTGCGCTACACGCCGGATGGGCGCAAATACATCGAAAAGGCTATGGTGCTGTAAGCCTTTTTCTGCATAGGACAGGCAAACAGGGCGTAAGGATGAGTGGAAAGGGGTGGCGCTATGAAACACCACTTAAAACTTGATCCCAAAGCCCTTTTTGTTCTTCTGGCCCTTTTGACTTTCGTCGCCGGTGCCTTTATACTAATGAAGATAGGGCAAAAAAACCAGCACCAACAGGTCTCCGGCTCCATGGGCTATGAGCCAGCGGTGATCCTGGACGCCGGACATGGCGGCATGGACGGGGGAGCAGTGGCCCAAAGCGGCCAGACCGAAAAAGAGCTGAATCTGCTCATCGCCCAGAAAAGCCGGATGCTGCTGAAGCTCATGGGCGTGGACTGCGTCATGACCCGGGACAGCGACATCTCCCTGGATTATGAAGAAGGGGCCTCGGTGCGGCAGAACAAGCAAAATGACCTGCGAGCCCGGGTGAAGGTGGCGGAACGGTTCCCCGAAAGCTGCCTCATCAGCATCCATATGAACCAGTTCAGCCAGACCCAATACCATGGAGCCCAGGTTTTTTACGGCAAAGCCCCGGAAGGGCAAATTCTGGCCCAATATATGCAGGACGCCTTCCGCCAGGCTCTGGACCCGGAAAATGACCGGAAGATCAAGCCTTCCCCCGACGGGGTTTATCTGATGAAGAAGGTCACCGCTCCGGCGGTGATCGCCGAGTGCGGCTTTCTGTCAAACCCTCAGGAGGCGGAAAAACTGGGGCAGGACCCCTATCAGACCAAAGCATCCCTGGCCATCGTCAGTTCCTATCTGCGCTTTGCCGGGGAGAAAGAGGAAACAAAGTGAAAAAAAAGACCGTTTATGTCTGTTCCGACTGCGGCTATGAAACCGCCAAATGGATGGGAAAGTGCCCCCAGTGCGGCCAGTGGAACACCTTGGAAGAAATGACCATCCGGGAGGAAAAGCCGGGAATCCTTGCGCCCAAAAACAAGCTGGCAGCCCAGCCCATCCCGGTGTGCGACATCGACCTGCACTCCGACAAAAGAGTGCTCACCGGCATCAGCGAACTGGATCGGGTGCTGGGAGGTGGGCTGGTGGTAGGCTCTCTGGTGCTGGTGGCCGGTGAGCCGGGCATCGGCAAAAGCACCCTGCTACTCCAGGTGTGCCGGAACCTGGCGGCCCAGCAAACTGTGCTTTATGTAACAGGGGAGGAATCGCTGGCCCAGATCCGTATGCGGGCTTCCCGCATCGGGGCCATGTGCCCGGGGCTTCTCATTTTGCCGGAAACCGATCTGGAGGCCATTTTCCAGGCCGCCGACCGCCTGTCCCCCCAGACCCTCATTGTGGACTCCATCCAGACCATCCAAAGCGACACCAGCCAATCCATGCCCGGCAGCGTATCCCAGGTGCGGGAAAGCACCCT
>CALLCY010000113.1:0-4515 GCA_938000015.1 uncultured Clostridia bacterium
AGTGCTGGGGGCCAAATCTCCAGTAATCGGCGCCGCCATCGGCGTGGCCATCGCCTATGGGCTGAAAGCCGACCCGCTGGTGATCTTTTCGGCGGCTTCCTGCGGCGCCATCGGCTATGCGGCCGGAGGTGGCAATGGCGGACCGGTGGGCGCATTCATCGCCGCCGTGGTGGGCGCCGAGCTGGGGCAGCTTCTGTCCAAGAAAACACCGGTGGATATCATCATCACCCCCTTTGTCACCATTGTCACCGGCGGTTTGGCTGGCGGCTTTGTAGGACCCTATGTGCAGAGCTTTATGTATTGGCTGGGTGATCTGGTGAACGAAGCCACCACCCTGCAGCCGCTGCCCATGGGGATTATCGTGGGAATTGTGGTGGGAATGGTGCTCACCCTGCCCATCAGTTCGGCGGCTTTGTGCATCATGATGAACCTCAGCGGTCTGGCGGCTGGTGCAGCCGCTGCGGGATGCTGCGCTCAGATGATCGGTTTTGCCGTCATTTCTTTTCGAGAAAACGGCGTAGGCGGCCTTCTGAGCCAGGGGCTGGGAACTTCCATGCTCCAGGTGCCCAACATCATGCGCCATCCTCAGATCTGGATCGCTCCCACGGTGGCCAGCGGCTTGTGCGGCGCCGTCAGCGCCGCATTGCTGGGTATGACCAACAACGCTTCCGGTGCTGGTATGGGTACCAGCGGCCTGGTGGGACAGTTCGGCGCATTGGCCGCGATGGGTTATTCTGCAAAAACATTTTTGCTCATTGCTCTGGTTCATTTTGTCCTTCCCGCCATTGTGGCCTTGCTGATGGACCGGCTGCTTCGCCGGATCGGCTGGGTCAAAGAAGGTTACATGAAACTCGACATCTGAGGCTTTGTGTGGTAAAATAAAAAAGTATTTGATCAAAAAGACACATCCCCACGCCGGTGAAACTCTGGAAAAAACCGGCGGGAAAGAGGAGAGAGAACAAATGGAACTGACTTATAAGATCTTTACCGATACCACCACCGACCTGACGCCGGAGTGGATGACAGAAAACAATGTGGGCTGGCTGGAGCACGGCATCGTCATTGACGGCAAGGAAATCAAGGACGATTTCGGCAAAACGGTGCCCCACAAAGAATTCTACCAGCGGCTGCGGGGCGGGCTGATGCCCACCACCACCCAGGTGGATATCCCCACCTTTACCAATGCCTATGAGCAGGCCCTCCAGCAAGGGCTGGATGTGATCTATATCGGCTTTTCTTCCAAACTCAGCGGCACATTCAATACATCCCTCATGGTGGCCCAGGAACTGATGGAGAAATACCCCGGCCGTCGGGTGCTTTCCTTTGACAGCGCCGCTGCGGCCATCGGCCAGGGCATGATCGTCATGGAAGCGGCCCGCTTGCAGCAGCAGGGCATGAGCCTGGATGAGCTGGTGGATGAGGCGCTGCCCCGGCTGAAAAAGACCATCTGCCATTTCTTCACCGTGGACGATCTGAATCATCTGTACCGGGGCGGCCGCCTGTCCCGCTCCAGCGCATTCCTGGGCACACTCATGGGCATCAAACCGGTGATGTATGTCAGCGATGAGGGAAAGCTGGAGCCGCTGAGCAAGGTGCGGGGCCGCCGTCAGGCCATCGCCGAGCTGGCCCGTCTGGCCAAGGAGCATGTGACAAATCCTCAGGATCAGATCATCTATATCTGCCATGCTGACTGCCAGGAGGATGCCGATGAGCTGGCCCGCCTGGTGAAAGAGCAGATGAATCCCAAAGGGGTGGACATCCGCTTTTTGACCCCCATTATCGGTAACCATTCCGGACCGGGAACACTGGCCGTCTTTGGTTTTGGCAACTCCCGCCTGTAAGGCGTAGGGTGGATCGTTGACCTATGACGACCTTGTATTTGATTCGCCACGGCACCACCAACAGCAATCTGGCCGGGGTGTTCCAGGGCAGTATGGATGTGCCTCTCAATGAAAGAGGTCTTTCTCAGGCTGCTCTTTTGGCCCGGCGATTTGAAAAGGTGCATCTGGACAAAATTTATGTTTCTGCTTTGCAGCGGGCCCGGCAGACCGGTGAGGCTCTGGCCAAAGGCCGTGGGCTGGAAGTGCAGGTCATGCCCCTTCTCAATGAAATTGACTTGGGGGAGATGGAAGGCCACACAGGGCAGGAGTGCCGGCGGCTGTTTCCCCAGGCGGTACAGGATCTGGAGGAGAATACCGCCCGGTTCCAGGCTCCCGGCGGGGAGAGCACCCGCCAGGTCTATGACCGGATCACCTCGGCCATAAAGCAGATCGTAGCGGACAATCCCCAGGGCACTGTGGCCGTGGTTTCTCATGGCTTTACCATCCAGGTGTATCTGGCCGCTTTGTCCGGCTTGCCCTATGAGGAAATTCAGATGCGCTCTTTCATTGTGGGGAATACCGCAGTGAGCAAATTTGTGTTTGCACCTGGGCAGTTGCCCAAGACAGAATATATAAACGATCAGTCCCACCTTCCGGAAGAACTCCGTTTTGATCTGGCGGAGAATCAACCCAAGGGATAGGGGCCTTTTCCGGCAGCGTGTGCCGGGAAAATAGGAATAAAGAGGCCCCGGAAGGTTTCCGGGGCCTTTGTCGTAGGATATTGCAGAAGAAAGGGAGAATTTGCCATGAAAAAGACCATCAGTCTGCCCTATGGAACGGGAGAGATTTCGGCCCAAGTGGAGGAAAGTCAGCTTTTGGAGATTGTACAGAGCCAGCTGGAGGAATATGAGGCGGAGAAGAGCCCGGAAGAACTTCTGTGCCAGGCCATGGAGAATCCCATAGGTACATCCCGGCTGGAAGAGCTGGCCAAAGGGAAAAAGAAAGTGGTGGTCCTGTGCAGCGACCACACCCGCCCCGTGCCCAGCAAATTGATTTTGCCGCCCATGCTGGGGGCCATCCGCCGGGGCAATCCCCAGGCCGAGATCACGCTGCTCATCGCCACCGGGTGCCACCGGGGCACCACCCAGCAGGAGCTGGTGAACAAGCTGGGGGCGGAGATGGCTGAAAAAGAGCATATTCTGATTCACGATTGTGCAGCGGAAGAGGATATGGTGGATCTGGGAGTGTTGCCTTCTGGCGGACGGCTGCGGATCAACAAAGCGGCGGTGGAGGCCGATCTGCTGGTGGCCGAAGGGTTTATCGAGCCCCACTTCTTTGCCGGTTTTTCCGGAGGGCGTAAAAGCGTGCTTCCCGGCATTGCGGCCAGGGAGACGGTATACGCCAACCACTGCTCTCAGTTTATTGACGATCCTCATGCCCGGGCGGGGATTTTGGAAGGAAACCCCATTCATCGGGATATGGTGTGGGCGGCCCGCAAGGCGGGGCTGGCCTATATTGTCAATGTGGTACTGGGAGGAAAGGGCCAGGTTATCGGAGCCTTTGCCGGAGATTTTGATGAGGCCCATCGTGCCGGTACGGAATTTTTGGCCTCTCTTTGCCAGAAGGAAGCACCTGAGGCCGACATCGTGGTCACCAGTAACAATGGCTATCCTCTGGATCAGAACATCTACCAGGCGGTAAAGGGGATGTCCACTGCGGAAGTGGCCTGCCGGAAAGGCGGCGTCATCGTCATTGCTGCTCGGTGCGAAGACGGCAACGGCGGGGAAGTGTTCTGGCGCACCTTCCGGGAGGAAAAAGATCCCAAGGTTATCATGGATACTATCCTGGCCACGCCGCAGGATAAGACCCAGGCCGATCAGTGGCAATCCCAGGTCTTTGCTCGGGTGCTGATGAAATGCCGTGTGGTTTTGGTCAGTCAGGCTCCCGATGAGATGGTACGGGATCTGCATATGACGCCGGCCCATTCTCTGGAGGAAGGACTGCGTCTGGCCCAGGAGATGCTGGGGGAGCCTCAGGCTAAGATTCTGGTGGTGCCCCAGGGGATTTCCACCATCCTGCGCCCGCAGGCTCTGTAAGGGAGAATCGCCGGAAGATGGAAAATACAGATGGGGAGTATTTGACGAACCGGCAAGGATATGGTAAATTAAAAATGATATGTTTCGCCGCCGGATACACGGCAGGGCAAACAGACTAATCTTATTATTTTTTGGAGGAACACAACATGGACCCGGACCCTGGCCCTATTGGGACACAGCTTTTGCTGCTGGCCCTGCTGACGATGGTAAACGCCTTTTTCGCTTGTGCGGAGATGGCCATCGTCTCGGTGAACAAAACCAAAATCGGTATTTTGGCTGATGAGGGCAGCAAAAAAGCCAAAATGGTGCAAAAGCTGCTTCAGGAGCCCACACGCTTTCTATCCACTATTCAGGTGGCCATCACTCTGGCGGGATTCTTCTCCAGTGCCTCGGCGGCTACCGGTATTTCCGAAGTGCTGGGAGCCTATCTCCAGCACCGCGGCATTCCCTATGGCAAACAGATCTCCTTTGTGGGGGTCACTGTGATTCTGGCTTTTATCACATTGGTATTCGGCGAACTGGTGCCTAAGCGCATTGCGCTGCAGAAGGCCGAAAGCATCAGTATGTTTGTGGTGGGGCCGGTGGGCGTGGTGTCGGTG
>CALLCY010000114.1:0-15899 GCA_938000015.1 uncultured Clostridia bacterium
CGCTAAAACGAAACCTGGCGTTGATTAACGCCAGGCCTCGTAAAGTTCTTAACTTTCATTCTGCACAGGAATTATGGGACTTCGAGCTCAACTCCTGTTGCACTTAGTTTGACAATTCACTCCGAAAAAACAAAAATTTCTCTTGCTTTTTTCAAAGGAGCATGGTATTATAATTAAGCGTTCTAAATGCGGAACATGCGCCCATAGCTCAGCTGGATAGAGTGTCTGACTACGAATCAGAAGGTCACAGGTTCGAATCCTGTTGGGCGTGCCAAAAAACAGCCTACTCAATAGAGTGGGCTGTTTTTTTATTCTTTTCGCCCTATCTTCCCCGGCCATTCGGCCGGTTTTTTTCTGTCTGTAAAGCAAGCGCTCCGCTGCAATTCTCTGGTTATTTGTTACAATAAAAAACACTTAAAACAATAAACTTGTACAAATTATATAGATATCAGGGATGATTTTTAAAAAATATATTGCAAAATAAATAAATTGCGCTATACTGAAATCAATTCAGGGAAACACCCTGAAAATACTTTTCCCGGATCGAGCCAGACCCGGGAGATAGAAAATGAGGTGGAAAGAATGCGAAAAAGAAAATGGCGTGTCCTCAGTTTGCTGCTTGTGGCAGTAATGACCCTGGGTATCCTGTTTGGATGCAGCAAGGATGGCGGAGAAAAGGGCTCCGGCGGCAAAGGCGGTAAAAAAGATACCATTATCATCGCCACCATGGGCGAACCTCCTTCTCTTTCCCCCACAGACCACAATGCCATCGCGGCCAACTATATGAATGCGCTCACATTCAGCCAGTTGACCCGGATGAATGAAGACATGGAGATGGAAGGCTCCCTGGCCGAATCCTTTGAAAACACCAGCGAGTCCGAATGGGTCTTCCACCTGCGTAAGGGCGTCAAGTTCCACAACGGCGACGAAATGACCGCCGATGATGTGGTGGCTTCCATTACTTATGCCAAGACCTGCCCGGAAGTCAATCTGTACAACTCTTCGGTTGAGAGCATCGAAAAGGTGGACGATTACACCGTCAAGATCACCACCCCCGGCCCCTCGGCCGTTCTGCTCAGCGACCTGTCCCACCACGGCAATGCCATCGTTCCCAAGAAACTGCTGGATGAAGGCCATGACTTTTCCACCGATCCCATCGGCACCGGCCCCTACAAGCATGTGGAATGGAAGCGGGGCGACAGCCTGGAATTTGAAATGTTCGAAGATTACTGGGATGAAGAGCATATGCCCTCCATCAAGCACATGATCTGGAAGATCATCCCCGAAGGCTCTTCCCGGACCATCGCTTTGGAAGCCGGTGAGGTCGACTACATCGTGGATGTGGAAGCCATGGATGTAGAGCGGCTGGAATCGGCCGACGGCATCAAGCTGGACAAGATCGCCGCCACCAACCATATGTGGATGATGGTCAACAACGAAGTTCCCGGTCTGGACAATGTGGATGTGCGCCGCGCTATGAACTGCGCCATCAACAAGGAAGATGTGGTGCAGGTGGCCCTGAACAACCTGGGCACACCTTCCTACTCCATGGCACCGGACAATATGCCGGGCGCCACCGATGAAAACACCCTGCCCTACGATCCGGAAAAAGCCAAGGAATATATGGAAGCTTCCGGCGTAGATCCCGCCGATGTGAAATTCTCCATCATCTGCTCCAACGATCAGAAGAAGAGAGCCGGCGAAGTGGTGCAGGCCAACCTGAAGGAAGTGCTGGGCATCGAGTGCGAGATCGAAAGCATGGACCTGGCCACCTACCTGTCCATCACCTCCGAAGGCAACTACACCGCAGCCATCGGCAACTATTCCTCCACGGATATGACCCAGTATCTGGTGGGTGTTTATCACAGCAAGTCCATCAATGCGTCCAACAAGACCCGGCTGAACAATCCGGAAGTGGATGCTCTGATCGACAAGGCCGCCGCCACTATCGACCCGGACGAGCGCGCGGAAGTTCTGTCCGAATGCATCGCTCTGATCAACGATCTGTGTCCCCAGGTCCCGCTGTACCAGGATATGCATATGCGGGCTTATAACGAAAATCTGGGCGGCGTCATCATGTACCCCGGCGGCACACTGTATATGCACGCCATGTATTGGAAATAAAATTTCCCCTATTGCCAAAAAGACCGGAAGCCTTGAGCTTCCGGTCTAGCATGTCGAAAAAGTGGCTCAGGCCACTTTTTCGAGTTTTTGCAAGGGACTGCATGCACGCCTTTGGCGTACACTGGCCCCTTGATAGGTGCAAAAAGCCACGCACAGGTCGCGGCTTTTTGCGGATTGATAAAGGGTAGAACAAACCGTTCCCTCTAGCCAGATAAGTTCTTCAACAGTCTGAGACCGGAAGCCTTGGGCTTCCGGTCTTTTTTCACTGATTTTGCACCCGGGCCAGCGCCAGGATGCAGTCGGTTTGTGCTTTTACATTGAGTTCTCCCGGGCCTTGGCAAAGTAAGCCATCCCATTCACCCAGAGACAGCTCATTTCCCTCTGCGCTGCCCTGGTACAACAGCAGCACGCCCTTTTCCCCGGGGAAAAAGGTGAAGGTATGGCTTTCGCCCGCTTTCAACCGCAGGCCCTGGATGCAGCCTTTTGTCCCCTCCCGGAGCATCAGGTTAAAGTCCTGGGCCTGACCCAGGCTGACGGTGTGCCAGTCCCCGGAAAAGGTGTCCTGCTCCAGCACCGCCAGATCTTTTTCTCCATGACCTTCATAGAGAAGACGCAAAGCGCCTTTGAGCACCATAATGTGCCGTTCCACCCCAGGAAGGGGCGTAAAGTCCGATCGATCACAATCCACCCCGGCGCTGCTCACCCGAAACAGGAAATCCCGTTTGCCATAATCGGCTTCTTCCGGGAAAATATACACCTGGGTGGTGGAGCCGCCGGACCAAGTGGAGACCTTGTGCCCCTCACGGGGCAATTTTCTCATTTCCATAGCTTCTAGCGGATGTAGTCCACAGCGCCTTCTACCCGCTCTTTGCCCTGGGGTGCTTCTCCCTTGGGATAGCCCAGGATCACACCGGCTACGCCGATGTAGCCCTCCGGAATACCGGCATCTTTGGCAAAGGCCTGGCCTTGGGGTGTGGTGAGATAGCGGCCAATGCAGTTGATCCAGCAGGAGCCAATGCCCAGGGAAGCTGCCGAAAGGAACATATTCTGGATGGCCAGAGAGCAATCGGCCACAGGGGCAATGTTGTCCTGTTTGCCGGTGACGATCACCAGGGTGGGAGCGCCATAGAACATATCCCGGTCGGTCTCCATCATCTCCTGGCAGCCCTTGCGGATGCGCTGGATGGTCTCTTTGTCCTGGACCACGGTGAAATGCCAGGACTGCTGGTTCATGGCGCTGGGAGCCCACAGGCCGCAGCGGATGATCTGCTCCAGTTCTTCTTCCTTGATCTGCTTGTCCTCATAACTGCGCCAGCTGCGCCGGTTCAAGATATTTTGAATCACTTCGTTCATATGCAAAACCATCCTTTCTTTTCCGCCCCGTATGAAGGGCATTTTCTATATTTTAGTGTAGCACACCATTCCCCGCCCTTGCAAGAGGGATGTTGCCCCCGAAAGGCGCAAGTGGTAAAATAAAGCGGTATGTGATTTTTGAAAAAAGCAGGTGACGGGATGTTGTCCAAACTCACGGGATTTTTCCGGCGGGAGCCGGTGCTGTCCATTGCGGCACTGGCCGCCATTGTGACGGCCTTTTTTGCCCCCTTCTCCCTTCGGGCCATGGGAGAAGCCATCGACTGGCGGGTGCTGGCCCTTCTTTTTTGCCTGATGGCGGTGGTGCAGGGGTTGGAAGGGGCCGGACTGTTTGAAAAACTGGCCCAAAGCGCCATTCAGCGGGCCGGGAGCCTGCGGGGTCTGTGCGCCGTTTTGGTGCTTCTGTGCTTCTTCTCCTCCATGCTGGTGACAAACGATGTGGCCCTTTTGACCTTTGTGCCCTTTGCGGTGCTGGTGCTCAAAGGTGCGGGCTTTGAAAAGCACCTTCTATATGTGGTGGTGCTCCAGACGGCAGCGGCCAACCTGGGAAGCATGGCCACCCCTGTGGGCAATCCCCAGAACCTCTTCCTTTTTTCCCGCTACCAGATGAGCGCCCCCTATTTCTTTGTCCGGGTGCTGCCGGTGGCCGGGCTTTCCCTTTTGCTGCTGCTTCTTCTGCTGCTCCCCATTCCTCGGGGAAGCCTTTCGGTGCAAAGCGGCCAGAGCCCTCAGCCCCTTTCCCTCAAAGCCATTTTGCCCTATGGCATTCTCTTTGCCTTGTGCCTGTGCACCGTTTTGCATCTGGTACCCTATCCCATCACCTTTGTGCTGGTTCTGCTTTATCTTGCAGTCAAAGACCGTCCCATCCTGCGGCGTGTGGACTATGGCCTGCTTCTGACCTTTGTGTTTTTCTTTCTCTTTGTGGGCAATCTGGGGGCCATCCCCCCTGTGAAACAAGCGCTGTACCAGGCCATCCAGGGCCGGGAGATGATCGCCTGCACCCTGATGAGCCAGGTAATCAGCAATGTGCCCGCCGCCGTGCTGCTTTCCGGCTTCACCGAGAAAGGCGGTGCGCTGCTGCTGGGCTCCAACCTGGGCGGACTGGGCACGCTGGTGGCCTCCCTGGCCAGCCTGATTTCCTTCCGCCTCTATGGCAAAGCCCAACCGGAGCAAAAAGGCCGGTATCTTGTGTATTTCACTTTGGTGAATGTACTGCTGCTTTTGCTGCTCCTTCCCCTGTGTCTGCTGCTGGACCGATAAACAAAAAAGCGCCCAAAGGGCGCTTTTTTATGTTTCTTTTTTCAAACTGCCCCAGATGGCGCAGGCAAAAACCACAGCCCCTCCCAGCATTTCCCGAAGAGAAGGGATCTCCCCCAGGAACAAAGCCGCCAGCAAAATGCCATACACCGGCTCCAGGCAGGAGACCACGCTGGCCGTCTGAGCCCGGATGGTACGCAGGCTGCCGATAAACAGGGTATGGGACAGAGCGGTGAACACCACTCCCAGCAGCAAAAGGCCGCCCCAATCGGACAAATGCAGAACAGGACGCAGCCAAAGCAGGCAGGGGGTGAGGATCACAGCGGCCCACAGCTGCTCCCAAAAGGAGACCATGGCCGGTGGAAGACTGCCCACCCATTTTTGATTGAACAGCCCCAGCAAAGCATAGCTGAAGCCGGACAAAAGGCCCCACAAAGCACCCAGCCACAGCCTTCCTCCCCCTTCCAGGGGAGTGGCCAACAGGATGCCGCCGAAAGCCACAAAAGCCAGCGCCACATCCCGTCCCCGGGGCTTTTTCCCGGTAAAAAGGGGCTCCAGAAAAGTGACGAATATAGGAAAGGCCGAAAAGGAGATCAGGCCCATGGCCACGGTGGAAACCTGGATGGCCTGATAAAAGGTGCTCCAGTGGAAGGCCAGCAATGCGCCCAGAGCCGCCAGAGCCGCTTTGGTGCGCTTTGGCACAGCCCGGGGATTTTCCCTCTGGATCTTCAGCCAAAGGCGGAGGGACAGGGCGGAAAACACCACCCGTCCCCAGGTGATAACCAGGGAATGCTGATGTATCACCTTGCCGAACAATCCCGAAAGGCCAAAGAGCAGCACCGCCATATGAAGCTGCCACAGCCCCTGCTGTTTTCTCATTTTAGCCCTTCTTCTTTTCCAAAAATGCGTAGACCGGCAAACCGATCGCTGTCAGGCCGATGCCCACCAGCGACTGGACAGGATCAGAGATCACCGTGCTGATGAGGATATACATAGCCCCCAGCGCTCCCACAATGGGCACCAGCGGATAGAGAGGCACCCGATAGGGGCCTTTTTTATCCGGGTGCTTTTTCCGCAGGATAAAGACGCCCAGCACACCCATGGTGAAGAAGATCCACAGCACAAAGATCAGAAGATCGGTGAGGGTGTTGAAGGAGCCGGACAGGATATAAATGGCCGCCAATCCGCACTGGAAGATCAGAGCGTTGGCCGGTGTGCCGTATTTGGGATGCAGCGCCCCCAGTACCTGGCTGAAGGGGAGCTGGCCCCGGTGACCCATGGCCAAAGGCACCCGGGCCGCCGTCATGGTATAGCCGTTCATGGCGCCGAACACCGATATCATAATGCCTGCGGTAATAAAGGCGGCGCCTTTCTCTCCAAACAGAACCACCGCAGCCGCAGCGCCAGGTGTCGCTGCTCCCGCCACCTGATCGTAAGGAAGCACCATGAATACCGCCAGGTTAAAGACCACATACACCGCCACCACAAAGAGCACACCGAAGGAAATGACCCGGGGCAGGTCCTTGCCCGGGTTCTTCAGTTCCCCAGCCATATTGGTCACGCCGATCCAGCCGTCATAGGCCCACAGCGTGCCCAGAATGGCCGCTCCCAATCCGGCGGCGCCGGTAGCGCTTCCTGCGGCGAAATTCAGCTCACCGCCGGAAAGCAGGCCGAAGGCGATGATGGCCGCCACCGGGATCAGCTTGCCGAAGGTGGCCACCGTCTGGATGATGCCGCCATATTTGGTGGACAGAATATTCATCCACAAAACAAAAGCCATCACAAAAATGGCCAGGGCTTTCTGCTGCCATGCGCCCATGGGGAAGAATACCGCCGCATAGGTGGCAAAGGCAATGGCCTGGGCAGCGATAGAAGCGGGATAGGAGATCACCGACTGGACCCATCCCAGGAGGAATCCCCATTTTTTCCCGTACAATTCTTCCAGATACACATACAAGCCACCGGTTTTCGGAATGGCCGAAGCGATCTCCGCCACCGACAAAGCAGCAGCCAAAGTGATGATACCGCCAGCCGCCCAGGCGATCAAAGCCATCGGCAGACTCCCGGCGCTTTGCAGCACCACGCCAGGCTTGAGGAAGATGCCGCTGCCGATGATCATGCCCACCACCAGCGCCAGCGCTTCCAAAAAGGTGACCGATTTTTTCAGCTGTCCCTCCGAAGAGTGCCCATTTTCTTTTTTTCTCATATCCCTCTCCTCTTTACTTGCTTTTTTCATTTTTCTCTTTATCAGATCAAATAATTCATATTATTATATCAAATAATGCATATGTTTTCCAATCGTTTTTTTCAATAAAATGAATAAAAGACAAAAATTCCCCCTTTTCCCTAAAAAATTCAAGGAAAAGGGGGATTATTATTTGTGATATTTGCTTCCTGCGGCAATGGAAAAGACCCGATAGATCTGCTCCAGCACCATTACCCTGGCCAGATGGTGGGGAAAAGTCATGGGGGACATGGACAGACGCAGCCCGGCCCGGCTTTTCACCTTATCCGAAAGGCCCTCGGAAGAGCCGATGATAAAGCACAGGCGGGAAATGCCGCTATTTTGCCATTTTTCCATCTTCCGGCTCAGCTCCCGGCTGCTCATTTCTTCCCCTTCGATGCACATTGCCACCACATAGCTCTGGGGCGGGATGGCGGCCAGGATCTTTTCTCCTTCCCGCTCCAGTCCGCCAGGGCGGGTATCCTCGGGGATCTCCACCACCTCCAGGCGGCAAAAGGCGCTCAGCCGCTTTTGGTATTCCTGGCAGGCTTTCAGATAAAAATCTTCCTTCAGCTTGCCAGCGCAGATCAGCTTGACTCCTGTCATCCGGCAGCCCTGCCTTTCCCGGTGAGGGAGAGGGGTGCCTTATGAGGCGCCACTGCCACCTGCACCTGCTCCCGGAGCCCTGCCAGCCGCAGCGCCCGCTCTGTCTCTTCCAGCGCCCACTCCGGCCGGTTGTTGTGCTCGCTCAGATGAGCCAGGATCACCTTTTGCAGCCCATATTTTCCCCATTCTGCCACGGCCTGGGCGGCATCGTCATTGGACAAATGCCCCTGGGGCGACAGGATCCGCTGCTTGAGATAATAGGGGTATTCCCCGTTTTTCAGCTGATACACATCGTGGTTGGATTCCAGAAACACCGTCTCGGCCCCTCGCAGAGTTTCAAACACAGAGTCCGGCAGGTGCCCCAAATCGGTGCAATAGCCCAGCTTCCCCTCCTGGGTCTCCAGCAAAAAACCGCAGCTGCCCGGGCAGTCATGGGGCGTGAGGAATGGAGTGATGCGCACCTCCCCAAGCCAGAAGGGCGTGTCGGGCTCCACGGCTTCCAGCTGGTCGTGGGCACACTTTGCTTTCAGCCCTTCCACCGTGGGGATCGTGGCATGGATGGGCGCCTGGCAGTGCTTGGTCAGCACTGGCAAAGCGCTGATATGGTCGGAATGGGTGTGGGTGATGAGCACATCGGTGATATCACCCAACGCAATGCCCAGCTGGGACAGGGCATTGCGGATGTACTTGGTGTTGGTGCCCCCATCGATGAGCAGGGTACGGCCTCCTCCCTGGAACACCGAGCAGTTCCCCGAAGAGGAACTGGCCAGGCTGTAAAAACGGGTCATAGTTTCCTTCCTTTGCCTTTCAAAAATAGCGGCGGCACGGAAAATACCGCGCCGCCGGAACAGATCATTTCTTCTTGTTCTTTGCCTTTCACCGGGCCATGGGCACCGCATCCTCTTCGGACACAGTCACCCGGCGGATATCGGCTCCCAATCCCTGGAGTTTTTCCACGATGTTGTCATAGCCCCGCTCGATATAGGCGATCTCCTCCACCTCGGTGACGCCCTTGGCGGCCAGGCCGGCGATGACCATGGCGGCCCCGGCCCGCAGATCGCAGGAGCGCACCTTGGCGCCGGTGAGCTCGCTCACCCCTTCGATGATGGCCACTTTGCCGTCCACCTGGATCTTGGCCCCCATCCGCCGCAGCTCTTCCACATAGCGGTAGCGGTTATCCCACACCCCTTCGGTGATGACGCTGGTGCCTTCCGCCAGACACAAAGCGGCGGCCAGCTGGGGCTGCATATCGGTGGGAAAGCCCGGATAGGGCAGGGTTTTGATGTTGATGCGCCGCAGAGGTGCTGTGCGGCTGACCCGCACGGCATCGTCCAGCTCTTCCACCTGGGCGCCCATCTCGATGAGCTTTGCGGTGATGCATTCCAGGTGCTTGGGGATCACATTGCGCACCAGCACGCTGCCGCCGGTGGCCATGACAGCGGCCATATAGGTGCCCGCTTCGATCTGGTCGGGGATCACCGAATAGGTGCCGCCGTGAAGCTCTTTCACGCCCCGGATCTTGATCACATCGGTACCGGCTCCCATGATCTCAGCGCCCATGGCGTTGAGGAAGTTGGCCAAGTCCACAATGTGAGGCTCTTTTGCGGCGTTTTCGATCACCGTCTGGCCTTCGGCCAGAGTGGCGGCCAGCATGATGTTCATGGTGGCGCCCACAGACACCACATCCAGATAGATGTTGGCGCCCCGCAGACCCTGGGGAGCCTGGGCATAGACGAAGCCATTCTTCACGCTGACTTCGGCGCCCAGGGCTTCAAAGCCCTTCACATGCTGATCGATGGGGCGCACCCCGCCGAAATTACATCCGCCAGGCATGGCCACTTCGGCCTTGTGATAGCGGCCCAGCAGAGTACCGATCAGATAATAGGAAGCCCGCATTTTCCGCATCAGATCCTCAGGGGTGCGGATGTTGCGCATATGGCGGCAGTCGATCTCCACAGTGGTGGGGTTCATGCTGCGCACCTGGGCCCCCATCTGCTGGAGGATCTCCAGCTGGATGATCACATCGCTGACCTGGGGCACATTTTCGATGCGGCAGACGCCGTTGACCAAGATGGTGGCCGGTATAATGGCCACGACGGCGTTCTTTGCGCCGCTGACGGTCACTTCACCCCGCAGCGGTTTATTTCCATTGATGATAAATTTATCCAAATTCCTCATTCTCCCGGCAGTGTATTCCAGTTGCTCTCTTGCAAGATGCCGCCCCCCGGCGGCAAGAAGAACGACAGAGCTTCGTTCATCAAAATTTTACTGTTGTTTTATATATTTTACCACAGTAATCCCAGAATGAAAAACAAAATCCCACAGATTTTCACCTAAGTTTTCACCAATCCCCAGGGCCTATCCTCGTGCACAATGACCAAAGGCTCATTCCACTGGATTGTCCCCTGTGTCCACCGTGAAACTTTTTCCTCCCGCTTCCACCTGCCAGGCGGGAAAAATCAGGTAATTCCCGTTGCCCTGATCCCGCAGGCGATAGCTTTCCTGAACGCTTTCCGGCGGCTGGGAGAAGCCCTCCTCCCGCCACAAACGGCGCAGGTTTACCACCATCTGATAGCTTTTGGCCCCTTCGCCCACCTGGCGGAACTGGGTATCCATCAGCCAGCGTCCTTCGGCCACAAGTCCATTCCCCTTTTGCCGGCAGGTGAGGGTGCATTCCATCAGCTCTTCTCCCGAGGGCATCCCCTGGAAAAAGACCACCTGCTCCCCCTCTTCCTCCCAGCGGCAATTTTCCACAGGGAAACCGGCCTTTTCCAAAAGCTGCTGCCATTCCTCCCCTGTGAGGGAATGCTGGTCAAACAGCTCCAACCGCACTTCGCCCCCGGTGTAAAAGGTAAGGATGCCCTTTTCCGAAGAAAACCGGGAGACCCCGCCGTCGGTGTCGCTTTTTTCGGTGCCCAGAAGAGCCTGAGCCGCCTTTTTTTCCAAAGCGGTATCCCGGCTGGCGGCATACACCGGCCGCTGGGTGCCCAAATCCCGGAAAATATCCTCGTCGAACTCTCCCACATCCTCTTGCAGCAGGGAAAGGGCCTGATCCATGGCCTGGCGCTGCTGTGCCCAGCCGTGGCTCACCTGCCACAGAAGGTTTCCCGCCAAAAACAGGTTGGTGCAAATGAGCACGATGAGCAAAATGGTTTTGGCCCGGCTCCATTCCATGGCTTATCCCTCCTTCACCGGTGCGTAGCTGAGATAGGGGGTGAGCTTGCCCTCCTGCAAAGTATAGCGGCACTGAAGCCGCACCGGCCCGTTTCCCTCCATGGCCGCAGCTGCCAGGGAATAGGGCAGCAAGGTTTTTTCCCCTGTCTGGGTCAGGGACAAAAGGCTCATCTCCATGGAGACAATGACCCCTTCCCGCACATGGATGGTCACCTGCTGGGAGGAAAGGGGCACTCCCGAAGCCCGGCAGGAAAAGAGGATGGTGTATTCTCCTTCTTCCGCCCCTTTCTGAATGCTTTTGAGGGACAGATCCAGGGGCGAGCCTGCACTGTCCAGGGCGTCCTGGGCCACCTGCCAGCCCCGGCCGATCAGTCCCACCAGGGTGTTCTCGGCGTTCTCCCCTTCCAGCCCCTCGCCGCCGTCCACGGTGAACTGCACCGTTCCGTCTCCGCTGAGGCGCAGGGAATAATTTCCCTGGACAAACACCGCCATATCTTCTCCGGCGGCATAGCGCTTGGCCAGGTAGGGATTCATGGAAAAGCACTCCAGCAGCGCACGGGGCATCTCTCCGCCGCTGACGGCGCCGGTGACCACATCGGCCACTTTGCATTCGTACACCGGCAGTTTGACGGCGCTGCCGGGCACCGGCTGATCGAGAGCCAGCACCGACAAATTGGGGTCTTCCATGGCGAAATAGGAGCCGTCAGGAGCACATTCCTCCAAGGCCGTCTGGAGCTTTTCGCTGGCGGCGGCTGTGGAAAACCGGAGCCACGCCCCCTCCCCGGTCTCCAGCAGCAAATCCACTCCGTCCTCTTCCGCCAAAAGCACCAGACGGGAGAAGGTCAGCTCATCCTCCCCAGGGGAGGCTCCGCTCCAGGAGCGCATGGCCGTCAAAGGCACCTGGCCGTCATATTCCAGCAAAAAACCCTGTTCCTCCAAAAGCACACGGTAATAGTCTTCCCGCTGCACCGTCTTTTTTTCCCCCATGGAGCCCAAAGCTTCCTCCAATGTGGGCCGGAGCAGGGTGTAGATGGCCGAAACCGGCTGCTGGGTGTAGGCGTAGTACAGATCCCCTTTCTGAAAGGCCGACACCGCCAGAGGATAGGCGGCGGGGTCGCTTTGTTCCTCCTGCACCTGGCTGACGGTGTTCTCTCCCCGCAGCCACCGGGACAGGGTGTAAAGGGGCCCCAGGGAGGGGTCCACGCTCACTCCCAGAGACACCGAAAGGGTGAACAGCACCGCCATCAGAAGGCCGTTTGCAATCAGGGCCGCTGTTTTGATCTTTTCTTTCATAGCTGCCCCTCATGGTCCGGTGGACACACCGGCAAAGTGATGGTGATCGTGGAGCCTGCATCCAACTGGCTTTCCACCCCAATGGTACCCTGGTGCTGCTCCACGATTTCCTTTGCAATGGCCAGCCCCAGGCCGGTGCCGCCTCTTTCCCGGGAACGGGCCTTGTCCACCCGGTAAAACCGTTCGAAAAGCCGGGGGATATCCTCCTGGGGAATGCCGATGCCGGTATCCTGCACCTTGATGACCACCTTGTCCTCCTGGGAGAAGGCGCAGAGGGTGACCGAGCCGCCGGGACGATTGTACTTGATGGCATTGGAAACGATGTTGGCAATGACCTGCTCCATCCGGTTCCGGTCGGCCAGGATCAAGGGCAGGGGTTCTTCCAGCTTGGTCTCCAGGGTCAGGCCCTGGGCTCTGGCCTCGATGAGCATGGCGCTGGCGATGTTCTGCACAATGAGTTTCACCGGAATGGGGCTCATCTCCATATCCATCTTCCCATAATCCAGCTGAGACAGGGTGAGCAGATCCTTGACGATATGGGTCATCCGGTCAGACTCGTTGTAGATCACCTGAAGGAAATTGCGGCGGGTTTCCCCGTCCAGCTCGTCCCCGGCGTCCAGAAGGGTTTCGGTGTAGCCCTTCACATTGGTGAGAGGGGTGCGCAGCTCGTGGGATACATTGGCCACAAACTCCCGCCGGGAAGAATCCAGCTTCTTCTGCTCGGTGATGTCGTGAAGCACCGCCATGATGCCGCTGTTTTCATCCTCCGCCGTGCCGAACATGGCCAGCAGAATCTTGAGGATGCGCTTGTTTGCCGCATAGTCGATCTCGATGTACTGGCCGCCCTCCCCCAGATCGCTTTCCTCCACATTCAGATTGGGAAACACCTGGGCATAGGTCAGCTCCGGCCCGAACTCCATGCCCAGCATCTGCTGGGCCGCCGGATTCATATGAAGGATATGGCCGTTTTTGTCAAAGGCCACCACCCCGTCGGCCATATGGGTAAACAGGGTGCTCAGCTTGTTCCGCTCCCCGTTGACTTCTGCCAAAGTATTTTCCAGCACCTTGGCCATCTCCCCAAAGGTGCGGGTCAGGTTGCCGATCTCGTCCGCCGATTCCGCCTGAGGCTGCTGGGAAAAGTCCCCGGCGGCGATGCGCTGGGCGGTACGGGTCAGCCGCTGCACCGGGTTTGTGATGGTGCGGGCCAGAATGAAGCTGAGCAGAATAGCCACCGCCAGGCCGAACATCAATGAGCGGATCAGAATGGTGAACATGGTCCAGGTCAGCTCATCCAGCTCCCCTTTGTCGTCCACCACGGCCAGCACATAATTGCCCCCGTCCACCGGTATGGCTACATCGAAATAGGGGGACAGGGCGGTGATGGTCTGTCCCACTTCCCCCTCCATGGCGGTAATCATATTGGGGGTCAGCTCCCGGAAGGGAGTGGCATCCCGGCTTTCCGAAGAGGTAAGGAACTCCCCGGTTTTGCCATCCAGAATATAAAAATTCCGGTGGTCATCCAGCCCAAGGCCGCCGTTGTAGGCCTCCAGCACCTCTTCCATCTGATCCAGATCCCCATTGCAGGCGCTGAGCCCTTTTTCCAGCTCCTGCCCCCGCAGGGCGAAAAAATCCACCATCTGGCGCTGAAAATCGCTGCGGTTATAGGCAGTGACCGAGTTGACCAGAAACACGCCCACCACGGCCATCACCGCCACCACCAGCAGCATCAATATGAGCACCAGCTTCATTTGCAGGCTTTTCAGCATGGTTCCTTCCGCCTATTCCTTGTTGAAATAATACCCGGCTCCCCGGCGGGTGATGAGATAGCGGGGATCGGCCGGGTCGTCCTCCAGCTTTTCCCGCAGGCGGCGGATGGCCACATCCACCGTGCGCAGATCGCCGTAATACTCAAAGCCCCACACTTTTTCCATCAGCTCTTCCCGGGTGACCACCCGCCCGGCACATTCCAGAAAATAGCAGAGCATATCAAATTCCCGCTGGGAAAGCTCCAGGGCTTCCCCATTCTTCTGGGCCAGACGCTTTTCGATGTCCACCTGGAAGGGGCCGCCTTCCCGTTTTTCGCCCCCCATGCTGTCCTGCTGGTCGGCCAGGCGGCGGCGGATGTTGGCCTTCACCCGGGCCAGCAGCTCCTTGATGGAAAAAGGCTTTGTGATATAGTCGTCGGCGCCGGTATCCAGCCCCAGCACCTTGTCCCGCTCTTCTTCCCGGGCGGTGACCATGATGACGGGCACATTGCTCTTTTCCCGCAGGCGGCGCAGCAGTTCAAAACCGTCCATCCCCGGGAGCATCACATCCAAAAGCACCAGATCCACCTGGGGAGAAAGGGCCTTTTCCAGCCCCCCTTTTCCCTCATAGGCTTCCTCCACCTCATAGCCTTCCCGCTTCAGGTTGAAGGCAATGATGTCCACAATGGCCTTTTCATCTTCCACGATCAGCACTTTTGCCATGGCTCTCTCCTTCTCTTTACAGGCTCAAAAGCCCCTTTTCCCGGGCCAGAAACAGGGCGCTCAAGGTTTTGGCATCCCCGATCTCTCCCTGGCTCAGGGCGTCTTTCAGCCGGGGAAGCTCCCACAGCTCCCCCTCCAAAAACTCCCCTTCGTCGGGCCTGGCCTGGCCCAAAGACAGGTCTTCCGCCCAATAGAGGTACATTTTTTCCTCCAGCACATCGGGAGAGGAACAATAGACCCCCAGCTCTTCCAGCTTTCCGGCGGAAAGTCCGGTTTCCTCCAAAAGCTCCCGCCGGGCGCACTCTTTGGGGTCTTCCCCCTTTTCCAGCTTTCCCGCCGGAAGCTCCACACATTCCTTGCCCTGGGCATAGCGGTACTGGCGCACCAAGGGGATCTTTCCCTGATACTGGCACAAAACCGCCACCGCACCCCGGTGGCGGCAGATTTCTCCTTCCCCAGTAGGGTATACATCCACCAGAACGCCTCGGAACAAAGGCTCTTTCTCTTTGTTTTCCATCTTCATTCCTCCCCCAAGGCCCAAAGAGCCAAAGCCGCGGCGGTGCACAGGTCATCCCCTGCCATCCCTTGGGAAACAGTCATCCAATGAAGCTCTTCCGGCACTTGCCCGCTCCCCTTTCCGGCAAAAACCAGCACTTTTTCCCAAAGCACCGCAGGGGAGGGCATAACTTCTCCCAAAAACCGGGGTTCTTCCCCGCCCAGGGCGTCAAACAGCCGCCCGGCGGCATCCTCCGGGCTTTCCCCTGGAGCCAAAGGTGCACGGGGCAAATGGCCCTTTTCATCGGCCAGCACCCGCTTTTCCCCGTCATAGACCAGAGCCATCACCCGGTCAGGACGGCAGATCACCTCCCGGCGGCTCTCCCTTCCGTCCTCCAGCTCCACCCGGTCCTGGCGAATGGAAAAGCTGGGGCCTTCATACACCGTGCGCTTTTCCAGGCACTTTTCCTCATGCATTGTCTATGCCCTCCAAGTGGCGGCGCACCAGATCAAAAGCGGTGGAAGAGGCCAGACGGCGCAGGCTCTCCCGGCTCTGGCGGGGCCGCAGGATGCGCACCGCCCAGGTCTTGTCCTTGGTACTGATGCCCACATAGATCAGCCCCACCGGCTTTTCCGGGGTCCCTCCCCCAGGGCCGGCCACACCGGTGGTGGAAATGCCAATGTCAGCCCCCAGGGCCTTCCGTACCCCTTGGGCCATCTGACAGGCGGTTTCTTCGCTCACCGCCCCTTTGGAAAGGAGGGTTTCATGGCGCACCCCCAGCAGGTTTTCCTTCACTTCGTTCTGGTAGGACACAACACCCCCCAGATAACAGGCGGAAGCGCCGGGCCCATCGGTGATGCGCTTGCCCATCAGCTCCCGCTTGCTG
>CALLCY010000115.1:0-6156 GCA_938000015.1 uncultured Clostridia bacterium
ACTCACTTTGCTTTTGCCATACCATCCGGCAGAGCGCCTCATTCCAACCCCAGATGGCTTTGACAGCACATTTTATCCGCCTGGAATGAAGAATGTACCGCACAAATTCGCAATCGCAAAAGCCAATCGCTATGTTGTGGATCATGCAAACTACCTGATTGCCCATGCTTGGCATCCCGGCAGCAATGCACGAGAACTGGTAGAGTATGCGAAAAAGAGAAAGAAGCAAAATTTAATTGGTATAACTGCCATTCAAATCTGATTGTGGCATTGCATTTTCAAAAATTATCCCGTTCATACTTTCCTCATACAGAATAAAAAGCGAAGGGACCCAAGCCGGGTCCCTTCGCTCTTTTTCTCGTTATTGTCCCTGCGAAACCAAGGACAAAGGGAAGGCGGCTGGCATCAGACAACGGCCGCCTTTTGAATTAGTTATTTACTACCATTGCTGGCTTAAAGGCAAAACGGGCATAAGGTCCATCATTGCCAGTTCCAATATCTTCATAAAACACGGTGCCGATAATAGTGACATCATCACCATTTTTAATATTTTTCAGTTCATCTTCTGACAGATAAATACTATATACAGCGTTCGTATCAGAATAGGGGCAGTTGACAACCTCACCATTGTTCATGATTTCAAATGCGTCAATAAAATCCGCCCCATCATAAACTGCCACATTATGCGCTGTAAATTTGTAAGTTTTCCCCAGCATATCTTCACTGAATTTATCTTCTGTCAGCATTTCATATTCGCCATCTTCACTTACACCATGCAATTCTACTAACTCTGCCTCTCCAAATTCAATAATAACAGCACCGCCTTCTGAATGAACATCTGTTATTTTTCCGATAAATGTAATTTCCGGAGTTTTGCTTGTATCTATTGAAGCCAAAGTGTCACTGGGAAGATACGCATATATAGCCCCTACTACACAATGATCACTTTTAATTTTGTCAATATTTCCTGTAACCTTATAGGTATTAGTACATGCCTTTGCTTCATTCTCTTTTACATCATCAAAGACTTCTTGCCATGTTGCCTCTATTGCATTTTCATCTGACACATCTAAAGTGTCATTTTCCATTACATCTTCATCTGTCCCATCCAAAGTGTCATCTTCGGTTTTAGAGCTGCAAGCCGCAAGGGAGAAGCATAGAACCGCGGCCAGCAATAATGCCATCCATCTTTTCATGCTCATCATTTCCTTTCTCAATCTATCGTTTCTTTACCCTGTATAGCACTCATACAGGAACCCTAACATGATGATACCACAATCGGAATCATGTGAAAATATGCCGGCTGCATAGTGTTCTGCATCGCAAAACCTATGAAAGAGCAGCTAGTATTAGATACTAGCCGCTTATTATTCACCTTACAGTAAATCTATCTGTACTTCCATTTATTAGCCCAAAGGAAATTTCAAGAGGTTCATTTTCATTTTCATATACTTCTAAAGGTAAAGTGATATAACCTCTGCATTCATATATTGTATTATCCAAAGGTTTATAATCTGGACTGACACCAAGCAAATTTGTAGCTCCCTGCACATTAAGACCATTAACATGATTTAATATGTACCAGTCAGCCCCGGTATCTTTTTTTACAAATACCGCATATTCAGTGGGAGAGCTGGTATCATTTCCGTCAAATGTATATCCATCTCCGTAAAAAACACATGGGGCGCCCATATGATCAAAATCATCGCTTATTGCAGACTTACCTATAAATTTATAGTTAAATGTAAAAGAAAGAAGGATTTTGTCTTCATTCGCTTTGATTTTAAGGCCGCCTGGATTTGTTTCACCATCTGCAAGGGGTAACATAAAATTGTCATCACACTCAGTGTTTGCTTCATTTGCGAATGTATATAGCTCATTAGTAAATTTCACATCTGTTAATGTTAATTCAAAATTGTCATTAGAAAATGTGTCTCCTATTGAAAGTGTTTGATTTTCCTGATTACTATTGCTGTCAATATTGTTATCTGTTTCATTCTTTTTACTGTTGCCAGCATCACTGTTTTTACTGCCTTCGCAGGCCGCAAGGGAGAAGCATAGAACTGCAGCCAGCAATAATGCCATCCATTTTTTCATGCTCATCATTTCCTTTCTCAATCTATTGTTTCTTTGCCCTGTATAGCACTCATACAGGAACCCTAACATCATGATACCACAATCGAAACAATGTTAAAATATGCCGGTTGCATAGTGTTCTACATCGCAAAACCTATGAGAAAGCGGCTAGTATTAGATACTAGCCGCTTTCTCTTCGTTTTATGCGATATCCATTATTCATCAATAATAGTCGGATTTACAAAACTAATATCACTGCCTTTTGGCCTTGTAGTATGAGTTAATTTTGCAGAAACATTTATAGTATCGTCGGTCTTAAAATTACTAACTAAATCCAATGGGAATTGATATCCTACTATGATTCCTGCGTCCATGTTTTCCATATTCTCGATCCCTAAAGCTTGTATTAAAAGCAACTTCGTATTATTAACAATATCTTCTTCCTCATATATAATTTTGCCATTTATATCAAAGGTATCGCTTATCATATTTGCGGGTTTAACTATTAAAATATCATTGCCGTTTTCATCTTTATCTAAACTATCGAATGTACCAACAACACTTATAATGGTATTTGATTCCAGCTCCGACAATGCATCGCTTGGAAGATATACTTTCATATTCACAAACTTAAAACTACCCGCGCCAATACTAACTAATTCTAAATTATCTTTATCAAAAGGAATACAATTGCACAAGGCATAGTCACTTTCTATGCTTCTAATCTCGACAGTAAATTTGTATGGATTTCCGATATAGTTGGATTCTATTCTTGCTTTATTATCATTAAAGTCATTTATAAATGTAGGTTTATCTAATGATTCTGCATCTGTGATTAGTTTATCTTCACTCGCACTTTCATTACCGCCGCTTTTACTCTCATTGCCGCTGCAAGCCGTAAGGGAGAAGCATAGAGCCGCCGCCAGCAATAACGCCATCCATCTTTTCATCTTCACCATTTCCTTTCTCAATCTATTGTTTCTTTTCCCTGTATCGTACTCATACAGGAATCCTGATACTATGATACCACAAACGAAACAATGTTGAAATATGCCGGCTGCATAATGTTCGGCGGAAAAAGAAGTGACGGGGCCCTGATCGGGTCCCGTCACTCTTTTTTCTTTTTGTCTCTTGACAAAATGCGTCTAATGGGTTAGACTCTCTCTAAAGTCTAATGCATTAGACAAACCCATGCAAAAAAGGAGGAGCCTTTATGTCCGCTCCCAAGGTATTTGAAAGCGAATACCGGTTCTGCCTGATTCTGTGGCGGAATGAGCCCATCAACAGCACCAAACTGGCCAAACTCTGCAAGGAGGAGCTGGGCTGGAGCCGTACTACCACCTATACCGTCATCAAACGGCTGAGCGATCGGGGCGTGGTGAAAAACGAAAACGCCACCGTCACCACCTTGGTGAGCAAGGAGGAAGTACAGCTCAGCCAGATGGAAGAAATGATGGAAAAAACCTTTGAGGGATCGCTGCCCGCCTTCCTGGCCGCCTTTGCCCGGCGGCAGGCCCTTTCCCAGGAAGAAGAGGAAGAGATCCGCCGGATCATCGAAAAATAAAGGAGGGCGTTATGGAAAAACTGTTTTTCGCCTTGCTGAACCGAAGCATTGCTGCCAGCTTTATGGTGCTGGCCGTGTTGTTCCTCCGCCTGCTGTTCCGCAAAGGACCGCGCTGGGTCTTTTGCCTGCTATGGGGCCTGGTAGCCCTGCGCCTTTTGTGCCCGGTTTCCATCCAAAGCCCGCTGAGCCTTGCGCCGGAGACGCCATCTTTGGAAGAAAGATTTTCCCCAAGCGCCGGGGAAGAGACCCTGCTGGGCACTTTGCTTACAGAGGGCGCAGATCCCGATTCCGCAGCACCTGGAATCCAGGCATCCCAAGGCCTGGACTGGGGCATGGTATTTTCCCGGGTGTGGGTGCTGGGCTTTGGGCTCATGCTGCTGTATGCGCTGGGTTCGCTCCTGGCCCTGCGGCAAAGGCTGGCCGACGCCACCTTGCTGGGGAAGGGGATCAAAGGCAGTCAGTGGGTGTCGTCTCCCTTTGTGATGGGGCTGTTCCGTCCCACCATTTATCTGCCCTATCATCTGGACGAAGACTGCCAGAAATATGTGCTTGCCCATGAAAATGCCCACATCCGCCGGAGGGATCACTGGCTCAAGCCCATGGCTTTTCTGTTGCTTTCGGTCTATTGGTTCCAGCCCTTTTTGTGGCTGGCCTACATCCTGTTCTGCCGGGATATGGAGACCGCCTGTGACGAAAAAGCGGTGAAGGACATGGAAAAAGAAGAGCGGCGGGCCTATTCTCGGGCCTTGCTCCAGTGCAGCCTGGGGCGGCACTCCTTCACCGGGCCGTTGGCTTTTGGGGAAGTGGGGGTCAAAGAACGGGTGCGCCGGGTGATGAACTACAAAAAGCCCCAGTTCTGGCTGATTCTGCTGGCTTTGGCCGCAGGTCTGATCACCGGGGTGTGCCTGCTCACCGACCGGCCGGAGCCGAAAACACCCACGGAAGCCGGGGAGATCTCCACTGTCTACATCGGCGACGCCCCCAAAACAGTGGCCGTGGCCCAGAGTCTGTCCTATCCGGAAGGGCTTTCCTACGCTTCCGTTCAGCTGCAAACCACAAAGGAGCCCTACGGCCTGACGGTCTATCTCAAAGGACAGGGCCAGGGGAGCCGGGAAGGTTTCCAAAATTGCGCTATGCAGGCCTTTGACCGCATCGGCAATCTGGGGGTCATCGCCTTTTGGAGCAAATCGCCGGAACAGGAGTTGGCCCGCTTCACCCGCCAGGAGATGGAGGAAGGGGAACCCCTTGCCGATGCTGTCTCCCAGGCCATTGTGGAGAAAAACAGCCCGGAAGAAACAGGGGACAACTTGGTCCGCTGCGGCAGCTTTGTGGAGCTGGGCCGGGATGAATTTCTTGTGGACAGCGACCCACCCCAGGATGGCAGTCTGGTCCTCTATGGCATCGCCATGTACCAGGCCTTCGCCCGCAGCGGAGCGGGGCTGGAATCCCAGGAGGGGAGCCATATCCCGGCCATCCTCACTTTCCAGGAGGGAGAGGAGGGCTATGTGCTCACCGATTACTGGACACCCCGGGACGGCAGTTTTTATCTGTCCGACATCCAGGAGCACTTTCCGGAAAATCTGGCACAAAGCGCCCTGAATACCCAGGACTATGTGCTCATGCAGATGCAGGACTGCTATGCCCAGGCGATCAGCCGGGGCGGTGTCAACCCCGCCCGCCTGATCCCGGCATTGCTGGAAAAAGTGGAGGCCTCACCGGCGGCCTCTTCCGCACCGGGGGATTACATCGCCGCCCATCCCGATGAATGGAATCAGCTGCTCTATCTGGGCGATTCCACCCTGGACTATGTGTTTGACGCCTTTCTGAAAGGGGGCCAGACCGGGCTTCGCGGCCAGCTGCTGCGGCAGCTTTTGGATGAGCTGGCCCCGGAAAGCGCCATCAAAACGGCGGCCGAAACCGGACAGGACTATTTTGATGCCTGGAAGGCCCATTACGAAAGCATACTCAAGCAAAACGGGGAAGAGTGGATGCAGCAGCACCACCCGGCCTTCTGGAAAATGGAGCAAAAGTTTTAGTAAACCCAATGGACAATTTGTGTGCTTCAGGCTTTAAAACTCGGATAGATTTCATAACAAAAGAGCGGCCTTGGGGCCGCTCTTTTGTTACCTGTACCAAGAGATTTTTTCCATATCGAATGGCCCGATAGATGGCTCAGAACCTATAAGGAAAATCGATTTGACTTCCATCCCCTCTGCGCATATACTCGGTGATGGTTTGGTAATATTTTGTCAATAAACAGGAGGAAAACATGAAAAAACTCATCGCACTCATCCTTGCGGGAGCCATGGCTTTCAGCCTTGCAGCCTGCAGCGCAGACAAAGCAGGGGACAACGGTTCCGGCGACAAAAATGCTTCGTCCGGTGAAAAGGACAGCGGCGACAAGGTCATCCGGGTGGCCACTTCCGGCGACTATCTGGGCTTCACCGTCTATGACGAGGAGACCAAAGAGTGGTCCGGCTTTGAGATCGATATGTGGAACGAGATCGGCAAGCGCA
>CALLCY010000116.1:0-18258 GCA_938000015.1 uncultured Clostridia bacterium
CTGGATCCTTGCCAGCCTTTGATGCGGGCGGGGAATACTTTGCTGCTGGAAGTGAAATATGACAGTTTTCTCCCGGAGCACATTGCCGGGCTGGTAGAGATGAAGGACCGGTCGGTGACCGCTTTTTCCAAATATGCCTGTGCCCGCACATTCATTTCGTAAAGAAAGAGGTTTTGTTGTGATTACATTCAATGATCTGTTTAAATCCAGCTTTTTGGAGAAGGTTTCTTCCTTTTCGGCTTTGGATATGATCCTGGCCATGGGTCTGGCCCTGGTGGTGGGGCTCTTTATTTTTCTGGTGTATAAAAAGACCTTCAACGGAGTGATGTATTCCCAGTCCTTTGGAGTTTCTCTCATCGGCATGACGCTGGTGACCACTTTGATCATTCTGGCTGTCACTTCCAATGTGGTGCTGTCTCTGGGCATGGTGGGCGCACTGTCCATCGTTCGTTTCCGCACCGCCATCAAAGAGCCCATTGACATCGTTTTTCTCTTTTGGGCCATTTCGGCAGGCATTGTGCTGGGGGCCGGGCTGATTCCTCTGGCCGTGTTCGGGTCGGTGTTTATCGGGGTGATTCTGCTGGTGCTGGTCAACCAGAAGAGCCGGGAAAATCCCTATATCCTGGTGCTCAACTGCGAAAATGATCAGGCGGAGCGCCAGGCCGTGGAGCAGGCGGTCTCTCAGGTGCGCCGCTACAGCGTCAAATCCAAAACGGTGAGCCAGGGGAATGTGGAGCTGACCATGGAAGTGCGCCTGCAGGCCGAAAGCACTGATTTTGTCAATGCGCTTTGCCAGTTGCCTGGTGTGCGCAGCGCCGTTCTGGTGAGCTACAACGGCGAATATATGTCCTGAGGCGAAAGAAGATGCTCCAAAGCAAAAAAATAGTGCCGGTCATCGCCGTCGTTACCTTGCTGGCCTGCTTGTTCACCATGGTGTTTATGCTGTGTCCCCAGGTATTGCACATCACCCCCTCTTACAGCCAGCCTGACTATGAAGCGCTGTTCGATCCTCTGTCGGTGATGACGGTGGACATTACGGTAGATGAAGAAGAGTGGGCGGAGATGCTGGAAAATGCCATTAATGAGGAGTACATCTCCTGCGATATCTCCATCAATGGCCAGGATTTTTCCTCGGTGGGCATCCGGCCCAAGGGAAACACCAGCCTGTCCACAGTGTACAGCAGCGACAGCGACCGGTACAGCTTCAAGCTGGAGTTTGACCATTATATCGATGGCCAGACCTGCCTGGGGCTGGACAAATTTGTCCTCAACAACATTCAGTCGGATTCCACTTATATGAAGGAATACCTTTCCTATGATCTGATGAGTCAGATGGGTGTGCCCACACCGCTCTATTGTTTTGCCCAGATCAATGTGAATGGGCAGCCCTGGGGCCTTTATCTGGCAGTGGAGTCCTTGGAAGAATCCTTTGCCCAGAGAAACTTCGGTTCTGATTATGGCCTTTTGTATAAGCCGGACTCCATGGACATGGGCGGCGGAGCCCAGGAGGGTGAAAGGCCGGCCATGGATGAAATGCCGGACAGAAGCCAGATGCCGGGCAAGAAAGAGATGCCAAACATGGATGAACTGCCCCAGATGGGAGAACCTCCTCAAGGCCTGGAAGAGGAACTGGAAAACGGCCGCCAAAAAGGAATGGGCGGCATGGGAGGCATGGGCCGGGATTCTTCAGCCAGCCTGCAATATATTGACGATGATCCGGACAGCTACGACACCATTTTCGATTCGGCCGTGTTCGATATCACCGAAAGCGACAAAAACCGGCTGATCTCTTCGCTGAAAAAGCTCAGCGAGGGAGAAGATCTGGAGGAAGTGGTGGATGTGGAGGAGGTGCTGCGATATTTTGCCTGCAATGTGGCGCTGGTCAATCTGGACAGCTACCTCAGCTCCATGCAGCACAATTACTACCTCTATGAAAAAGACGGCCAGCTGAGTATGCTGCCTTGGGACTACAACCTGTCCTTTGCCGGCTTTCAGGTGGGAAGCAGCGAAAGCGCCGTCAATTATCCCATCGACACCGCCGTCACCGGTGCCACACTGGAAGAGCGGCCTATCCTGGGAAAGCTGCTGGAACAGGAAGAGTATTTGCAGCTGTATCATGAATATCTCCAGCAGATCGTGGAGGAATTCTGGTCGCCCCAGGTGATCAGCCAGAAGATCCAGCTTTTGAATGAGCTGATCCGTCCCTATGTGGCGGAAGATCCCACCGCATTTTACACCCTGGAGGAATACGATGCCGGGGTGGAAATGTTGGAAAACTATATCACTCTGCGAGCCGAAAGCATCCAGGGCCAGCTGGATGGCACCATCCCTTCCACGGAAGAAGATCAGCAGGCCCAGCCAGACAGCCTGATCGATGCCAGCACCATTGATCTCAGCGTTATGGGTCAGCAGGGTGGAGGTGCAGGCGGTCGGGGCCAGATGGAAAAAAACAGCACGGCTGAAAATACTCCACCCATATCTCCCACAGAGGAAGGGGCCCTGGCGGAAGAACAAGCACCGGAGGAAGGAGCCGACCTGTCCGAAGGCACTATGCCGGAAGAGGGAGCCCCGGGAGGGGAAAATGCTCCTGGCGGCATGGGAAGACCGGAGGGTACAGCGCCCGAAATGCCGGGGAGCCAGCAAGAACAGCAAGGACAAATGCAGGAGGAAACGAACTCTTACCGGGAAACTATGCCGGAAGAGCCTTCCGGTTTTGACAAAAACCGTGTTCCGGGCTTTTCTCAGGAAAACGGCGGAGAGAGCCAGAACCGGGAAAACCTGATCTGGCTGGGCAGCAGTTTGCTTCTTTTGCTGCTGGCGTTGGTGTTCGTACTCCGATACCGGCGGAAAAAAGTGAGTTAAGCCGGTTTTGGATGGTCAAATCCATGAAAAAGACAAAAGGCCCAGTGCAAACTGGGCCTTTTGGGCTGTTTTAAAGGAAAACTTTTTTGGTGGCGATTTTTTCCCGGAATGCCTGGTCATGCTCCACAAAAAGCATGGTAGGAGCAAACTGTTGGATCAGTTCCTCTATTTGAAGGCGGGAATAGATGTCTATGTAATTGAGGGGTTCATCCCACACATACACATGGGCCCGCTGGCAAAGGCTGCGGGCCAGCAGCACCTTTTTCTTTTGTCCCTGGGACAGATCTTCCAGGTTCTTCTCAAATTGGACCCGGGCAAAATCCATTTTGCGCAAGATGGCCTTGAACAGGCTTTCGTCCAGGCCTTCCTCCTGGATGAGCCGGGAAAGGCTTCCGCGAAGAAAGGAGGCGTCCTGGGGCACAAGGGAGATCACAAGGCCGGAAGCCTTGTGCATTTCTCCCACATAGGGGACGGTTCCGTCGGTCAGCAGCCGAAGCAGACTGGTTTTTCCGCTGCCGTTTTTGCCGACGAGGGCCACCCGGTCTCCCTGCTCCAGGGTGAAGGACACAGGCGGGCATACCGGCGTGTGTCCGTATTGTACCTGGACCTGGGAAAAGACAGCCAGCCGCTGGAAATGAAAGGGGAGAGGAGAAAGTTTCAGGCTGGAGACCATTTCCTGGTTTTTGAGAAGGGCCGATTTGTCCTGGATGGCCTGCTGCTGCCGCTGCTTTATCACCAGGGACCGCTTCATCATCTTGGCGGCTTTATGGCCGATGTATCCCCGGTCCACTGGGCCGTTTTGATATTTGGCCTTTTCCGCCTGCTGTGACCAAGTGGCCGAGCGTTGAGCGGCTTTTTCCAGGCGGCGGATGTCCTTTTTCAGGCTTTCCTGCTGTTTTTCCTCCAGCATCTGCTGACGCTGGAAATTTTCCATCCAGGAAGAAAAGTTCCCTTTCTGCACCTGGATATCGGCCCGGTTCAAAGAAAGAATGTGATCCACACAGCCGTCCAGAAACCGGCGGTCATGGGACACCAGAAGAAAGCCCTGTTTCCCTTTCAGGTAGGCGGCCACTTTCCGCCGCCCTTCTTCGTCTAAGTGATTGGTGGGCTCGTCGATGAGAAGAAAGTGCCTTTCTTTTAAAAAAAGGGCAGAAAGGAGCAATTTGGTCTGTTCTCCTTGGGAGAGGGAGGAAAAGGGCCGCTCCAAAGCCGCTTCCTCCACATCCAGCAGAGAGATCTCCCGGGCGATTTGCCAGGGCTGGGCCTGGGGGCACAGCGCCTCCAGGACTTCCCCGGCCCTGCGCTCCGGATGGGGGACGGAATAGGGGAAATAATCAAACTCCACCGAAGAGTGAATGGAGCCGCCATAGGGATATTCCCCCATCAAAAGGCGGAGAAGGGTGGTTTTGCCCCGGCCATTGCGGCCGATGAGCCCCAGCTTCCACCGGGTGTCGATTTGAAAACTGGCATGAGAGAAGATCTCGTCATAGCTGGAAGGGTAAGAAAAGGTCAGATCGGTTACTTGGATGAGAGACATAAAAACCTCCTTGGCTGCGTTTGAAACAGTAAAAAATACAGGCCGAGGGAAGTCCTTTCCCCCGGCCTGCACAGCCAAAAGAGCCGTCTGAACCAGACGGCAAAAGGAAGGAAAGGGCGCACTTCTCCTGCGGCAGCACGGCACAAGGCCGTAAAAACACATTACCGGCAGGAAGAATTGCGCATCTTTCCACTCCTTTCTCATCCATATTTCTTTTTACATAATACACCCGGAAAGGGCAAAATGCAAGGGTTAGGGCAGATTCACATGCTTCACATGGAGAAAACGCATCCGGGGGGCATCGTATGTATTGAGGGGGCGGAGATAGGCGTCATAGGTATGGGTGGCGATGAGGATGCTATCCCGGGTGGGGATGGGGCCGGTGCGGATGACCAGCAGAGAGTGATAGAACTGGCCCTCCTGGGTGCCCAATTGGATCACATCCCCGGGAAGCAGGCGGAAAATGGGCACTTCCTCCATCACCGGGCCAGGGCCGTTGTTTCCAGTCATGAAGTTGTAGAAAAAATCCACCCCTGTCCAGGCGGGAGCCCGGGAAGAGGGGGAGCGGTAATACCAGCCGAAGGTGGGAGTGAAGTTCATCACACCGGACCCGGCGTAAACGCATTGGGAGATGAAATTGGTACAGTCACCCCCCAGGTTTTCAAAATCCAGAAAGGCAGGATTGCGCCCCAGAGCCCATTTTCGTGCATAGGCCAGGGCGGCCGGGCGGTCATAGCTTTTTTGCGGCATAGAGAAGAAGCCTCCTTTGGACTTGCGATCTTTTATTATTCTATGCTGCGCTTCATCCATGGGAGAAAGTCCACAAATTAAAGGGAGAAACTTTGGCAGGGGCCTTCGTTGACTTTGCTTTTTTCCACCGATATAATAAAAATAGTGCTGTAAAGCTGTAAAATCAAATGAAAAGGGAGTTGTGATCGTTATGTCCGGCAAGATCGCCTATGAGGCCATCGACAAAAACCGTTCCCAGCTGGAAAAGCTGAGCCTGGATATCTGGGCTTGCCCGGAGGGCGGATACCATGAATACAATGCCCAGAAGTGGACCGCAGAGCTGTTGGAGAAAAACGGCTTCACCGTGGAGCTGGGGGCCGGGGAAGTGCCCACCGCTATCAAAGCCACTTGGGGAAGCGGCAAGCCTGTCATCGGCTTTTTGGGAGAATATGACGCCCTGCCCGGCCTGAGCCAAGAAGTGGGTACCCAGCAGAAGGCTGTGGAAGGCCAGGCCTATGGCCAGGGCTGCGGCCATAACCTGTTGGGTGTTGGCCATGTGGGCGCTGTTTTGGGTATGAAGGCCGAAATGGAGGAGAAGGGCCTGAAGGGCACCATCATTTACTTTGGTTGCCCGGCAGAAGAACTGCTCACCGGCAAATCCTTTATGGCCCGGGGCCATGCCTTTGATGGGCTGGACTGCGCCATCGCTTTCCATCCTGGCACAGCCAATGAGGTAACCATGGGCAATTCCTTGGCCCTCAATAGCGTGAAGTTCCATTTCCACGGCGTCACCGCCCATGCCGGCGGCGATCCTCACAACGGTCGTTCGGCCCTGGATGCCGTGGAGCTGACCAATGTAGGCGCAAACTACCTGCGTGAGCATGTGACCACCGATGTGCGTATCCATTACACCATCACCGAAGGTGGCACTGCGCCCAACATCGTTCCCGACAATGCCACTGTGTGGTATTATGTGCGTGCGCCCAAGCGGGAGACCGTGGACGAGGTTTATGACCGCCTGGTGAAGGTGGCCGAAGGCGCTGCCCATATGACCGAAACCAAACTGGAGATCGAGTTTATGGGCGGCTGCTATCAGACGCTGAACAACGGCGTGCTGGTGGATCTGATCCATGACTGCATGGTGGAGACTCCCCAGGAGGCCTGGACCGCTGAAGAGCTGGAGTTTGCCCAGAAGCTGGACGAGGCCCGGCCCGATCAGTATGCCGCAGCCATCGCCGGTTACGGCCTGCCGGAAGGCACCCATCTCCACACCGGCGTTCTGCCTGTGGGCGTGGAAGGGAATTTCGGTTCCACCGATGTGGGCGATGTGTGCTACATCTGCCCCACTGTCACCTTCAATACCGCCTGCGAGAATGTGGGCGCACCCGGTCATAGCTGGCAGATCACTTCCTGCTCCGGCAGCAGTGTGGGCCAGAAGGGGATGATCTATGCCGCCAAGGCCATGGCTCTGTGGGGCCTGAAGATCCTGGAAGATCCTCAGATCCTGGAGAAAGCCCAGAAGGAATTCACAGAGAAGACCGGCGGAAAGCCCTATCATTGCCCCATCCCCGCCGATGTGAAAGTGCCCCAGTAAAATGAAAGCCAAGGCCCCGGAAAATTTCCGGGGCCTTTTTGCAAGGAGGGACTATGGAAAAAACACAAGAAGGGCTTTTGCTGCATCGGGCCTACTCGTTTGCCGCTTTGGCTCATGAGGGACAAAAGCGGAAGGGGAGCCCGGTGCCCTACATCGCCCACCCGGCAGAGGTAGCCCAGATTCTCGCCCAAGCGGGAGCGCCGGCCAAAGTGATCTGTGCCGGCCTGCTCCACGACACCTTGGAGGATACCTCTGCCACACCACAGCAGTTGGAGGAGATTTTTGGGCCTGTGGTGCGGCAGCTGGTAGAAGAGTGCAGCGAGGACAAGACTTTGTCCTGGGAAGAGCGGAAGAAACACACCATTCAAATGTTGAAGTCTGAAATTTCAATGGATGTAAAGCTTATTACCTGTGCAGATAAACTTTCCAATCTTCGCAGCATTTGCCTGGATTATCAGGAGCTGGGAGATGCTCTTTGGAGCCGGTTTCACCGGGGAAAAGAAAAGCAGCGCTGGTATTACCGGGCGTTGGGGGAGGCTATGGCGCCGTTGGAGAGCCATTGGGAACTGGTACAGGAATACCGACAGCTTCTCAGGGAAGTTTTTCCGGAGGAAGAATGAAAAAACAGGGCAACCAGAGGATTGTCCTGTTTTGTTATGTTTACCGATAGCGGTGGGAGTACTGTCCCGGGGAGACACCTACCATGCTTTTGAATGTGCGGATAAAATGAGAATTATTGGAAAAACCTACGATCTCTCCCACTTGCTGTACCGAGATGTTCTGCCGCAGCAGTTCCCGGGCTTTGAGGATGCGCAGATTGATGATGTATTCATTGAGGCCGAAACCGGTTACATCCTTGAACAGATGGCACAGGTAGTACTTGCTCATATAAAACTGTTGGGCGATGCTGTCCAGGGTGATAGGGTTCTGGAAGTTCTGCTGCACATAGGACAAAATGGGCTGTACTTTGTGGAAGCTGTCCTTCTGAACGATGAGATGGTCCCGATGCACATGGTCATAGAGGGAGTTCACATAGAGCAGCAGCTGGATGAAAGCCATCTGACGGCGGAGATCGTCTCCGTATTCTCCCTTCTGCCCGGCCTTTTGAGCCTTTTCAAAATAGGACAGGAGCTGTTGCGTCTGCTCCTCGCTCAGCTGCACATTGCCGGTATAGGAGCCCACCGGATGCTCAAAACAGCGGAGCAGATCGGTTTGGGGAGTGGAAAGGCCGGCGGCGTATTCGGGGATAAAGTGAGCCACATACCGGTCGTAGCTGGGCTGGGTGCTGCCGGCGCTGCGGTGCAGATCCATGCTGTTGAACACCAGAAGCCCGCCCCGCTTGATGGGGTAGGTGGATTCCCCTACGAAGAATTCGCCGCCATCCGACAGGCATAGAAGGATCTCATAGGTATCGTGGAAATGGAACTTGTCCATTTTCCAGGAAGCATTCTGATGAAAGCTGATGTAGAAATCCTTGCAGAAATTTTGCTTGTTGTCGGTTTCCATAATAAACCCTCCCCGCCGGTTTGCCCGAAGTATCTTCAGTATACACCGAAATAACAAGATATGCAAACAATGTCTCAAAATTTCAAAAGATTTTTGCTCCCTTGAGGTCTAGAATAGGGAGTGTTGAATAAGCCACCGGCTTTTAAGCCGTGAAAAGGAGCGATCATATGGCAAACGCATTGATCCGCCCAATGAGCGGAGAATATGAGGAATATCTGCGGGACGAATCCCGCAGCGTGGGAAAGGCGGAGAGCATTTCTTTCCCCCGCACCACAGAGGATGTCTCCAGCATTTTGAAAGAGATGTACGAAAAAAAGATCCCTGTGACAGTGCAGGGCTCCCGCACCGGTTTGGCAGCGGCAGCCGTGCCCTACGAGGGACACGCTATGAACATGAGCCGGATGGACAAGGTGCTCTCCTGCCGTCAGGATGAGCAGACTGGCACATTTTATTTTACCCTGCAGCCTGGTGTGCTGCTGTCCGAGCTGCGGAAAATGATCTCCGGCAAGCGTTTTCAGACGGCAGATTGGACCGAGGAAGCCAAGGCGGCCTATACGGCCTTCTGCCGGGCGCCGGAGCAGTTCTTTACCCCGGACCCCACCGAGACTTCGGCCTCCCTGGGCGGCATGGTCAACTGCAATGCCTCCGGGGCCCGCAGCTTCCACTATGGTTCGGTGCGGGGATATATCAATGGACTGAAAGTGGCGCTGATGGACGGGGAGACCCTGACCCTCCGCCGGGGAGAGCAATTTGCCCAGGGGAGAGAGGGGATGCTGCGGACCGATAGCGGCAAGGAAATTCACTTTATACTGCCTTCGTATCAGATGCCCCACACCAAAAATGCCTCCGGTTATTACGCCGAAGACAATATGGATCTCATCGACTTGTTCATCGGCAGCGACGGCACACTGGGCGTGACCTGTGAGATCGAGATCCGGCTTCTGCCCCTGCCGCAGATCATCTGGGGTGTCACTGCCTTCTTTGACCAGGAGGAAAAGGCCCTGCGTTATGTGCGCCTCATCCGTGGGGAGCAGCTGGAGGGATGCGACCGTTTTGATATCCATCCGGTGTCGGCGGAGTTTTTCAATGGAGATGCCCTGGAGATTCTTCGCAGGGAAAAGCGGGAGAACAGTGCCTTTGCTCAGATCCACGACATTCCCCAGCAATACGAAACTGCCATTTATGTGGAGCTCCATGGGGACACCGAAGAGGACATGACGAATCGGCTGCTGGAGCTGGGAAAAGCCATCCAACAGGCAGGAGGGAAGGAAGAAGACACCTGGGTGGCCCGCAGCCAGACCGATCTGGACCGGCTGATGTTCTTCCGGCATGCCATTCCCGAGTGCGTCAATATGCTCATCGACCAGCGGAAGAAAAAGAACAAGGAGATCACCAAGCTGGGTACCGATATGGCCGTGCCCGATGCGGCACTGGAAGAGACCATGGCGATGTACAACACCATGCTGAAAGAAAGAGGGCTCCAGTCGGCCATTTGGGGCCATGTGGGCAACAACCATCTCCATGTGAACATCCTGCCCAATGACAGCGAGGAATACCGAAAAGGCAAAGAGCTTTACAACGACTGGGCTGCAAAGATTACAGCCAAAGGCGGCGCCGTTTCTGCCGAGCACGGCGTGGGCAAATTGAAAGCCGGGTTCCTGAAGGTGATGTACGGGGAAGAGCACATCGGGGAAATGCGGCAGCTGAAAAAGGCTTTTGACCCCCAGAATTTGCTCAACCGGGGAAATCTGTTTGCGCCGGAGGAGGAAAACAAATGAAGATCATCGTTTGCATCAAACAGGTGCCTTCCACAAATCAGGTCAAATTGGACCCGGAAACCAAAACCATCATCCGGGATGGACGCCAGTCGGTGATCAATCCCTTTGATACATATGCCATCGAAGAGGCTGTACGGCTGAAAGAAAAGCTGGGGGGCAAAGTCACCGCCCTCAGCATGGGTATCCCCGCCACCCAGCGGATTTTGCGGGAGGCCATGTCCCAGGGAGTGGACGAAGCTCTGCTGCTCAGCGACCGGGCCTTTGCCGGGGCTGACACCCTGGCCACGGCCTATACCCTGGCTCTGGGCGCACGGCACATCGGGAATTTTGATCTGATCGTTTGTGGCCGCATGGCTACCGATGGCGATACCGCCCAGATCGGGCCAGAACTGGCCGAGGACCTGGGCGTGCCCCATGTGACCAATGTGTCCGAAATATTAGAAGCCAGCGACACGGAGCTTCTCTGCCGCAAAGTCACCGACTATGGCACTCAGGTGGTGCGGATGAAACTGCCGGGGGTCATCACCGTGGCCAAGGACATCAATATGCCTCGTATGGCCTCCATCCGTGGCGTGCGGGAGAGCCTGGAGGCTCCCTTTACCATGCTGGGGGCAGCGGACACCGGGGCTGACCCCGCCCGCATTGGCCTGAAAGGATCGCCCACTCAGGTGGTGCGCACCTTTACGCCGGAGAAAACAGTGGAATGTCAGTTCCTTCAGGGAGATGAAAAGCAGGCGGCCGGTGCGTTGTGCCATTTGCTGAAAGAGGAACATTTGACAGGGGAGGAAGCATGATGGCTGGTATCGTGATCGATGAAAGCCGCTGCGTAGGCTGCGGCTTGTGCGTGAAAACTTGCCCCAGGGGGCCATTGAGATCAAAGACAAAAAAGCCCATGTGGGGGACGGCTGTATCGCCTGTGGTATGTGCCTGGATTCCTGCAAACTGAGCGCCATCTCCCGCGTACAGGAAAAGGGCGGGGAGGACCTGGATAGCTGGAAGGGGATCCTGGTGGCCGCCGAGGCCTGGGAAGGGAAACTCCACAATGTAACCCTGGAACTTCTCTGTAAAGCCAAAGAGCTTCAGTGCAATTCAAAATGCGGTATTTCTGCCTTTTTGATGGGCAAAGATGTGGAGAAGCTGGCCCAGGAACTGATCGACCATGGAGCAGATACAGTCTATCTGTGCCAGGATGAATCTTTGGCCTATCCCACAGAAGAACCCTGGGCCGATGCCCTCACCAGCGTGATCGAAAAGGCCCGTCCGGAGATTCTGCTGTTTGGGGCCACTGAGTTTGGCCGCAGTCTGGCGCCTCGGGTGGCCGCTCGACTGCGTACCGGCCTTACCGCCGACTGCACCGTGCTGGAGATCGACAAGGAAACCGGGCTTTTGCAGCAGACCCGCCCGGCCTTTGGCGGTAACCTGATGGCCACCATCGTTTGTCCCAACCACCGGCCTCAGATGGCTACCGTCCGTCCGGGGGTATTCCCCATGGGGCAGGGGGAGGCACGGCAGGGTACGGTGGTACGCCTTCCGGTTCCGGACCTTTCCGGCCGGGTACAGGTGGAATCGGCCCAGCCTGCGCCCCAGAGCAAGACCATTGCTGATGCTCAGATCATTGTGGCCGTGGGAAGAGGCATTGGCAGCCAGAAAAATATGCAGTATGCCTATGAGCTGGCCCGACTGCTGGGCGGCCAGGTAGGCGCTTCCCGTCCTTTGGTGGACGCCGGATGGGCCCAATATCCCATGCAGGTGGGGCAGACCGGCAAGACGGTGGCTCCCACGCTGTATATCGCCTGCGGCATTTCCGGGGCCATTCAGCACCTGGCCGGTATCGGTGGAGCCGAGACCATTGTAGCCATCAACACCGATCCGGATGCTCCCATTTTCCAATCGGCTCACTATGCCATTGTGGGCGATTGTGTTGAGGTGCTGAAAGAGATGATCGCTCAGCTGCAAAAATAAAGAGAACAGAAAAAGCGGAAGGGGCGTCCCTTCCGCTTTTGGGCTGTTTTGCGTTAGTCCAGAAACTCTTCCAGTACATCGGCGGCCAGCTCCACCGTGGCCAGGCACCGGTCTCCCTCTACAAAGTATTGTTCCTTGATTTTCTGGCACAGTTCGCTGCCGGTCTTCTCCTGAAACCGGGTGACAAAAGCCTTCACCTTTTCCCGCATCTCCGGATTTCCGTGGGCATCCAGGTCCATCCCGCCGGTGCGCAGGGCGATGACAGCTGCACCAGCAGCCACTGCGCCGCATAGGCTGCCGCAGCATACGCCGCCGCAAAAAGCACCGATGAGCTTGAGGCTCTCCGGTGTCACCGGGATGTTCCGGTCTTCGCAGGCCGCCAGAAAGAGGGATTCTGAGCAGCTTTTGTTCTGGCCGATATAGTACTTGAATACATGGTCTCTGATCATCTTCTGTTCTCCTTTTTGCCGTTGGCAGGCGGTTGCAAAGACCTGCCGAATGTGGTACCCTTGACTTGCTTCGTTTACTTATGATTATAGCGCTATTATAGCGAAAAGAAAGGAAATTGGAAATGAGTATTTTTGAAGCGCTGATGTTGGCTTGCTTTGGGGCGGCCTGGCCTATGAACATCGCCAAATCCCTGCGTACCAAATCCACCAAAGGCAAAAGCCTGGCTTTTCTCATGGTGATCGAGCTGGGGTATGTGGCCGGTATTACCCATAAGATCCTGTACAGCCAGGATATTGTCATGCTGCTGTATATCATCAATTTCCTGATGGTGGGCACCGATATGACCCTGTATTTCATCTATCGCAGTCGGGAAAAGAAAGAGGAAAAAGCAAAGGAGCTGAAAAAATGAGTACATATCTCACGCCGCAGCAAGAAAAAGAGATCGATTCCATTTTCCATCGCTGGCAAAACGGCCTGTGCCCCGGTGGGCAAGTGCTGGTGCGGCGGAAGGGAGAAGTGATTTACGATAAATCCTTCGGCTATGCCAATCTGGAGCACCAGATTCCGGTGGGGGAGAACACCGTTTTCCATGTAGCTTCGGTTTCCAAACAGGTGACTGTGCTCAGTCTGCTGCTTTTGGCCGAAGAAGGAAAGGTGCGTCTCACCGACGACATCCGGGACTATGCCCCGGAACTGATTCTGTTCCGCGAGCCTGTGACTTTGTATGATCTGATGCACAACATTTCCGGCATCCGGGACCAGTGGGAACTTCTGATGATGCGCGGCGTGCGTATTGACGACACCATCACCATGGAAGACCTGAAACGGATGATCTCCATGCAGACCATTCTGAATTTTGAGCCTGGCAGCGAGTATCTGTACAGCAACTCCAATTTCACCCTCATTGCCCATGTGGTGGAGAAGGTCTCTGGCCTGAGCCTGGCGGAATTTGCCGCCCAGCGGATCTTTGCTCCTTTGGGCATGGATCATACCTGCATCAAAACGGCCTATACTCAGGTGATTCCGGGGCGGGCCTATTCCTACGACGATGACGGAGAGGGGACATTTACCTATCACCCCATCAACTATTCGGCCTATGGGGCCACATCCCTGCACACCACCGTTCACGATTTGATGAAACTGCTGGAAAACTATAAAAACCCCACCATCTGCCGGAAAGAAACGGTGGAAAAGATGATGGAGCGGCCGGTGCTGGCCGATGGCAGCCACAGCATTTATGGCGGCGGTTTGATGCTGGGAGAATACGAAGGCCATCCCTTCCTGGAGCACGGGGGAGTGGACGCGGCTTACCGGGCACACACCATCCGGTTTTACGACCCGGAAGACGATCTGGATATCGCCATTGTCAGCAACACTCAGAACACCATTCCCGGTGTAGCGGCCCGGCAGATCGCCCGGGTGGTGCTGGGACTGGAAGAGGAAAAGCCTCAGCATCAGCAGTATCTGCTGGAGCAGGCGCCTCGGCAGGAGGAAACTGGCGTTTATTGGGCGGAAGAGCCCAGTCTGGCTTGCTTCACCGTTTGCCGGGATCAGGAAGGCCAGCTGCATCTGGGAGGGGAGAACGGCACTCCGCTCCATCCTGTGGAGGGCAACTGCTACCGCATTGGTTACCTGGAAGATGTGATGTATCTGGGCAAAGAAAAGGTGGCCTGCCAGATGGGGGCCAATCTGTATCCCCTGGTAAAGGTGGATACCGCTCCTCAGGACACCGACTTTTTGCTGGAATACGAGGGCACTTATCAAAGCGATGAAGTGGACACCCGGTATTTCATCACCGAAGAGGAAGGTTTTCTGTATGCTTCCCACACCCGTCATGGCAAGGGTCGGTTGTATCCTCTGGGCCGGGATCGGTATGGGGTGCAGACCGGCGGCCTTACTCTGCGCCTGACCTTCACCAGAGGTTCCGGCAACCGGGTCACAGGACTTGTGATGGACGGCGGGAGAGTGCGGCATCTGGGATTCACACGGGAAGAAATGTAAAAATAGAAAAATAGATAGCAGGCAAAAAGCGGGGAAATACACCCCGCTTTTGCCCTGAACAGGAGGAAAGACCAATGGAGAGAAGTTCGCCGCAGGCGATTTATGATTTGCTGAAAGAATGGGGCATTGAATTCAAAAGCATGGCCCATCCGGAAGCGGCCACCATGGAGGATTGCAAAGCCATCGGGGAAAAGCTGGGTGCACCTTTTTGCAAAAATTTGTTCCTGGCCAACCGGCAGCAAACGGAATTTTTCCTGCTGCTTATCGGGGAGGACAAGAAGTTCCGCACAGCAGAGGTCTCCAAAAAGATCGGCCGCTCCCGCTTGAGCTTTGGCAACGAGGACAAGTTGTATCAGGCCCTGGGCGTGCGTCCCGGTTCCATTTCGCCTCTGGGGCTGGTGTTTGACGAAAACCATGAGATCCATCTGATCGTGGATGAGGATGTGGCCGCTCTGCCCGCCTTCTGCGTTCACCCCTGCCGCAACACCGAGAGCCTGGTCATCTCCCAGGAAGGGTTCCAGGAATATTTGAAGCACACCGGCCATACTCCTCAGTACATCCAGATCACCGGGGAAGTGCCGGAGAAAGAATAGGAGGAACGAAGGATGAAAGAGCTGCTGCGGGAGCTGGTGTCCCTGCCGGGCACCTGTGGGTTTGAAGAAAATGTGGCCCAATACCTTTACCGCCGGGTGGCGCCCCTGGCCGACGAAGCCTATGTGGACGGGCTGGGCAATCTCATCGTGATGAAGCAGGGCGGTTTGGAAGGCCCTACCCTGATGCTGTCGGCCCACATGGACGAAGTGGGCTTCATGGTGCGGAAAATCGAGAAAAACGGCCTGCTGCGTTTTGAAAAACTGGGCGGTCACGATGACCGGGTGCTGCCTTCGGAGCATGTGCTGGTGCATGGAGCCAAGGGGACCTGCCATGGGATCATCGGCACAATTTCCTGCCATATGCGCCGCTTTGACGATGAAAAGCTGGTGCGGCATTATCGTCAGCTCTATATCGATGTGGGCGCCAGAGACGATGCCGGAGTGCGGGAAATGGGTATTTCGGAAGGAGACAGCATCACCTGGGCCACGCCTCTTCAGGATTTCGGACAGAACCGGGCCCTGGGTCATGGGTTTGACGACCGGGCCGGTTGTGCCCTTTTGGTGAAAGCTCTGGAAGAGACCGATTTCTCTCAGGTTCATGGCAAGGTGTATTTCGTCTTTTCCTCTCAGGAAGAGGTGGGGCTGCGGGGCGCCCGGGTGGCCTCCCAGCAGATCGCCGCCGATGTGGCTTTGGCGGTGGATACCACCCCGGCCAGCGATACGCCGGAAAGCGTCAACGACGGCACCATTTTGCTGGGCGGTGGCCCTGGAGTCAAGGCAATGGACGGCAGTCTTGTGGCCAACACCAAAGTGCGCCGCCGTCTCCAGGAGCTGTGCGCCAAGCTGAATATTCCCTGTCAGATCGAGGTGTTCCCGGGGATTGGTACCGATGCTGGAGAGATGCACAAGGAGAAGGCTGGTGTGCCCACTGGGGTGATCTCTATTCCTTCCCGGTATGCCCATTGCCCCCATGAAGTGATCGACTGGGGAGATATGGATCAGTGCTTGAAGCTGCTTCAGGCGTTTATCCTATCTCTGCGGGAACCGGGAGAATTCTGGAGTCTGTAAATCAAAAAGGCGGCTGAAAAGCCGCCTTTTTCAGTGAAAAGAGGAAGGAGCAGAAATGGAAGGAGTCAAACGAAATCAGGTATGTCTTATGCCTCATCAAAAGTCCTGGGACGAGGAATTTGAGCGGGTACGGAAGCAGATTCTGGAGGTCTGGGGAGAAAATGTGCAGGACATCCAGCATGTGGGCAGCACGGCCATCCCCTCCATCTGGGCCAAACCCATTTTGGATGTGGCGGTACGCCTTTGCTCGATAGATCGTATGAACAAAGACAAACTGGAGGAGCTGGGCTATGATTACCAGGGCCCTCAGCATGGAAAAGAAACCTATCATCTTTTTGTGCTGCGGGGAGCGGGGGAGTTGTCACTGCATCACATCCACTGCTATGACAAAAGCGATGGGGAGTTTTTTCAGCTGGTGGGGTTTCGGGATTATCTTTGCACCCATGAGGAGAAGGCCGCAGAATATGAAAAACTGAAAAAATCTTTGGCCGCACAATATCCTCTGGATCGGGTGGCTTATACAGAAGGAAAGAAGGACTTTATCCAGGAAATTTATGAAATCCTTGAGAAAAACGAAACAATTTGAGGGGGTTATTGTCCGTCTGCTGCCCAATGAAGGTCGTTGAGCAGTTCATAGGTGGCGGTGCAGCCGGAAGACCGGAGGGTGGAAGAGCTGATCTTCATATAGTAGGTTTTTCCTGGCTCCAGACCGGTAAAGCACACCCCACCATCCACCGGGGAAACGGTGTAGTCTGATGCTGCTTTGCCCTGGCCAGGGTTGCCCTGGTACAGCTGTACATTGTAGCTTTCGGCACCGGGAGCGGCAGCCAGGACAAAGACAGCGCTGGTAGCCTGGGCGGTAAAGGGAGCACAGAGACTGCCATTGGTGCCTGTTTCATTGTTTTGGGACAGATAGGCGGTGCCCACCTGGCCTTGCCCCCGCAGTGCTTCCCGCTGGGAAGGGGTGAGGTTGTGAAGAGTCACCGGAAAGGCTGCGGCCAGAGCAGAGGAGAGGGTGGCGCTGAGGCACAAAGCTCCCGCCAGGGGGAGAAGGATCTTTTTCGGGTTTTTCATAAAAAACAGCTTCTTTCAAAATGGGAACGCCTTTGGGGCGTGTCCCTTATTGGATGGAGCAGCCGGCCAAATTGCTACCGGGTTTTTAAAAAACAAGAGAAAATGAAAAAAGACACGACCAAAAGTCGTGTCTTTTTCTGGCGCGCCTGAGACGATTCGAACGTCCAACCAACGGCGTCGGAGGCCGCTACTCTATCCATTGAGCCACAGGCGCATATCTTGTTTCAGCTCATTTAGTATAGCACAGGTTTGAAAAAATGTAAAGCATTATTTGAAGAATTTATTATTTCTTTTTTTGACAGAACTATGATATAATATATCGGAAAAGGGGTGGAGCCTATGCGGCACGAGCTGGAAAGGCTGGAACAAGCCGACTACAAAGAAAAACTCCAGGGCAAAGCAAAACCTCAAATGATCTTTTTCACAGCGGAATGGTCGGAGCCCTGCCGACAGATGCAGGGGCTGGTGGAAGAACTGGCCGACGCCCATTACGCCCAGGCGGATTTTTACCAGGTCGATCTGGATGAACAGCCGCTGATCGCCGGGGATTTCAATATCGCCGGTGTTCCCGCTTTGGTCATCTGCCAGGAAGGGAAGGAAGAAGAGCGCATTGTGGGCCTGCGGGCCTATCCCGACTTGGAAAAGGTCGTGGTCAAATATCTAATAAACTAAACCGGGGGATCGAAAGATGGGCGTGCTATTCAAAACGGCCTTAGTCGGCGGCTTTCAAAAAGAGGAAGTCATCGAATACATTGAAAAGCTGAAAAACGATTGGGCCGAGGAAGAACGCCGCTTGCAGGAAGAACTCCGCCAGACCCGGGAGGAAGAAAAAAGATCCTGGCAGCAGCAGGAAGAAAAGAGAGAAGAAAACCGGCGTCTGGAGGAAGAACTCTCCCAGGCCAGGGAGCAGATCCGCACCCTGGAAGAAGAGAAGGGGCAGGCTTGCCGCCAGGCGGAACAGGCCCGGCAGCGGGCGGAAACCCTGCGCCGGGAATATGGGGAGCTGAAGGAATATATCGCCGATATTGAGATTTCCGCCTATAAGCGAGCCAGGGAAGTGCAGGAGGAAGCCAGCCGTCACGCCCAGGAAGTGACCCAGACCAT
>CALLCY010000117.1:0-16405 GCA_938000015.1 uncultured Clostridia bacterium
TTCCCCTGCGTGATTGGCCACTTCATCGTCAGGGATGCTATGCCATACTTCGGTATCATCCACTGTGTAGTGCCAGCCGGTGGTCCCCTCTCCGCCTTTGGCCTCCAACTGGCCATGGGCAGCGGCATCGGCCCCGGCGGCGGTGTTCCCCGTTTCATGAATGACGATATACCGGATCTCTCTCTTGGTTCCCGGCCGGTTCTGTGCCCCTTCCGGAGCCAGTTGGGTGTACACCGGCACCCCCAGTACATCCTCCGGATACAACCCCTCCGTGGGTGCTTTCAGCAGTCTCCATGCTCCAAAGGCCACCCCGGCCATCACCACAAGCCCCAGCAGCAAGCCGCAGCCTCTTCTCTTTTTTCTTTTCCGCCTTCTTTTCTGAGCCATCGCCAATTCCTCCTGTTTCCCGGACAAAACCAAAGCGGCCTGTCCCGCTGCTTCTATCATACAGTGGGGCAGGCCGCCAAATCATAAATTTTCTCTTAATCTTTTCCCCAGCTTTTCTTATTTTGTGAGGAAAGCATCCACCGCACGGAAAAGCGCCTCGGCCTCCTGGTGCAGTTTTGCGGTGCTGTTGATCTTTTCCACATCGGTGGGGTTGTCCATAAAGGCAAACTCCGAAATGACTGCGGTGACATCCACGCCGGCTGCCGCTCGAAGCAGACCGTAATAATCTCCGGTTTTGGTGCTGTTATACCGGTAGACGATGGGCCGGACTTTCTGACCCATCTTGGCATATTCCTCATTGATCAGCTCGGCCAGCTCGGTAGACGGGCCGCCGTTTTTATCGGCTACCTGGGCCAGCACTTCGGCGCCGGTAGCATTGTGAGCTTCGGTGGCGTTGTGATGGACGCTGATGACCAGATCGGGCTTGACCTCCCGGATCATATTCATCCGGTTGGTGAGGGACAATGTCTCCCCCTTGCCTCGGGTGAAGATCACCTGATAGCCAGCCTGACGAAGAAGCGACCCCAGATGCTCGGCCACCGTGTAGTTGATCTCGCTTTCCACAAGACCCATTTCTTTGTTCACGGTGCCGCTTTCCGAACCGCCGTGGCCCGGGTCTACCATCACCACGATATCACTCCGATCCACCGTTGTATCAGGAGGGGGTACCGGTGTGGTATCCAGAGGAGCACACTCGATGAGCACCCGCCGCTGGGCATCGTCATACTGCACGCTGAAATTCAGGGCATCCCCCAGATCCCGCAGTTTAAAATATGTATAGCCATCGATGTTATAGGCCGTCATCTGCGCCCGAACCCCATCGATATAAACTGCCGCCTGGCTGCTCACCGCCTGCTTGATGGTATTGCTGCCCTGAGGCGGGCTCAATTCGGTGCCCAAGGAAGTATATCTCTGGCCAGTGCTGATGTAGATGGAATTGGTGTCGTTGTTGTATTGGATCTCAAAGGATTTATCCCCGCCGCTGAGGGCCTGAGCCACATCCCGCAATTTAAAATAGTTGTTGTCGTTGATGTTATAGGCTTCCACACCAATGGTTTTGTCATAAACCAACACCGGCATGTTGTTCAGCTGGGCCTTCTGCGCTGCGGCCAGCCCCACACATCCCAGCAGGGCGAAAAGCAAAGCAGCCAGCAGAAAACCGCCTAAGATTCTTCCTCTTTTTCTCATGGTCTCCTCCAAAAAAATCAGGCATGGCTTCCCATGCCAGGCGCGAAAATTTTGTCTGCGGTCTCATTCCCCGCCGCAGCACTTTTGCAAATCGATGCTATTATACCATTTTTTATCCCCTTTCGTCTACCACAGAACCAATTATTTTTTGAAAAATGGCCTTTTTCCCCCAGCAAAAGTTTATTTTCTCCCTTTTACAAATAAAATTTTTGGTTATTTTGACAATTATTTTAAGGTGGTAATGTATCGAAAAAAGGGGTATGATAAGAATATAGATTTGTTTCGTTGTTTTGCTTTTCTCTCGGACCGCGGAAAGGTCTCCCTCCCTAGCTTTCCGCTATGGTCCACTTTTCTCCCTGCCCGCTCCTTTGCGGGGCGGGCGCTTTTCCCAAAAAAGGTCCGGAGCCATAAGGCCCCGGACCTTTTTTATATGTATCCCGTTGGTTATGCCTTGTGCAAAGTGAACTCGGGACGCATGCTGCCCACTTCTTCCTGCTTGTGGTTGCGCATTTTGGGCGTGTGAGTATCGGCAAATTCCGCCAGATCCTCCTGGGGGATGATCCCCAGCTGACGGAGCACTTCCACCACCACAGCATTGCGGGCCTGGCCATTGCCGCTGTCGATTTTCACAGCGATGCCGATGCCTTCCTTTTTATCTCCCACAATATAATAGCCATCGGCTCCCGATTTGCAGAAGAGACGATCGTATTTTTCCATGAGTTGGGCATCAATCCGGCCGGTGCCCGACATGATGAGGGGATATTTTCCCATAGCAGCCGTAATGCGGGCCGCTTCCGCTCCCATCTTTTCTCCCAGACTCTCCGAATGGGCCATGCGGGCCACACCATAGGCAAACTGCCGCAAAGGCAGAGCGTGTACCGGCACACCGCAGCCATCGGTACCCATAATGATCTTCTGAGGATCGTATTCACAGATCTCCCCGATCATATGAAGGATGCGCTGCTGCACCGGATGCTCCGGTTTATAATAGGTGTCCAAATCCTCTCCCATCGCGGCGGCAGTAACCAGCATGCCCGAATGTTTGCCGCTGCAGTTGCAATGGATCTGGCTGGGCTGTTCTCCCGCAGCTTTCATCCGGTCAGCTTCCGGCTCATACAAGGGATAATGGACGCCGCACTGGAGAACGCTCTCCGTCAGCCCGGCCTTGCCCAAAGCCCGGCGCACCGCCTGGATGTGCATAGGCTCTCCGTTGTGGGAAGCGCAGAACAAAGCGATGTCCTGATCGTCCAGACCGTATTTTTCCACAGCGCCGCTTTCCAGCACGCACATGGCCTGCATAGGCTTGGCCGAGGAACGGGCATAACAGACTCTCTCCGGATCGCCACAGGAATAGAGCAGCTTACCGGTATAATCCACCACAGCGATATGGCCGGTGTGCATCATATCCTGCAGCGGCCCACGATAGGTATTGACCAAAATTTCCACAATGATCCCTCACTTTTGCAAGAATCCCGGCACTATTTCACCGGATAGTTGCAGTATAGCACCCTGTCTCTTTTTTGCCAAGGCTTCACCCCAAAAACCGGCGGAGAAGCTTTTCTTTTTTCGATGTATAGGGGTGGTAGCGCAGAGGGTTTTCCACCCTTCCCCGGGACAGCACACTGCGATAGTGGGTAAAGGTATCAAAACTCTTTTGACCGTGATATGCACCCATGCCGCTTTCCCCCACTCCACCGAAGGGCAGATGGCTGCTGGCCAGGTGGACCAGAGTGTCGTTGATGCAGCCTCCGCCGAATTGCAGCCGATCCATCACCTGCCGTGCCGTCTTCCGGCTGCGGGTGAAAAGATAGAGAGCCAATGGATGGGGACGCTCCGCCACAAAATCCAAGGCCTGGGAAAAGGCCTCGTATTCCAGCACCGGCAGAATGGGCCCGAAAATTTCCTCCTGCATCACCGGCGACTGCTCTGTCACTCCTGTAAGGATGGTAGGCTCAATCCGCAGCGTCCGCTCATCTCCCCGCCCTCCGGTCTCTATCCGGGCCCCTTCCAGCAGTCCCATCAACCGGCGATAGTGCTTTCCATTGACAATGCGGGGGTATTCCGGATTGTTCAGCGGTGTGGGCCCCAGCTGCATCAGCAGCTGCTTTTTCATTTCTTCCACCAGCGCCGGAACCTTTCCTTTCGGGGCCAGCACATAATCAGGGGCCACACAGGTCTGGCCGCAGTTGACCAATTTGCCGAAAACGATCCGTCGGGCCGTCAAAGAAAGATCGGCATCCTCCGCCACAATACAGGAGCTCTTGCCTCCCAGCTCCAGCGTCACCGGCGTCAGATGCCGGGCGGCCTTCTCCAGCACCAATTTTCCCACTTGGGTGCCGCCGGTAAAAAAGATGTAATCAAAACGCTGTTCCAGCAGCGCCTGGTTTTCCGCCCGGCCTCCGGTGATCACCTGCACATGGCCCGGATCAAATACTTCTGACGCCATGGCCGCCAATGTTTCCGCTGTTTTGGGCGCATAGGCCGAAGGCTTGAGCACCACGCAATTCCCTGCCGCCACCGCTCCCACCAGCGGCCCCAGGCTGAGCAGTACCGGATAATTCCAGGGCGCCATCACCAGCACCACACCATAAGGATGGGGCCAGCACAGACTTTTGGCAGGAGCCTGGGTCATAGGGGTGGGCACCCGCTTCACCGCCATATTCTGTTTCAGGTGCTTTTTCTGCCAACGGAGCTCTTCCCGCACCTGGCCCAACTCGGTCATATAGGCCTCCATGGACGCTTTGCCCAAATCCTCCGCCAGAGCCTGCTCCAGGCGGCTTCCCCATTTTTTCAGCCCCTGCTCCAGCTTCTCCAGACTCTTTCGTCGGGCTTCGAAGCTCTGGGTCCGTCCCTCCCCATAGTACCGGCGCATCCCTCCCAAAATTTCTGTGTAATTCATTTCTTCCTCCTTAGTGAATTTTTCTATACTTACAGTATATCATATCACTTTCTAAACAAATAGAAAGAAATATCTTCATTTTTTGTACCAATATGACAATTTCAACAAAAGCGATCTCCCATTCTTGGCAAGTGCCACGAAGTTTTCACCTTCTCTTGATTTTACCCCATGGAGAGTCCATAATAAAACCCGGAAGCAAATTTTCTACCGATTGGAGTGTCAACAATGAGTTATCAAGTATCTGCCAACATCCAGGAAACTCTGAACAAGCTGCTGGCCCTGCCCCAGGTGCAGAAAGCTCTGGAATTCGCCCAGCAGGATGCCGACCAGACCCTGGAAAACCAGATCGAACTGTGCAAAATCGAAGCCCCTACTTTCCACGAGGAAAAGAAGGCGGCCCGTTATGCTGAGATGTATAAAGAACTGGGCCTTGAGAATGTACATATTGACCGCCATGGCAATGTGGAAGGTCTGCGTCCCGGTAAAGGCGGCGGCAAAAAAGTGCTGATGGAAGGGCATATGGACACCGTTTTCCCCATCGGCACCAATCCCCAGCCCCGCAAGGAAGGCACCCGGGTTTATGCTCCTGGCATTGTGGATGACACCCGTGGCATGGTAGTGCCTCTGTCTGTGATCCGGGCTTTGGACGCCGCCGGCATCCAGACCAAAGGTGATCTGGTGTTTGTGGGCACTGTGGAAGAAGAGGGCATCGGCTCCTTCGGCGGTATGCTCAAATGGCTGGATGACAACCAGGTGGACGCCAGCATCAGCATCGACGGCCCCAGCGCCGAAGGCATCACTTATGAAGCCACCGGCCACATGACCTGTGAAGCTACCTTCCACGGCATCGGCGGCCATGCCCACGGCGCTTTTGGCAAGGTGGCCAATCCCCTCAATGCCGCAGCCCGGGCCGTAGCCAAGATCGCCGAGTTCCAGGTGCCGACAGATCCTAAGACCTCTTTCTGTGTCTCCAACTTCCATGCGGGCAACGACGCCGGCATCCATGCCATCGTCCCCGAAGCTACCATCAAATTCAATCTCCGCTCCGACTCCCAGGAAGTGCTGGAAGAGCTGTACCAGCGGATTCTGAACGCTTTGCAGGAGGCCTGCGATGAAGAGACCGCCCGCTGGGGCAAGGACACCATCACCGTGACCCACAAGCGTTATTGCAATGTGCCGGCCGGTACCCAGGATGTCCATTCTCCCATTGTGGAAGCCACCTATGCCATCAGCAGCTATCTGGGATATGAGCCCATCTTCTTCCATGGCGGCTCCACCAACTGCAACATGGCCATCGGCAAAAACATCCCTGCCGTTTGCCTGGGCATGGGCAGCCTGGATTGCGGCGCTCACACCCTGCAGGAGTTCTTTGAAACCACCGACGCCCACAAGGGCGTACAGCAGGCTCTGCTTCTGGCCCTGCTCCTGGCCGGTGTAGACGGCGCCACCGACTCCATCCTGGCCTGATCGAGAAAAACATCATCTTGGAAAAAAGCCCTGTGAAGACTCATTCAGAGCCTTTCACAGGGCTTTTTATATCCCAAAATGGATCACATAACATCCTTTTTCCCAGGCGCTATGTAAAATACCTTTGAGGGAACACAGCTGCTCCTGCTGAGGCAATCGATCCAGCAGATTTTTTGCAGACGAGGGAGGAATGAGGGTGATCCCGGTATAGGCCAGCCCCTGGGCGGGCCGTTGTAGGCTATGCCAAAAGCAAGGGATACTTCCAAAATGCTCCCACAAAGTATTCACCTCATCGTCCTCCACCACCGCTGTTTCTCCACAAAGAGAAAGATCGTATTTTTCATACATTTCTTCCGAAGCCGGGACTTTTTTCATTACGCCAAATTCATGGAAGGCCAAATTTTACTCCCTTCATTCTGTCCAGTTTTCCAGGTGAACGCCCACCAAAGGGAAGGTTCCTGCAAAAGGCACGCGGCGAACCTCATAGACCGTTCCTTCAGCATCGACCCGCTGAAGCAAAAAGCTGCCCTGTACCTCCAAAGCGCTTTGCCAGGCCTGGATTCCTCCGGACATACCGGGAGAAAGGGTCAAAGTTCCCATAGACCCTTCTCTTGCTGCAAAAACCACTTGGTCTTCGGCCACCCAGGCCAGCTGGGATTCGATCCACTCCTGCACTTGCTTGCGCAGGGTCCCGTTATCCAAAAGGCTCGTCCATTTCCCCTCAGTGATCACCGTTTCCTTTTGCCGATACAGGAGGATCTCCGGGGATGCGGTATGGTTCTCTCCTACCACTTTGCCCAAAGTGGCATAGGTTTCATCCAGCTGCCATTCATCCACTTGCAGGTCGGAAAAATAAGCATCCAAAAATGGAGCGGTCCCGGGCGATCTCTCCTCCTCCGGCTGCTTACCCGAATCGGAAAGCTGCTGCGGCGATTGCCAATAAACAACAAAACCGTCCGCCCAGGCACTTCTGCCGAGAGTGAGAATCAAAAGAGCCGCCAAACAAAATGTTGCTTTTCTCTTCATAGTTACCCCTCCTCTCTTTTTAATTTCATAATACATTAAACTGTTTTTTGTGTCAAGAAGGCAAAAAAATAACCTGTGAGGTCTTTCTCACAGGTTATTTTCATTGCTTTTAGATATGATCCATTGGATCATTGGTGGGTTTTCCTTCGGGGGGAATCTCCTCTGTCTGAGAAGGGCTGTTCAGCACCTCTTCTTCCGGCTGGTGGGTATAGCGGGCGTTATAATCCACTTCCACCACTTTTTCCGGCGCCTGGGCTTCTTCCCCGTTGAACACCTTTTCAAAGGCTTCGCCGCTCATGGTCTCATGCTCCAGCAGATAAGCGGCCACCCGGTCCAGGATGTCCATATGCTCTTGCAGCATCTGTTCGCAGCGGCGATAGGCCTCGTCGATGATCCGCTTCACTTCCTCGTCAATGAGGGAAGCCACTTCTTCGGAGTAGTTCTTGGAGGCGGCAAAATCCCGACCCAGGAACACTTCGTCGTGATCGCTGCCAAAGGCGATGGGGCCCAGCTTGTCGCTCATGCCATAACGGGTAACCATCCGGCGAGCAATGTCGGAGGCCCGCTCGATGTCATTGGAAGCACCGGTGGAAATGTCATCCATCACCAGTTTTTCAGCGACCCGGCCACCCAGCAGAGTGACCAGCTCGTCTTCCATCTCATTTTTGGAGGAATAGTATTTATCCTCTTTGGGCAGGCTCAGGGTAAAGCCGCCAGCCCGGCCACGGGGCACAATGGAAATCTGATGCACCGGGTCCTGGGTGGGCATCAGCCGAGTGACAATGGCGTGACCTGCCTCGTGATAGGCGGTGAGCTTCTTTTCCTTTTCAGAATAGACCCGGCTCTTCTTTTCGTTGCCCATGATGACCTTCAGGAAGGCATCATCGATTTCCCGGTTGCCAATCTTCTCCTTGGAACGACGGGCGGCCAGCAGAGCCGCTTCGTTCAGCAGGTTCTCCAGATCGGCGCCAGTGAATCCGGCGGTGGTTTTGGCGATGGCGTCAAAGTCCACATCCTCTTCAAAGGGCTTCTTCCGGGAGTGAACCTGCATGATGGCCTTGCGGCCCTTCACATCAGGCACACCGATATACACCTGCCGGTCAAAGCGTCCCGGACGCAGCAGAGCGCTGTCCAGAATGTCGGGACGGTTGGTAGCCGCCAGGATGATAACCCCTTCGTTGGCCCCGAAGCCGTCCATCTCTACCAGCAGCTGGTTTAGAGTCTGTTCTCTTTCGTCATGACCGCCGCCCAGACCGGCTCCTCTCTGGCGGCCCACAGCGTCGATCTCATCGATAAAGACGATAGAAGGGGCATGGCGCTTGGCCTGATCAAACAGATCCCGCACGCGGGAGGCACCCACGCCCACATACAGCTCCACAAAGTCCGAGCCGGAAATGGAGAAGAAAGGCACGCCCGCTTCTCCGGCCACCGCCTTGGCGATCAATGTTTTACCAGTGCCCGGAGGGCCCACCAGCAAAACGCCTTTGGGGATACGGGCGCCCAACTGCAGGAATTTCTTAGGAGCCTTCAAAAACTCCACCACTTCCTGCAAATCGCTTTTTTCCTCATCGGCCCCGGCCACATCCTGGAAAGTCACCTTCTGGTCTTCGCTACTCACCATCTTGGCCCGGGATTTGCCGAAGTTCATGGCAGATTTTCCGCTGCCATCCTGCTTGTTCATCATATAATACCAGAACAAACCGAAGAGGACGATAATAATCAGATAGGGCAAAAAGGCCGTCCACCAAGGCATGGTCATCTTTTCCGCAAAGTCCTGGGTCAGCGTTCCCGCCGCCCGCTGCTGACGGATGGTTTCACCCAAATCATAATAGAAAATATCCAGGGACGGGATCTGATAAGTGAACTTGGAGCCATCCCGCATGGTCATGGTCAGTTCATTCTCATCGATGACAAAGCTGGCCACATCCTGGTTTTCAAAAGCCTGGGTCACATCGGAATAGGTCAGCTGGGCCTCCTTACGGGGCTCCATCAAAAAGCCAATGGTTCCGATGAGCACCACCAGCAGCAGCAGATACAGGCCAATGCCCTTCATTTTGCCGTTATTCAACGAATCATTCACACCTTTCGTGAGGCGGAGCTTTACGCCTGATACACCTCGGGTTTCAAGATACACAGATCGGGCAGGTTGCGGTATTTTTCCGCATAGTCCAGGCCATAGCCCACCAAAAAGGCGTCCGGCACCTGGAAGCCGCAATAATCGATGTCCACATGGGCCTGGCGGCGAGCCGGTTTGTCCAGAAGGGTCACCAGGCGCAAGGAGGCCGGTTCCCGTTCCTTCAGCATCACCAGCAAACGACTGAGGGTCACGCCGCTGTCCACGATGTCCTCAACTACTATAACATGCCTGTTCTGGATAATTGTGTCTAAATCTTTAATAATTTTTACCTTTCCGCTGGTCTGGGTGCCCCTTCCATAGCTGGACACCGCCATGAAATCCACCGAGCAGGGAATGGTGATAGCGCGGCACAGGTCGCCCATAAACACAAAAGCTCCCTTGAGCACGCTGACCAAAATGGGATCTTTTCCCTCATATTCCCGGGAGAGGATCTCCCCCAGCTCCTGCACCTTTTCGGCGATTTGCTCTTTGGTCAGTAAAACCTCCGCCACATCGTCCCGCATATTTGCCATGGTCTTTTTCCTCCTCACAACCACCGTCCAGCCGGGGTCTTTTTCTCTCTCTTTTGTTTCCACCCGAACCGGGCCGCCGCACACCAGCACCGGCCCTTCTTCATCGCACACCAGGGGAATCCCTTCCCGCAGATGCACGGGGATCTTTTGATCGATCATCCATTTTTTAATGCTTTTGTGCCCGTTTTTCAGCCGGATCGCATCCCCCGTCCTCCGGGGGCGCAGCTGCACCGGTTCCCAAAGTTTCTGAAAGAAATAGGCTTTTTCTTCCGGCCTGGCCTCTTTTTTTCCCCGGTACAGGGTGACCTGAAAGCCCCCTTCTTCCACCGGTTCCCCCTCCTTCAAAAGGCGAGGAGAAAAAGTATGGTACAACGGATTTTCTTCCTTTTTCCGACACACCAGCTGTCCATAAACCCGCCGGGCCTCTATCCCTCCCGGCAGGCTACACGCCGCCGAAGGGCCTTTTTTGCAAAGTGCCCACATTCCCTGACGATGCCGTTCAGAAAGGGTTCCCTCTCCACCAGCCTGACGGTAGAGCATGGGAAGCACCCGAAAGGCCACAGCATCCGGCGCTTTTGCCAAAGCCTCCGCGTCTATCGCCCCGGGGGCCAGAGAGTGTTCCTTCAAAAACTGTGCGGCACAGCTTTCCAAAAACTCCTCGTCTTTCCGGGCTCGCTCTCCTGCCTGGCTGATGTGCTCTTCCGCCTGAGAATTGATGGTTCTCAGCAAAGGAAGAACACGATGGCGCAGACGGTTGCGGGCATAAATCTCCTCCCCATTGGAGGGGTCACTGCAATAGGGTATGTGGTTTTCTGCCAGATATTTTTCAATCTCTTCCCGGGAGACCCGCAAAAGAGGGCGAATCAGATCTCCTTCCGATGCCGGAATTCCTCCCAGGCCCCGGGCACCTGTCCCCCGGCATAAATGAAACAAAATGGTCTCCACATTGTCCATCTGATGATGGCCGGTGGCAATCTTCCGGCAGCCGGTTTCCTTGGCAACCCGGCGAAGAAAGGCATAGCGCAGCGCCCTGGCCCCTTCCTCTGTGCCGCAGCCTTCCCGGCGGCAATATTCCAAGGTGTCTCCCTCTTCCACTCGAAGAGGGATCTTCCGCTCCCGGCAGAATGTTTCCGCCAGTTGCCGCTCCTTGGGGGCATCCTCCGGACGCAGGCCGTGGATAAAATGGGCCGCTTCCACCTGGATGCCCAACTGGGGCGCCAGACGATGCAGCAAATGGGTCAACGCCATGGAATCCCCGCCGCCGGAGAGGGCACAGAGCACCTTATCTCCCGGCGCCGTCATGGCCTTTTCCTGCATAAAGGCCAAAACCATATTCTCAAGACTCATGATGGGTCTTGTCCTGGCCGGAGAAACGGGTGTACTGTCCCAGCCATTGCAATTCGATGGTACACACCTCGCCGTGACGGTTCTTGGCGATGATACATTCCACCACATTTTTCTTTTCGGTGTCCGGGTTATAGTAGTCATCCCGGTACAGGAAAATAACGATATCGGCGTCCTGTTCGATAGCTCCCGATTCCCGCAGGTCGGAAAGCATAGGCCGCTTGTTGGGCCGCTGCTCCGGGCCGCGGGACAGCTGGGACAAGCAGACCACCGGTACATTCAGCTCTCGGGCCATCACCTTCATGGAACGGGAAATCTCCGAGATCTGCTGCACCCGGTTTTCCGAACTTTTGGAGCCTTGCATCAACTGGAGATAGTCGATGACCACCAGCCCCAACCGGCTTCCCATCCGGCGGCACTTGGCCTTGATCTCCGACACAGTGATGGCCGAACTGTCCTCAATATAAATGTTGGTTTTGGAAAGCAGCGCGGAAGCGTGGGCGATTTTCTCCCAGTCGTTGTCGTCCAGAGTGCCCATGCGCAGTTTCCGGCTGTCCACCAGCGCCTCGCTGGAGATCATCCGGGTGGTCAGCTGTATATCGCTCATTTCCAGCTGGAAAATAGCCACATCTTTCCCCGATTTCTGGGCCGCCGGCAACACCAGATTCAGAGCGAAGCTGGTTTTACCCATGCCCGGACGGGCGGCAATCAAAATCAGGTCAGATTTGTTCAGTCCACCCAGGGCGTTGTCCAGATCGGCAAAACCGGTGGGAATGCCCGGCAATTTTCCGGGATTGGCCGCCAGTTCATCCAGCTGGTCATATACATCTTTGATCACCGATTTGATATGCCGCAAGCCGTTGATCTCCCGCCCCTGGCGGATGGCATAAATCTTCTGCTCGGCCAACTCGGCAATGGTGCTGGCCGTTTCCTGCTCGTTGCGGGTCAGATCGAAGATCTCATTGCAGATCTGCTGAAGATCCCGAAGCATCTTCTTTTCCCGGACGATCTTGGCATAATCCTCCACATTGGTGGAAGTGGGTGTCACATCGATCAGTTGCAGAAAATAGGCCCTGTCGGCTTTGTCCTTGTAGCCCAGGGCCTTCATTTCCTCCAGCACTGTCACCGGGTCGATCCGCTTTCCCCCGGTGAACATGCTGCTGATGGTATCGAAGATCATCCGATTGGTTTCAATATAAAAATCATCGGGCTGGAGCAGCTCCACCACTTTGGGCACGCAGGTAGGATCAAACAAAATTGCTCCGATGACCGCCTGCTCGGCCTCCACACTGTGGGGGGTCTGCCGGGCCAAAAGCTCATCCATGGTCAAAACCCCCTACTGCATCAGTTCTGCTCTTCCACGACCACTTTCACTGTACCCACCACTTCCGGGTAAAGCTTGACCTTCACCTGGTAAGTGCCAAAATTCTTGATGGTCTCTTCCAGCACGATCTTGTTCTTCTGGATTTCCACCTTATGCTGGCGCTGCATCTCCTCGGCGATCTCCTTGGCAGTAACGCTGCCGAACAATCTGCCGCCGGCTCCCGATTTGGCCTTGATGTGCACCGGCATATCCTTCAGCTCTTCCGCCAGCTTCTGGGCAGCTTCCTTTTCCAGCTTCATCCGACGGGCAGCGGCCTCATCGGCGATCTTCTTGGCATTGAGCACATCGGCTGTGGCCGGAGCCGCCAGCTTCCGAGGCATCAGAAAGTTGCGGGCGTAGCCGTCACTGGCTTCGATGATATCGCCCTTTTTTCCCTGTCCCTTTACATCCTGCAGCAAAATCAATTTCATAGTCATTCACTCCCATCTCCGCGCGTACACAGGATGGAAGAGTCCCGCGCGGCAGGCTCTTCCCGCTCTGCTTCAAAAATCAGGCCGACGGGGCGTTGGAACTGTTTTCCCCATCCTCCTGGTCTCCGGCCAGATATTCCTCAATGGCCGCCCGCAGCCGGGCTGCCACCTCTCCCACATCGGCGTCCTGGAACTGAGCGCCCGCCATAGTCAGGCTGCCGCCTCCTCCCAGTTTCTCCAGCACCACCTGCACATTCATCTTTCCATAGGAGCGGGCCGAGATGGCCACATCGTTCTCATGCTCCCGGAAGACCACAAAGGATGCTTTGATGTCGTTGATGTTGATCAGCTCGTCGGCGGCCTGGGATGCGGTGGCCCGTTCGGTATCTTCGTCCATCACCGAAATGGAAACCCCCGGATAGGGCTGCTCGGCGTTGCTGATGATCTGGTATTTCTTGATGTAGGAATCGAAATTGTTGTTGAACAGGCGGCGGACTTCCACCGTATCGGCGCCGCACTGCTTCAGATAGGCGGCGGCCTCGAAGGTACGCACGCCGGTTTTGACGGTAAAGCTCTTGGTATCCAGGAAAATACCGGACAAGAGCGCCTCGGCCTCCTCTTTTTTCAGATCCTGAGAACTGGTGAGGATGTACTGCAAAAGCTCTGTGACCAGCTCACTGGTAGAGCTGGCATAGGGCTCATGGAGGCTGATGACATAGTTTTCAATATAGCTGGCCGCCCGCCGATGATGGTCGATGACCGCCACCCGCTGGATGGTCTGGAGCACCTCGGGGTAATCCACAAAATCCGGCCGGTTGGTATCCACCACAATGAGCAGCGAATTGGAATCAGCGATAAAGATGGCATCATCCGGCTTGATGAAGGATTCCCGGTATTCCTCCAGCCCGGCCAATTTGTCGATCAGGTCTTTGGCGGAGGTGCGTTCACTGTTGACGATAAAATAGGGCTTTTTGCCGCACTTGCGCACAGCGGCGCAGATGCCGGCCGCAGCGCCCACCGCGTCCAGATCGGAAAGCTGGTGGCCCATGATAAACACATAGGAAGAATCCCTGATATACTGGCGCAGGGAATTGGCCACCACACGGGACTTGACCTTGGTGCGTTTTTCCACTTCCTTGGCGTGCCCGCCATAGAATTCAAAGGCATATTTGCTCTTGATGACCACCTGGTCGCCGCCACGGGCCAAAGCGGTATCCGCTGCCAGACGGGCATATTGATACAGCTCGTTCAGATCGGTATCGCCCTTGCCGATGCCCATGGAGATGGTGGCGCTGATACCGGTGCTGCTTTTGATTTCCCGGACTTTGTCCAGCAGATCGAACTTCCGCTCTACAAACTCCAGCAGATCTTTCTGCTCAAACAAAAACAGGTATTTGTCCCGATCCAGCCGCCGCACCACGCCGTGCACCGGCTCGGCCCAGTTGCTGATCTCCTCATCCACTTGGGCGGTGAGTTTGGATTTTTCGCTTTCCGAAACCCCTTTGATCAGCTCTTCATAGCTGTCCAGCACCAAAATGGAAAGCACCGGACGGGTGCGCTCGTATTTGGTGCGCAGTTCGCTATAATCGGTCACATCCACCCAGTACATGGTGACCAGCAGCGCGCTGGAAGCGTCTTTTCCCGAGCGGACGATGTTGCCGTACACATCGAATTTCCGACCGTTCACCGCCACTTCATAGGGACACTTGCTCCGCCCCTCCATGATCCAGCGGGTGTCAAAACCTTCGATCACATCGGTGATGTGCAGATTGAACATCCGCTCATGGGCGCCGGTGATCTCATAAAAGCTGTCGTTGCTCCATACCACTTCCCCGGTATCCATGCGAAGGATGGCGGTGGGCAGCGGAAAATTCATCAGGGAATTTTTCGATGCGTCATCCACCTGGAACAAAAGCGTTTCCACTGTACGGCGAATATCGGCCCGCCGCCGTTTGGCCCGGGCCCGGTAGACGATATAAAGCACCACCACAACGGCCAGCTCACCCAAAGCCAACCAGATGTTGGTGAAAGCCGATATGGCGCAGAACACCAGAAGCAGTGCAAAGGCCAGCCGGGTTCCCGACTCCATCATGCGGGCGATCAATTTCTCCATGGGGCACCCCCCTTTCCCTTCTTCAGAGCCTGCCGCCCCAAAGACGAAATAATTAAAAATAGTATACCAAAAAAGCCCTCATCATGCAAGGCATCTTGCCCGCAGGAAGGAGCCTTCTTCTGGAAATGCAAAAAGCGGGGAAAGGAAAAGAGACGGGAGCGATCCCGTCTCTTTTTAATACGATGGAAAAACAGCTTACTTCAGCTCGACCTTGGCGCCGGCCTCTTCCAGCTTCTTCTTCATCTCTTCGGCTTCGTCCTTGCCAACGCCTTCCTTGATGGCCTTGGGAGCGTTGTCGACCAGCTCCTTGGCTTCCTTCAGGCCCAGGCCGGTGATCTCCTTGACGATCTTGATGACGCCCATCTTGGAAGCGCCAACTTCAGCCAGAACCACATCGAACTCGCTCTTCTCGTCAGCGGCAGCACCAGCAGCAGCGCCAGCAGCAGGAGCAGCGGCAACAGCAGCAGCGGCGGAAACGCCAAACTCTTCTTCCAGGGCATGTACCAGTTCGCTCAGCTCCAGAACGGAGAGAACTTTCACTTCTTCAATCAGCTGTGCAATCTTTTCGCTTGCCATTATAGTGTACCTCCAATTAGTTTTTAATGAAAATGATTAAGCCTGTGTTTCGGCTTCGGCAGCGGGAGCAGCCTCTCCGCCTTCGCTCTTCTTGTCGGCCACGGCCTGCAGAACCCGGGCCAGGGCGGCCACAGGAGCCATCATGGTGCCCAGCACAGTGGACAGCAGGATATCCTTCGGCGGGATGGCAGCCAGGGACTCAACGGTGGCAACATCCACCACTTTGCCCTCCAGGAAGCCGGCCTTGATGTTGAAATACTTGTCGTGGCTCTTGGCAAACTCGGCCAGCAGACGGGCAGGAGCAGTGGGATCGTCCATGCTCACAGCCATGGCAGTTGTGCCATGGAGCACGCCGTCCAGCTCTTCAAAGCCGATCTGGTTGGCAGCAAAGCGCACCAGAGTGTTTTTCACGACGGTATATTCCACATTGGCTTTTCTCAGCTCACTGCGCAGCTTGGTATCTTCTTCAACAGTGATGCCTTTATAGTCCACCAGTACACCGGATGTGGCGCTCTTCATCTTTTCAGCGAGCTGGGCCACCATGGCCTGCTTCTCGCTCAGAACCTTTGCGTTCGGCACTGTTTTCACCTCCGTTTAGAATAAGTGCCCTCACATCCAAAGGACATGAGGGCACAGTAAATCCATACTATAAAATGGAACAATGCATCCTCGGCAGGCGGCGCAGAGCCGTTGGGAACCGCAGTTCACCTGCTGTCTTTGGAATGAGCGCTATTATTTTATCAACAAACCAATGGTTTGTCAAGAAAGAACAGGAAAAACCTGATTAGTCGGTCAGACGAGCCTGGTTGATCTTGATGCCAGGGCCCATGGTGGCAGCCACCACGCAGGAGCGGATGTACTGGCCCTTGGCCGCGGCGGGCTTCGCCTTGACGATGGCACCC
>CALLCY010000118.1:0-16414 GCA_938000015.1 uncultured Clostridia bacterium
AGAACCTCAGCAAAGGCGCCGAAGGGCATGAACTTGACGATCTTCACGGGAGCCACATCGCCCACATTGTAGTTGGACTCGAACTTGGTCCAGGGGTTGTCCTCGGCCTTCTTGTAGCCCAGGGAGATCTTCTTCTTCTCCTTGTCCAGAGCGATGACATACACCTCAACGGTCTGGCCGATCTTCAACACATCAGAGGGATGCTTCACGCGGGACCAGCTCAGCTCGGAGATATGGATCATGCCGTCCACACCGCCGATGTCCACAAAAGCGCCATAGGAAGTGAAGGACTTGACAGTGCCGGTGTACACCGAACCCACTTCGATCTCTTCCCAGATCTTAGCAGCAGCTTCCCGGCGGGCTTCCATGAGAGGAGCCTTGATGGAACCGACCACGCGGCGGCGGGGACGGGTCACTTCGGTGATGCGCACCTTCTGATGGGTCTTGACCATCTGGGACAGGTCAGCTTCCCGGGGCAGGCCGGTCTGGCTGGCGGGGATAAAGACCCGGATGCCCAGCACATTAGCGATAACGCCGCCCTTGTTCACATCGGTGATGACGCAGTCATAGACTTCGCCGGTCTCCACAGCCTTCTCCAAAACTTCCCAGTTCTTCACAGCGTCCAGGCGCTTCTTGGACAGCATGATGGTGCCTTCCTGGTCGTTGACGCGCATGACATAGGCTTCGATCTCGTCGCCGATGTGGATGTTGTCAGCGATCACATAGTTGGGGTCGTCGCTCAGCTCAGTGGTGGGGATGTAGCCGGCCTGCTTGACGCCCAGGTCCACATGGATGTCCGTGGGGTTGATCTGCGTGATAACGCCCGTCACCTTTTCTCCTGTATGTAAAGTTTTCAGAGTCTGCTCCAGCAGCTCAGCGAAGCTTTCTGTTTCCTGGATGTTCATTTCGTCAGTCATCTTGTCATATACCTCCTTAATTATCAGATCTGGCGTGGACGCACCGGCGGTGATGGCAATCGCTTGTTTCCCGCGGCCATACCCCTCAGGAATCCCTTGGGCGTTTTCCACGAAAAGGGTATCGGGGCACACCTGGAGGCAGATTTCGTAGAGCCTGCGCGAATTGCTGCTTGTTTGGTCGCCGATGACGATCACAAGGTCAGATCCGGATGCCAGGGTGCGCGCCTCTTTCTGGCGTTCATCCGTAGCATTACATATTGTATCAAAGATGTTGATGCTTTTACAAGCGTTTTTTAATATTTTTGTGCAATTTACAAAAATTTCACGATTGAAGGTGGTTTGAGACACCACCGATACAGCTATTTGACTGTTTTTTTCTGCCCACTCCTCTGCCTGAGCCGGGTTTTCCAGGATCGTGCAGCTCTTGCACCGGGAAGCGATGCCCAGAACTTCGGGATGTTTTCCCGCGCCGATGAGCAGAATATGCCGTCCCTTCTCGCTCTCTTCCTCCACGATCCGGTGAATGCGTCCCACATGGGGACAGGTGGCGTCCTCCAGCTGGCAGCCTTTTTCCATCAGCCGCCGCTGCTGCTCCAATGTGATGCCGTGGGCCCGCACCACCACAGCGGCCCCATCGGGAATGCTCTCGATATCCTCCCGGGAAAAGATGCCCTTCTCCCGGAGCTGGGCTACAACGAACTTATTGTGAATCAACGGCCCGGCGGTGTATATCTTCTGGCCCTTTCCGCCCAGACTCTCGGCCTTTTCAATAGCCCGGCGTACGCCGTAGCAATAGCCTGCGTTTTTGGCCACAGTGATCTTACCCACGAGGTGTCACCTCCCCCCGGCTCTTGCCAATCTCCCAGATCTTCTCCATGATCTGATCGGCGCCCTTCTTATAGGGGTCATGCTCCCCTTTTTCCGGCTTGGGCAGATAAAAAGGATCGCCGAAAGTAACAGTGCAGCCCCGGAACGCCTTCCGGCCAGGGGTGATGTACACCGGCAGTACCGGGCTTCCTGTGCGGACGGCCATCATGGCAGCGCCGCTTTTGGCCTCTCCGCTCATGCCTTCTTTCACCCGGGTGCCCTCGGGGAAAATAATCAGTTTCTGTCCCTGTTTCAGCACAGTCAGGGCTTTTTTGATGGCTGTCAAATCGGCCTTGCCCCGGTCCACAGGAAATGCGCCCATGTAAGTGAAGAACCACCGGGCGATGGGATTGCGGAACAGCTCGGCCTTGCCGATGATGGCCGGCCGGTTCCCATTCAGGAACAGAGCCAGGAACAACACCACTGCATCCACCCGGGCGGTGTGGTTACCGCATACCACGGCGGCTCCCTCGGGGATCTTTTCCGCCCCCTGTACCTTGAGCCGGTAAATGGGAAGCAGGGCAAAATGCACCACATACACAATGAGATTATACAGCATGGCCGGTTTTCTCCCTTATGATTTTTTTCAGCTCACACAGCGTCTCTTCCAGGTTGTATTCCGTGCTGTTGAAAAGCACGGCGTCCTCCGCTGGACGAAGAGGAGCCGCCGCCCGGGTGGTGTCTTTTTCGTCCCGCTCCAGCAGATCCTGATAAACCTGCTCATAAGAGACCGACTCCCCTTTTTCCAGCAGCTCTTGATGGCGGCGGCGAGCCCGCTCTTCCGCCGTGGCAGTGAGGAAAATCTTTACCTGGGCCTGGGGCAAAATCACCGTGCCGATGTCCCGGCCATCCATCACCACATTGTTTTCCTCCGCCAGACGCCGCTGCAATCCCAAAAGGAACTGACGCACCGGCGGCAGAGCCGACACCAGGGAGGCATACCGGGAGATTTCCTCGGTGCGGATCAGTTCCGACACATCCTCCCCGTTAAGGAAGATATGCTGGAAGCCCCCTTCATAGCGAATGTCGATGGAAATGCCGCAGAGCATCCCCTCCAGCCGGTGAATATTCTCCTCTTTCAGCCCAGCCCTTTGGGCAAACAGGCCGATAGCCCGGTACATGGCCCCGGTGTCCACATAGACAAAGTGGAGCTGCTGGGCCAGCAGCCGGGCCATGGTGCTCTTTCCTGCTCCCGAAGGGCCGTCAATGGCCACATTGATGGTTTCTTTCCCCATATCCTATCTCTCCTCTCCCTGGGCCATTCCGGCAGCATGGCCGGTGGACCAGGCGATCTGCAAATTAAAGCCGCCGGTGTAAGCGTCCACATCCATCACTTCCCCGGCAAAGTAAAGACCCGGCACCAATTTGGATTCCATGGTGCGGGGGTCGATTTCCTTCACTTTCACCCCGCCGGAAGTGACGATGGCCTCTTCCATGGGGCCTGCATCAACCACTGTCAAGCGGAAAGCCTTTATAGCTTCACAAAGGCGTTCCCGTTCGCCTTTGGTGATCTCATGCACCTTTTTTCGCCCATCGATGCCCGAACGCTCCACCACCACCGGGATGAGTTTGTGGGGCAGAAGTTCGCCCAAGGCATTGATGAAGTCCCGGTTGATGTTCTTTTCAAAATCCCGCAGCACACGCTTGTCCAGAGTCTCTCTGTCCAATGCAGGCTTCAGGTCGATAAACAGATCAAATTCCTCTTCCGGCAGTTTCCGGCAGATGTGAGCCGAAGCGCTGAGGATCACCGGCCCCGACACCCCTTGGGAGGTAAAGACCATCTCTCCGAAATCCTCATAGATCTTCTTTTTCCCCTTGCGGATGGACACCTGTACATTCCGCAGGGAAAGCCCCTCCAGCCGGACGGGATCTTTTTCCCGGGTGCGCAGCCAGATCAGGGAAGGCCGCAGTCGTTCCACCGTGTGCCCCAGGTTTTGAGCCATCCGGAAACCGTCTCCATCAGAGCCGGTGGTGGGATAAGATAGGCCCCCTGTGGCCAAAATGACGCTTTGGGCCGCCAGGCGCTCTCCTTTGGCCGTCAGAACCCCGGAGACTTTTCCTTCTTCCGCTAAAATCTCCTTGGCCCGGGCGGGAATCACCCGCACGCCCAAACGATGCATCCGGTCCCGCAAAGCGCCGCTCACATCCCTGGCCCTGTCGCTCACCGGAAAGACCCGCTGGCCCCGTTCGGTTTTCAGCGGTACGCCCAGCTCTTCGAAAAAGGCCATGGCATCCTGGGAAGTGAAGCCGTGAAAGGCGCTGAACAAAAACCGGCCGTTGCGGGGCACATTGCGGATCAGGGTATCCACATCGCAGTCATTTGTTACATTGCACCGGCCTTTGCCGGTGATATTCAGCTTGGTGCCCGGCCCTCTTCCCTTTTCCAGCACGGTGACTTTACAGCCCTGCTGGGCGGCCCGGATGGCCGCCATCATACCGGCCGCTCCGGCACCAATGACCAAAACCTCTTTCATCGGTCTTCCTCCCGCAGCAGATACCGGGGAAGCTCGTCCACCAGACGCAGCCGCTTTTCCGCCTTGTCATCGCTGCGGACGATGAGACACACCAGGGTGTTGAGCAAAGTGAGCAGCGGAGCCAGAGACCCGGCGGCTCCATAATCGCCGCATTCGGCGCTGAGATTGATATCCGCCATGGCCGCCGTCTCCGACTCGGGGCCTTCGCTGACGGTGATGATGCAGGCGTCCCGCTCCTGGGCGTATTCCAGCAGCATCCGGGTCTGCTCGGTGTGCCGGGGCAGGCTGATGCAGAACAGCAGATCGCTGCCGCCGATGGTGGCGATAGAGGACAGCGGGTCCTCCCCTGTCTGATTGACCACGCACACGCTGCCCAGCAAAGTGCGCAGATAGGAACCCAGATACACCGCCCCGCACTGGCAGGCCCCCTGGCCGTATATGTAGATCTTGGAGGCAAACTGCAGCCGGGTACACACATTTTTCAGCCCATCAGAGCTGTTGACTGCCAGTGTCTTTTTGATGTTCAGGGTATCGGCCTGGGCCAGGCTTTCAAACACCGAGGAATCGGAGAGCTCCTCGCTGTTCAAAAGCTCGAATTTTTCCAAAGCGGTGATCCGGTATTTCAGTTCATTCTGAAGCGCATTGTGGAAAGCGGTGAAAGTCTCATAGCCCAGCGCCAGGGCAAAGCGCACCACGGTGGACTGGCTCACCCCTGAAGCCGCGGCGATCTCCGCCGCTGTCATGAAAGCGGCTTTGTCACAATAGCTGAGGATAAACTGAGACAATACCTTTTGGTTTTTGGTGAAATCCCCGAAGGATTCGTTGATGGCGTCGTTGATTCGTTTCATTCTCTTTTCCCCTATCCTTTGTCCTTTGTGGACCCAAGGTTTTTCAAATAGGCCACTTCACTAGCCGTCAAATGCCGCCATTTTCCCGGCGGTAAATCCCCCAAAGAAAGCCGGCCCATGGCCACCCGTTTGAGCCGTCGCAGCCGGTAGCCCCTTTGCTGGCACATCCGGCGGATCTGACGATTCCGGCCTTCGTGGATGGTGAGCAGCAAAAAGGTGCGGCCTTTCTCCTCTTTCACCCGCTTGGCCTGTACCGGTGCCAGCGGGCGGCCATCCAGGCTCATGGGACTGGTCAGCCCCATCATCGGGTCTTCCTCCGGTGTATCCAGTTCCAGCAGGTATTCCTTTCCCACCTCATGGGAAGGGTGGGTCAGCTGAAGGGTCAAATCGCCGTCGTTGGTCAGAAGCAGCAACCCTTCCGAATCCATATCCAGCCGCCCCACAGGATAGACCCGGCCAGGAACGCCACTCAACAGATCCAGCACCGTTCGCCGTCCTTTTTCATCCTGGGCGGTGGTCACATAGCCCCGGGGTTTGTGGAGCATGATGTAAAGGCCGGGGGATTTTTGACCCAAAGGCTTTCCCCTCACGGCAATGATGTCCTTTTCCGGGTCGGCGCTGTCACCCACCTGGGCTTTCTGGCCGTTCACCGTCACCAGCCCCTGGGCGATCAGTTCTTCCCCTTTCCGGCGGGAGCAAACGCCGCTGGCCGACAGGATTTTTTGCAGTCTTTCCTTCAAGGTCCTTCCCCCCCTTCCCGATTTTCTTTATTTTCCGCCCCACTGCCCCTGCCAGATCTTCTGCCAGAAGGTTTTGGCCGGGGACAGTTTTTCCACTGTCTCTTTGTAATAGACCGGGGTTTCGTAGATCACTCCATCCCCCAGCCGCACCTGAAGCGTGCCGTACACCTCCCCGGCCTGCACCGGGGCGCACACCGTCCGTGGGCCTACTATCTGCACACTTACATCTTGTCTTTCTTCCTCTGTGAGGAATGGAGCAAAAGAACCATTGTAGTAAAGCTCCACCTGGCTTTTTTCTCCAGAAAGCACCAGGGCGCTTCCCGCCGTTCCACCCTCCAGCACTTGCTGGGGAGCGCACAGGGAAAAGGCGCTGTCGTACAGGCGCAGATGGTCGTTCCAGTCATCGGGAGCACCCAGGGTGACGGCAATGAGCAGCCGCCCCTCCCGCCGGGCCGCCGAAACCAGACACCGGCCCGCCTTTTTGGTAAAACCGGTTTTGACGCCGCAAACCTCCTGGGAGAGCATCAGCAGCTTATTGTGGTTTTTCATCACCCGATCCCCGGTGGAAATGCTCTTTTGCGAAACGATGGCGGCAAACTCCTCCTGCTCCATGGCTGCGCCGGTCAAAACGGCCAGATCCTTGGCGGTGGTGTAATGTGCATCACCATCCAGGCCACTGGCGCTTTGGAAATGGGTGTTTTCAAGCCCCAATTCTGTCGCTTTTTCATTCATCAGACGGCAAAAGGCCTCTTCGCTGCCGGAAACCAGACAGGAAAGGGCCACAGCAGCATCGTTGCCGCTTTCCAGCAAAAGGCCGCAAAGCAGATCATAGGTGGTCAGTTTTTCTCCTGCCTTGAGATAGATGGAGGAACCTTCGATCCCCGTCCACTCCAGCTTTATGATGTGCTCCTCCTCCAGCGGAAGATGCTCCAGCACCAGAAGGGCCGTCATGATCTTGGTGGTGCTGGCCATGGGAAGTTGGGTATTCCCCTGCTTTTCATAGAGGAATATTTTGGCTGCGGGGTCATACAAGGCAGCCCCTTTGGCCGACACCTGCACCCCTTCCAACTGCCGCCATACCCCCAGGCTCTCCAAGGGAAAAAGGAGCAAACACACCAAAATTGCTGCTGTCAATCGTTTTTTCATTTTTCTCACCTGCCCATGGGATACTTACGGGCAGGCCGGAAAGATTATTCTTTGCCTTCTTTGTATTCCTTGATCTTATCCACCACCTGGGGCACCAGGTCGATGATCTTGTCCACCGCCGTGTTGGCCGGGGGATCTACATACAAAAGCCGGGCATTTTCCCCGGTGAGGACGATGAAGGCCACCGGCGAAATGGTCACACCCGCACCGCTTCCTGCGCCAAAACGCACCGGCGGCTTACCGGTTTCCTTGGCCTTTCCGTCGCTGCCTCCGGCGGCGAAGCCGAAGGTCACCTTGGAAACCGGGATGAGGGTCACCCCGTCGGGGGTGGTGATGGGGCTGCCCACGATGGTGTTCACATCCACCATCTCTTTGATTTTGGACATGGTCTCTTTCATCACATCGCTGATCTCATTCATACAGACACTGCCTCCTGGTCATGTTGTTTCCGAAGCCGCAGGAACCCCCGCAGCACTTTGATTCCAATGATCAGCAGCTGGAAAACCAGCGCTGACACCTGTACCTCCAAGAAGATCTGGCTTTCTGTTCCTTCAAAATCACAAATTACCTGGATGTCTTTTTTCCGCACCCGCAGATTTTCCTCCAACAAAGGCAGGAACATCCCCACTCCCGCGGCGGCGGCCCCATAGGCCATGGCGGTTTTGGCGGCATCCTCCGTGGCGATGGCACAATCCAGCAGAAAACGGTCCACCCGCAGCGCCCGCCGGAACTGCTCCATGGCTGAAAGCCCCAGATGGATCAGGTCCATGATATAGGGGATGTCCAGTTTCTCCATGCCACCGGAAACCGGAGCACTCTCCTTTTCCTTGCGGATCTGAGGCGCCGGCCCGGCCGCTTCCCCCGGTCTTTCTGCCTGGGGTGGCAGCGACGGCAGAGGTTCCCCCTTCTGCGGCTTTGGCTTTTCTTGCTTTTCAGGCTTTTTTTGTTTTTTGGGCTTTTTCTCTTTCCATGGCAGCAGCCGCAGGCGAAAAGGCCCCAGCCCCACCCACAAAAAGAACTTTTCCTGCCGCAGCATCACCCGCACCCGGGCGGGCAGCAGCAGAACCAGGAGCAAAAGCACCAAAAGGAAAAGGAGAAGCCCTCCCAGCCCCATCAGCACCCATAACAGGATCTTCACTTCGTTGCCGCCTCCGCCCCTTCGGTGTCCATCTTCGCTTCTTCTTCCATCATGGGCAGGGTCAGCTGCTCCATCCGCTCATCCTCCAGCCCCTCGATCTCCGGCAGTTCGGTGAGGGAGGAAAGGCCAAAGGACCGGAGAAAATCACCGGTGGTGCGAAAGAGCGTAGGCCGGCCGGGCACATCCAGTTTCCCGCATTCCTCCAGCAGCCCCTTTTCGCACAAAGAGCGAATGGTATAGTTGCTGTCCACGCCCCGCACCTGTTCGATATACACCCTGGTCACCGGCTGCCGGTAGGCGGCGATAGCCAGCACTTCCAGGGCCGCCGCCGACAAAGTGGGGGCCTGGCGTGTTTCCAGTGTCCGGCGCACCCACGGGGCATAATCGGCCCGGGAACACAGCTGATACCGGTCTTCCAGCCGCACTAGTTTGATGCCCCGGCGGCTGTAATCATATTCTCCTGCCAAAGCCTGGGCAGCCTCGTGGAGGGCCTGCTCCGGCACTTCCAGCACCTGGCACAGCTTGTCCACGGCCACCGGCTCCCCTGCGGCAAAAAGCACCGCTTCCAGAGCACACTGCAATTCATTGGCTTCCATTCTATTCTCCCGCAAGCGTCAAAAGATATCCCTCTTCCTGCTCCACAATGGCCAGTTTATGGGCTTTGGAAAGCTCCAGCACTGCCAGAAACAAGGCCACCACCTCGGAACGGCTGCGGCACTCCAACACCAGACTTTCAAAATCCAGGTGGTGCTGCACAGCCAGCCGTCGGGCGATCATCTGGATTTTTCCCGCCACCGGTACAGGCTCTCTTCCCACTACCCCATGAAACAGCCGCAAAGGGGGCGGGCTCCTCCGCTCCTGGCGCTGGAGAATGGTCTCAATGGCCTTTTGCAGCACCTGGGCGGTGTAGTGGTATTCCGGCTTTTCGTCCCTTTTCTGTACCTCTGGGGGTTTGGTGTAAAGATCCCGGCCCAATTCCATCCGCTCTTCCAGAAGGCCGCTTGCCATTTTGCATTTCTTGTATTCCAGCAGGGCCTCTACCAAGGGCTTCCGGGGATCTTCCTCCCCTTCCTCCGGATAAACCGGCAGCAGCATTTTGGACTTGATGTACATCAGCTGGGCCGCCATGGCCACAAAGTCGCTGGTGACTTCCAGATCCATCTCCTCCATCTGGCGCAGTTCGTCCATATATTGCTCCAGAATCTGAGCAATAGGGATGTCATAAATGCTCACCTTGTTCTTGGAGATCAGATGGAGCAGCAGATCCAGCGGCCCATCAAAGGCCTCCAGATGATAGGTCAGCGGGCTTTTCATAGAAGCCCCAGCACCGAAAGCACCCGGGCCGCCCCCTCCACAATGAGGGAGAGCATATCCACCTGGAGGGTGTAGAGCAGATTATTGAAGGCCCCCAGGAACAAAAGCACGATCAGGCCGATCTGGAAATAGGCCTCGTACTGATAGAGCTTATAATAGATTTTGTTGGGCAGCAGCACCTGAAGCACCCGGGAGCCGTCCAGCGGCGGAATGGGGATCAGGTTGAATACGCCCAGGCAGACGCTGAGCTGTCCAGTCTGAATGAAAAACCGGCTGAGGGCCAGCAGAATCTGGTTTGTGGGAGCCAGAGCCTGCATCAAAAGAGCTATCAAGATGAGCACAAAGCTCAAAAGGAAATTGGCCAGCGGCCCTGCCAGAGCGGTGAGGGCCATGCCCACTTTCCGATGGCGGAACCGGCTGGTGTTCACCGGCACCGGCTTGGCCCAGCCAAAGCCGAAAAAGATCATGCACAATGTACCCAGCGGGTCCAAATGATCCAGAGGGTTGAGGGTGAGCCGTCCGGCCCGCTTGGCGGTGTCGTCCCCCAGCCAGTATGCCACAAGGCCGTGGGCCAATTCATGAAACATCAGGGCGATGAGCACCGCCGGAATGAGGATCATGTATTTCTGAAGAGAGTTTCCAAACATGGCGTCTCCTTATCAAGGTTCCAATCACATATCGTTCTGCACCAGCTGCTCATAGCTTTCCCGCCGGACCAGCAGCCGATCTTTTCCATCCCGCACCATGACGATGGGTGGCCGGGGCAGACGGTTATAGTTGCTGGCCATGGAATAGTTATAGGCGCCGGTGGCAAAGACACACAGCAGATCCCCGACCTGTACCGGCTGGATCAACGCATTTTTCGTGACAAGGTCTCCACTTTCACAGCACTTGCCGGCAATGGCCGCCCGCAGGGTGCGCTCCCCTTTGGGATCGGTGGCTTTCACCGCCTGGTAGCTGGCTCCATACAGGGCATAACGGGGATTGTCAGGCATACCCCCATCCACGGCCACATAGGTGCGCACATTCTCAATGTGTTTCACCGAGCCCACCCGGTACAGCGTCACACCCGCCGGGCCCACGATGCTCCGTCCCGGCTCGATGGTGATGAAGGGCTGGGGCAGATTGTGCTTTTGGCATCCTTCCCACACTGCTTCACCCAAGGCGTCGATCATCTCATCCACCGGCAAGGGCTTGTCCTCCGGGCCATAGGCAATGCCGAAGCCGCCGCCCAGGTTGAGCCCCGGCGGCACTGTTCCGGTTTCCCGGCCGATCTCGGTGAGCAGCTGGAACATCACCCGGCAAGCCAGCTTATAAGGCTCTGTCAGGAACACCTGGGAGCCGATGTGGCAATGGATGCCGCAAAGCTCCAGATGGGGCAGGCTGGACACCAGGCAGGCCGCCTTCAATGCGTGGCCGTTTTCATAGCCGAAGCCGAATTTGCTGTCCAGATCCCCGGTGGAGATAAACTCATGGGTGTGGGCGTCCACTCCCGGCTTGACCCGCAAGGCCACCTGGACGGTCTTGCCCAGCTGACCTCCCAGCTCATTGAGAGTGTGAATCTCCTCCTCGCTGTCGGCGATGAAGGAGCCGATGCCCGCCTTGATGGCCATCGCCATCTCTCCCCGGGACTTGTTGTTGCCGTGGAAGTGCAGTTTTGCCGGATCAAACCCGGCCTGCAAAGCGGTGTAAAGCTCTCCACCAGACACCACATCGGCGCACATTCCCTCTTCTTTCAAAATGGGATAGATGCCTTTGACGCACAGGGCCTTGCTGGCATAGGACACATGGAACGCTTCTCCAAAGTTCCGCTTCATGGCCCTTTGATAGGCCCGGCAGGTATGGCGGATTTTTTCCTCATCCATCACATACAAAGGGGTGCCGTATTTTTCGGCCAAAGCGGGAAGGCTCACCCCTCCCATGGTCAGTTCCCCTTGGCTGCCCAGGGAAAAGCTCTGATATTCTTCCATGGTCTCCCCTCCTTTTTCTCTCTAACGGTTCAAAAGCCCCAGGATATCCCGGCGCACCTCTTCCCGGCCCGTCCCCTTTTCGGCGGAAAAGGGAAACAGCGGGGTGTTTTCGTCCAGCTCCAACACCTGGCGAATCCGCTCCATATTGGGCTCCACCTGGCTCTTTTTCAGCTTGTCCACTTTGTTGGCGATCACCGCCATGGGAACCCCGTAGGCCCGGAACCAATCGGCCATCAGCCGGTCGTCGGCGGTGGGATCGTGGCGGGCGTCCACAATGAGATAGGCCCTGCCCACATTATCCCGGTCGGCGTTCATGTATTCCTCGATCAGCTGGGAAAACCGTTCCTTTTCCCGCTGGGACACCCGGGCATAGCCATAGCCAGGCAGATCCACCAGCCACAGCGCCTTGTCCACCAAAAACAGGTTGACAAACACCGTCTTTCCCGGCACAGCGCTGACCCTTGCAAAGTTCTTCCGCTGAAGCAGGCAGTTGATGGAAGAGGACTTGCCCACATTGGACCTGCCTGCAAAAATCACCCGGGGCAGGCTGTCCCGGGGAAAATCCCGGGACGATGCCGCCGAGCGCACAAATTCCGCTTTGGAAAAATTCATCTTACTTCCGCCTTTTGTTTCTTACTGCCGCAAAGGCAGACTTTCGCTTTCCTTTGTGGGATGGGGCAGCACCTGGGGGGATTCCTCCGGCCCGGTGCGCACGCCCAGAGCGGCCTCCAGCACATCGTCCATGTGCTTGGCATAGACAAAGCGCAGATTTTTGGCCACCACCGGATCGATCTCGCTGATATCCGGCTCATTGTCCGCAGGCACGATCACCGTTTTCATATGTGCCCGATAGGCCGCCATGGTTTTTTCCTTCAGTCCGCCGATGGGCAGTACCCTGCCCCGGATGGTCACTTCCCCGGTCATGGCGATGTCCTGGGGCATGGGTACATCCATCAAGGCCGACACCAACGCGGTGCAGGTGGTGATGCCCGCCGAAGGCCCGTCCTTGGGCACGGCCCCTTCAGGGAAATGGATGTGGATGTCCTTCTTTTTATAGAAATCATCCTGGATGCCCAGGGTCTTGGTGCGGGTGCGGATGTAGCTGATGGCCGCCTTGGCCGACTCCTTCATCACATCGCCCAGGTTGCCTGTCAGCTCCAGCTTGCCGCTGCCTTCCATCACATTGACTTCCACTTCCAGGATCTCTCCGCCTACGCTGGTCCAGGCCAGACCGTTGACCACGCCGCATTCGTTGCGCTGGGAATGGACTTCTTCCTTATACCGAACCACACCCAGGAAATCTCCCAGGTTGGCCGGGGTCACAGATACCGACTTCTGCTTCTTTTCCAGCAGGATTTTGTCGGTTTTCCGGCACACCCGGGCGATCTGCCGCTCCAGGGTACGCACACCGGCCTCCCGGGTATAGCCCGAGATGATCTTCCGCAAGGCGTTTTCGCTGATTTTCAGCTCCTTGCTGTTCAAACCGTGCTTTTCCATCTGCTTGGGAATCAGGTGGCGCTTTGCGATCTGCACCTTTTCCTCCACGGTGTACCCCGGCAGCTCAATGATCTCCATCCGGTCCAGCAGAGGCCGGGGGATGGTGTCCAGGGTGTTGGCTGTGGTGATGAACAGAATATCGGTGAGATCAAAGGGCAATTCCACAAAATGATCTCGGAAGGCGTGGTTCTGCTCGGTGTCAAAGACCTCCAGCAGGGCCGAGGCCGGGTCGCCTCGGAAATCGCTGGCCATCTTGTCGATCTCATCCACCAGAATCAGTGCATTCCGGCTGCCCGCCTGCTGCAAGGCGTTGATGATCCGCCCGGGCATGGCGCCGATGTAGGTCTTCCGGTGGCCCCGGATATCGGCCTCATCCCGCACGCCGCCCAGAGAAAGCCGGGCATAGTTCCGGCCCAGCGCATCGGCCACCGACCGAGCCACCGAGGTTTTGCCCACGCCCGGCGGGCCCACCAGACAGAGGATCTGGCCCTTGATGCTGCCCACCTTCTGCTTGACAGCAAACAGCTCCAAAATCCGCTCCTTCACCTTTTCCAAGCCGTAATGCTGGCTGTTCAGAATGGTTTCCGCCTTTTTCAGGCTGGTATTCTCCCGGGTCACTGTCTTCCAGGGCAGATCCAGGCAGGTATCCAGCCAGGTGCGCACCACACCGGCCTCGGGAGAAAAGGGCTGCAGCTTCTGGAGGCGAGCGGCCTCTTTGAGCAGCTTCTTTTCCGATTGCTCCTCAAGGCCCAGGGCCAGAATCCGCTCGGTGTAGCGCTGGGCTTCGGCGGCGGTGTCCTCGTCCTCCCCCAGCTCTTCGTTGATCACCTTGATCTGCTCCCGCAGATAGTAATCCCGCTGGTTCTGGTCCATCTGGCTGCGCACCTTGTTTTGGATCTCGTCCTCGATGCGCAGGATATCCACCTCGCTGGCCAGCTTCTTGATGAGCAAAGCCATCCGGCGGCGGGGATTGAGCTGCTCCAGCACTTCCTGCTTGTCCGGGTATTTGAGGGCGGTGTTCTGGGCCACATAGTCGCACAGATAGCCCATATCCCGGCTTTCCATCACATTAAGCACCACATCGCTGTTGACCTTGGGCACCAGATCGGTATAATCCACAAACAGCTCCTGCACATTGCGGATCATGGCCTCATCCCGCTTGGTGAGATGGGCCGGCTCTTCCGGCTGGATGGGCTCCACCATGGCGGAGAACACCGGTTCTGTGCTGGTCAGCTCCAGCAGTTTGCCCCGGCACTCCCCTTCCACCAGTACGCGGAACACATCCCCGTGGATCTTGAGGATCTGCTTGATATGGCCCACAGTACCGATGTCATAAAGATCTTCCCGCTGGGGATCATCCACTTTCATATCCCGCTGGGCCAGCAAAAACACCGGCTCCCGCCGGGACATCGCCAGCTCCAGGGTCTTGATGGATTTTGGTCTCCCCACATCAAAATGAGACACCATGCCCGGGAAAATTGCCAGACCCCGCAGGGGCAACAGCAGCATCGGCCGAGCCGAGGTGTTTTGTTCTGTATTCTGCATAAGTTCTCCTTCCCATCCCCTGGGGGACGGTTTTATGTAAGTCATCATAGATAAAATTATTATAGCACATAGCCGCAATTTCCACAAGTTTTTGCCGAAAAAGATTGTGCACTTCGCAAAAAATGACGCCTCTTCATTCAAATGGAGTGAAAAAGAAAAAGTGGCCCGAAAGCCACTTTTTCAAAATATATTCCGGTGTTATCCTTTTTTCTTCGGCGGTTTCCGGTCGTGCTCCACCTTGGGGGCGGCTTTTTTCTCCACCGCATCCCGGGTGACCACCACACGGCTGATGGTGGGATCGGAAGGCACATCGAACATGATGCCGGTGATGATATCCTCCAGCACGGAACGCAGGCCACGGGCGCCGGTGTTCCGCTCCATGGTCTTTTCGGCGATGGCCTCCAGGGCGTCCTCTTCAAACTCCAGCTCCACCCCGTCCAGATCAAAGAGATACTGGTACTGCTTGGTCAAAGCATTTTTGGGTTTGGTGAGGATGCTGATCAGCGCATCCTTGTCCAGGGGGTCCAAAGCGGTGATGATGGGCAGACGACCGATCAGTTCGGGAATGATGCCGAACTTCAGGATGTCCTGAGGCTCCACCTTCTGGAGAATGTCGTTTTTCTCGCTCTGCTTTTTGGACAGCACCTGGGCGCCGAAGCCCAGTCCCTGGTTGCCGCAGCGCTTTTCGATGATCTGGCCCAGGCCGTCAAAGGCGCCGCCGCAGATAAAGAGGATGTTGCTGGTATCGATCTGGATGAACTCCTGCTGGGGATGCTTCCGTCCACCCTGAGGCGGCACATTGGCCACAGTGCCCTCCAGAATCTTCAGCAGGGCCTGCTGCACCCCTTCTCCGCTCACATCTCTTGTGATGGAGGGATTTTCGCTCTTCCGAGCGATCTTATCCAGCTCATCGATGTAGATGATGCCCTTTTCGGCCTGCTCCACATCGTAATCGGCAGCCTGGATCAGGCGCAGAAGGATGTTCTCCACATCTTCGCCCACATACCCGGCCTCGGTGAGGGTGGTGGCGTCGGCAATGGCAAAAGGAACATTGAGGGTGCGGGCCAGCGTCTGGGCCAGCATGGTTTTGCCGCTGCCAGTGGGACCCAGCATGAGGATGTTGCTCTTCTGGATCTCCACATCCTTCCCGTCCTCACCGCCTTTTTCCAAAGAGCGGATGCGCTTATAGTGGTTGTACACCGCCACCGAAAGCACCACTTTGGCCCGGTCCTGGCCGATGACATATTCGTCCAGGATCTCTTTCAGCTGGGCGGGCCGGAGCAGTTCATCCTCTTTCTTCTTGCCCCGGGAGCGGGCTTCCTCCGCCCGCTCCTCGTCCAGAAGATCTTTGCAGATCTCAATGCATTCGTTGCAAATATAGGCCCCGGGGCCTGCGATGATCCGGCGCACTTCCTTTTGAGAACGGCCGCAGAAACTGCAGCGGATCTCTTTTTGTTCTTCGGACATGACTTACCTCTTCCATCGGTTTGACATTTTGAAAATCAGAGATTACTCCCGATGCTCAAACACCTTGTCGATCAGGCCGTATTCCTGAGCCTGCTGCGCGGTCATGAAATTATCCCGCTCGGTGTCCTGCTGGATGACCTCCAAAGGCTGGCCGGTCATCTGGCTGAGCAGACGGTTCATCCGGTCCTTGATGCGGATGATGTGGTCGGCGTGGATCTTGATATCGGTGGCCTGACCCTGCATCCCGCCCAGGGGCTGGTGGATCATGATCTCGCTGTTGGGCAGCGCATAGCGCTTGCCCTTGGCGCCGGCCGCCAGCAAAAAGGAGCCCATGCTGGCCGCCATGCCGATGCAGATGGTGCTCACATCGCACTTGATATACTGCATGGTGTCATAAATGGCCATACCGGCACTGATGGAGCCGCCGGGGCTGTTGATATAAAAGCTGATATCCTTGTCCGGGTCCTGGCTCTCCAGATAGAGCAGCTGGG
>CALLCY010000119.1:0-7847 GCA_938000015.1 uncultured Clostridia bacterium
GGCGGCGATCTTAGATATTCCTCCACTTCACCCACCACAACGGAGGGCATGTTTTCCTTTTCCTCCGGCTTGAGCAGGGCGTTCAGTTCTTCAATCAGCTCATCTTCGTTCAGGATGGTGTAATAACGGTGATAACTTCCAAACACATCGGTTTCCAGCCGGTTCATTTCACCCAGAAGAATGGTCCGGCCCCCCTCCAGAGTGAGCATATAGGTCACGGCTCCTTGGGGAGAGGGTTCCGCCATTTGGAAGGGCAGAAAATGGGGAACAACCCAGGCTTTTTTCAGAATACTTTCCAAAGCATCCTGAGGAAGTTCCTGTTCCTCTCCCTGAATGGGGTAATAGACATGGAGCGTATCCCACTCCGGGGCCCGGTAGAAGATGCTCCACACCTGAGCTTTCCCCAGCAACGGGCGGGGCACATAGAGCACAAGGAGCAAAAGCAGCACCACCAAAGCGGCAATCCATCGAACTTTTTTCCTTTTGTCCATCTTCTTCATTCTCTGCACCCCTCTCTGTGATTTGTTGGCTTTATTTTACCAGATTTGAAATTTTTCATCAACCATGGGGATAAAAAATTCCCCGGTCATAGACCGAGGAATTTTTCACTTCTAACAGAGATCAGATCTTTTCATAGAGACGGTACAAAAGCAGGATGCCTTGCTCCACGGTGCAGGGGTCTTGGGGGGCCAGGGTGGTGTCCGATGTGCCATTGATGATGCCATTGGCCACCAGCGCCTTCATGCCTTCTGCGGCCCAATCGGATACCTGGTTTTCATCGGTATAGCCCTGGATCACAGCCGGTTTGGTTAGCAGCTTGACGCCGGTCTCCTTTTCGATATAGGAAATAGCCCGATGGATCATGGTGGCCATCTGCTCTCTTGTCATGGTCTGCTTGGGAGCAAAGGTGCCGTCGCCCATGCCGTTGATGATGCCGGCCTGGTAAGCCTTGCGCACCGCTTCGCTGTCGGTGTCCCGGAATGTATCGGCCGGGGCGGCTTCCATTTCCTTGCCGGTGGCCACAGTAATCATCTGAACGATCAGCTGGGCAAACTGCTCCCGGGTGGTGCTGTCCTGATAGGCGGGGTCATCTACCAAAATGGGAACCAGACCGGCCTCCTTGGCCGCCATTACTTCCTTCTCCGCCCAGGAAGAAGGGGTGTTCTCCCCGTTGCTCAGCAGCTCCTTCAGGCCGGGATAGGCCATCTTATATTCCGCAGGGGTTCCGGCCAGGAAGGTCATGGTTCCGGTCTTTTCCATCTCTTCCACCTGCTGCTCATTGATGGTCAGAGCTGCGCCCAGTGCATAGTTGATGGTGTAGTCGTTATACTGGTAGCTTCCGTCTGTGGCCCGGGCCTCCTGGCTGTGGAAAGCATAGTCCACCAGGCCGTTGACCGCCGAATAGGAGTAGGTGCCATTTCCCAGATAGGTGCCGAACTCTTCCATGTTGACAATACCGGCGGCCTGGGCGGTGCTGTGGTTTTCCTTTCCTGTTCCATAGACCTGGATGGGGAAGCTGCCCTCGCTGTCCGATCCGTAATAGATCTGACCGCCGCCGCAGTCATCCCAGCCCATGGGCTGCATATCCTCCGGCAGAACGATGCCGTCATAGCAGAAATTGTAGTATGTCATGGGGTTTTTATGCTGGATCTGGAACTGGATATGGGAGCCTTCCTTGAGCACGGGAACCTCTCCATCTCCCTTGATCCCCAGATCGGAGGCTTTCAGGCTACCCAGATAACCGTCATAGGTAACGGTGACCTTCACATCCTCCGCCTTCACATCCTTGAGGGAGGAATACACATTCACCGACAGCCAATCAGAGGGCACTTCCATCTGTGCCTTTTTGGCCGCGGGCATCTGGAGTCCTGCGGCTTGCACCGGCAGCACACCGGCCAGCAACACCATGGAAGCCAGAAGCGCCGCCGCCCGGCGGCCCAGTATACGCAAGGGTCTTTTCATCAAGCATCTTCCTTTCTGTTTCATTGTGCAATCATATTACCATATCCTCCATTTTCTTTCAACAATGCTTCTCTTCCGGCTCTTGACTTTCCTATGCAAAAAGGATAGAATATCCCCAAGCACCGTGATGAAGGCGACTTAGTAGCCGGTCACCGCCGCAGCAGAGAGAAACGCCCTGGCTGAAAGCGTTTTGCGGAAAGGAACCGGGGAAGACAGCGCCGGAACGGCGGGCGGAGACGCCTGCGGCAGCCTCCCGCACCCTTGAGGCAAAAAAGGGCGGTTTTCCGCCGAAATTGGGTGGCACCACGAAAGACTGCGCTTTCGTCCCATGTGAGGGACGAAGGCGTTTTTTTATTTCTCTCAAAAGAACAGGAGAAGGACTATGAGCAAAATGAAACCCCGCACCCTTTCCGGTTTTATGGAGCTTCTGCCTCACCGGCAAGCCCAGATGAACTGGATGATGGACATTCTGCGCCAAAGCTATGAGCTATATGGCTTCACCGGTCTGGACACGCCGGTAATCGAGGCCGCCGAAGTGCTGCTGGCCAAGGGCGGCGGCGACACCGAAAAGCAGATTTACCGCTTCCAGAAAGGGGACAGCGATCTGGCTCTCCGCTTTGATCTCACCGTACCCCTGGCCAAATATGTGGCCCTTCACTATAACGACCTGGCATTTCCCTTCCGCCGGTATCAGATCGGCAAGGTCTACCGGGGCGAGCGGCCCCAGCGTGGCCGCTTCCGGGAATTTTACCAGGCGGATATCGACATCATCGGCGATGGCAAGCTGGATATTCTGTGCGAAGCCGAGATCCCCTCGGTAATCTACCGCACCTTCACCGCTCTGGGCCTTGAAGATTTCCAGATCCGGCTGAACAACCGGAAGGTGCTCAGCGGTCTGTTTGACCTGCTGGGGCTGGGGGACAAGGCCACCGATGTGATGCGCACCATTGACAAGCTGGAGAAGATCGGAAAAGAAAAGGTGCTGGAAGTGCTCACCGGCGAGTTTGCTGTGGCGGAAGATGCCGCTTCCAAGCTGCTGGAAGTGCTGGAAAGCGCCGATCCCATGGAAGCATTGGAAACACTGAAAGGCCAGAACGAGCTGCTGGACACCGGCATCCAGGAGCTTTCCCAGGTGGTGCGCCACATGGGAGACTTCGGCGTACCGGAGACCCACTTCAAAGTGGACCTGACCATCGCCCGGGGACTGGACTACTACACCGGCACCGTCTATGAGACCACCATGCTGGACCATCCGGAGATCGGCTCCATCTGTTCCGGCGGCCGTTATGACAACCTGGCAGAGTTTTACACCGACAAACAGCTGCCCGGCGTTGGCATTTCCATCGGCCTGACCCGGCTGTTTTATGTGCTGGAGGAGCAGGGCCTGCTCAATGACGAGCTGCTCACCGCTCCGGCGGATGTGCTGATTCTGCCCATGACCGAGGACCTTAGCCCGGCCATCTCTCTGGCCACCCAGCTGCGGCAGGCAAACATCCGCACCCAGCTTTACACCGAGCAGAAGAAATTCAAAGCCAAGATGAGCTATGCGGACAAGCTGAAAGTTCCCTTTGTCCTCTTCCTGGGCGAGGATGAGGTCAACGCCGCCGCCGTTTCCATCAAGAATATGCGGACAGGGGAGCAGGAGACCATTCCCCAGGAGCAGACCTCGGGCTGGCTGCTTTCCAAAATCGCCCTTCTCAGCGAGGGCAAGCCCATCCGTCCGGAAGAATAAACAATTATCACCATAAGGAGATGTTTTTATGTCGATTTTTCTCAACCCTCAACGACATTACTGCGGCTCCCTGCGGGAAGAGCACATCGGGCAGCGGGTCACCGTCTGCGGCTGGTGCGCCCGTATGCGGGACCTGGGCGGCCTGATCTTCATCGACCTGCGGGATCGGGAAGGCATTGTCCAGTGCGTCTTTGACGAGGCCGACAACAAAGAGCTGTTTGACCTGGCCTTCACCGTTCGTTCGGAATACACTCTGAAAATCGAAGGCGTGGTGCGTCAGCGTTCTTCCATCAACGACAAGATCCCCACCGGCCGCATTGAGATCCTGGCCGACAGCCTGGAGATCTACGAAAAGGCCGACACCCCGCCCTTTGAGATCAGCGACGAAGCCACGGTCAACGACGCTCTGCGCCTGAAATACCGTTATCTGGACCTGCGCCGTCCCTCTTTGCAGAAGTCCCTGGCTCTGCGCCACAAGATCGCCCATGTGGCCCGGCAGTACTTTGACGAGCAGGGCTTCCTGGAGATCGAAACCCCCATGCTCACCAAGTCCACCCCCGAAGGAGCCCGGGACTATCTGGTGCCCTCCCGGGTGCATCCCGGCGAGTTTTACGCTCTGCCCCAGTCCCCCCAGCAGTACAAGCAGCTGCTGATGCTCTCCGGCTTTGACCGGTATATCCAGATCGTCCGCTGCTTCCGGGACGAGGACCTGCGTGCCGACCGTCAGCCGGAATTCACCCAGATCGACCTGGAAATGTCCTTTGTGGATCAGGAAGATGTGATGGCCGTCAATGAAGGCTTCCTCAAGCGGGTGTTTAAAGAAGTGCTGGATGTGGACATTACTCTGCCCATTCAGCGGATGCCCTACCAGGAGGCCATGGAGCGTTTCGGCTCCGACAAGCCCGACCTGCGCTTTGGCTACGAGATCTTTGATCTGTCGGAAACAGTGAAGAGCTGCGGCTTCGGCGTCTTTGATGGCGCATTGGAGCAGGGCGGCACTGTGCGGGGCATCAAGATCGAAGGCGGCGCCAAATTCAGCCGCAAGGAGATCGACAGCCTGACCGAGTTCATCAAGACCTATCGGGTGAAGGGCCTGGCCTGGGCCAAGGTCAACGAAAATGGCGAGCTGAGCTCTTCCTTTGCCAAGTTCCTAAAACCCGAGACCATGGAGGCTCTGCTGGAGAAGGCCGGAGCAGGGAAGGGGGACCTGGTGCTCATCGTGGCCGACGCCGACACCGAGACTGCCCTCAATGCCCTGGGTATGCTCCGGTGCGAAGTGGCCCGGCGGATGGACGCCATCCCCGAAGGGGTTTACAAACTGCTGTGGGTCACCGATTTCCCCCTCTTCGAATACGGCGAGGACGACGAAGGAAAAAAGCGGCTTTATGCCAAGCACCATCCCTTCACCGCTCCCAAGGACGAGGATCTGCCTTTGTTTGAGACCAATCCCATCGCCATGCGGGCCAAGGCCTATGACATCGTGCTCAACGGCACCGAGCTGGGCGGCGGCTCCATCCGTATCCACCGCAGCGATGTGCAGCAGCGGATGTTCAAAGCCCTGGGCTTTGAAGAAGCCGACATCCAGGAGCGTTTTGGCCATATGATCGAAGCCTTCCGCTATGGCGCACCTCCTCACGGCGGTCTGGCCTATGGCCTGGACCGGCTGGTGATGCTCATGGCCGGACGGGACAGCATCCGGGATGTGATCGCCTTCCCCAAGGTGCAGAACGCCAGCGACCTGATGATGCATTGTCCTTCTCCTGTGGATCAAAAACAGCTGAAGGAACTGAGCATCGCTCTGGATATCCCCGAAAAGAAAGAATAACCCCCAAAAGGGCCGGGCGGCGAGCCGCCGCTCCCTTGCCCCCCAAAAGGGCCGGTATTTACCGGCCCTTTTTCCATCCAAATTCCATGGCTCCGATTTGTAAATATTGCCTATTTCTTTTCTTTGGCACTGTGATAAAATATATATAACCAATTGATACTGCCCATGAAGAGAAAGGGGGATCACTATGACCTTCGTCAGAAAACATAAATGGACTCTCATCGTCCTCTGTGCTCTGGTGGTATTGTGGGCGGTGCTGGAAGTAACGCAAGGACTGCTTACTCAGTATACCAGTTCCCTGCGGGAACAGCTTCCCGCCCTGCGCAACCAGGCCCAGGTGGAAGCCATTGAGGCAAAGATCGAATTCTGGCAGCCGATCAGCCTGTTTGTGAGCAATTTCTGGGGCTATTTGATCTATTCCTTCCTGGCATTGCCCCTATTGACTCTGCTTTTCAAGCTGGACTCCTGGCTCACCCTGTCCTATTATCTGCTGGCCCATCTGTGCACCTACATTTTCTCCTGCCTGATTCTGGGCGGCGGTTTGGAGATGGTTACAGCCCCCTTGCAGCAAAACGGCTATATGATGCTGCGGGGCTACCTGATCTGGGCAGTTTTCGCTGTGGTTTTTTACCTGCGGAAAAAACAGAAAACAAATTCTTCTCCGCTGTCATCTTCGTCCCAGCAGGCAAGAGGAAAAGCCCTTTTTCAAAAGCATAAATGGACCCTCATCGTTCTGTGTGCCCTGGTGGTGCTGTGGACGGTGATGGATGTGGCAGGAACCGCCCTGCTGCTCCACCAGAACTCTCTGTCCCTCTCCCGGGCCGGTCTGAGCAGCCAGGCAGAACTGGCGGCCGTTCAGGAACAACTGGAATCTCTCCGTTCCATTTCCGCTTTCTTCACCAATTCCACCGGCTATCTTATGTCGTTTTTCCTGTTGCTTCCTCTGCTGACCCTGATCTTCAAGCTGAAGCCTTGGCTCACCTTGGCCTATTATCTGCTGGCTCATCTGTGCACCTATCTGTTCTCCTGCCTGATTCTGGGTGGCAACACTGATGTGGTTTCTTCCTATTTCTATCAAAGCGGTATCCGGATGGTCATCGGCTACCTGATCTGGGCAATTTGCTCCATCGCTCTCTATTTCTGGAAAGGACAAAAGCGGAAAAAAGTCCAGGCATAACAAACACAACAAAAAAGCAGCCGGGAAAATTTCCCGGCTGCTTTTTTGTTTATGTAGATCTTACAGGCTCTTGTTGTAGGCAACGCCATCGATCATGGTCATCATGCACTTGCTCAGACTACTGAAGGGATGGCCACTGAACACAGCCAGGTCAGCGTCCTTGCCCACTTCGATGCTGCCCACCTTGTCGGCTACGCCCAGCAGACGGGCAGGATTGATGGTAACGCCTTCAAAGGCGGCCTGCTCATCCAGACCATTGACCATCAGAATGCCCACGGTGGCGGGGAGGAACTGGGTCTGGGAGCTGGAATCGGCGGTGAGGCACACAGTGATGCCCGCTTCATGAAGCGCCGCAGGAGTGTGCAGGCTCATGCCATGGATTTCCTGCTTGCCCGGTCCCCACAGATGAGGGCCTACCACGCAGGTCACATCGTTCTTCTGGAGCACATCGGTGATCTTATAGCCCTCGGTGGCGTGCTCGATGGAGAAGTCCAGATCAAACTCCTTGCAGATGCGGATGGCAGTGCAGATATCGTCGGCCCGGTGGGCATGGATACGGCACTTCATCTCCCGGCGCATGACGGGCACCAGGGCATCCAGCTTGAAGTCAGGCTTGGGAGCCTTGGAGGGATCTTTCTCCGCCTTGAGCAGCGCGTCGGAATAATTCTTGGCATCATAGAAGGTCTGGCGCAGCAGAGCGGCTGTACCCATACGGGTCATGGGCATCTTGTTCTTGGTGCCATAGACACGCTTGGGATTCTCGCCCAGAGCGAACTTCATCTGCTCGGTACCGGGGATGATCATTTCCTCGGCGGTATGGCCCCGCAGCTTATAGACAATGCCGGTGCCGCCGCACACATTGGCCGAACCAGGCAGAGTGCAAACGGTAGTAAAACCGGCGTTGCGCACCTTTTCAATGGCATAATCACAGGGGTTGATGGCGTCAGAGGCCCGCACTTGAGGAGTGATAGGATCGCTCATCTCGTTGCCGTCCTTGCACAGAGCCGGCATGGTGTCGGGTTCATTGAAGTTGGAGATATGGGTATGGGCGTCGATGAAGCCAGGGGTCACCCAGCCGCCCTTCACATCGATGACTTCCGCATCGGCGGGAATGGCCACATTGGCTCCCCCCGCGGGGGTTTTTTCCTTTT
>CALLCY010000120.1:0-6322 GCA_938000015.1 uncultured Clostridia bacterium
GCTACCTCCACCTTGGCAAGGTGGCGCTCTACCAGATGAGCTACATCCGCAAGTGCTCTATTATAATAGCAAACCCTCAGGGGTTTGTCAAGGCTTTTTTCCCCGGCGAAAAAAAATTTTCGCCGGGGAAATGCTCAGGACAAATCGTCATAAACCCGTTCATTCCAGGTATAGCCCTGCTGCTTACATTCTTCCGCACTCATCAGGCCATGATTGCCAGTGGGATCATAGTGATACCATACCCCTTCGCTCTGCACCAGCAGCCATACATAACTGATGCCGCCATTTTGCCCGGCAATCAGAGTGGAATGCACACCCAGCTCATCCAGCAACAGCTTGGCCCCGTGGACCAGCCCGGATTGAGCCGCCACCCCTTCCACCAAGGCACCATAAGCGGTGTATGTAGAGGTACGGCTCTGCCGTCCGCCGGTCTCCGCCACTACCCGCATGGCCTTGTCATCATAGCGCACATTGTCGCCCAGATATTTCTGCACAAAATCCAAACGCTCAAAATCGCTTTTTCCTCGGAATTCTGTGCAGATTTCCCGGGCGCGCTCCTTGGCCTGCTGTGCCTGGTCCAACAAAGTCTCCCGGCTGTCGGTCCATTCCAGCTTCACTTCCACGATCCGCTTGGGGCCGGTTTTGGGATAGGTAGCCAGGCTGACGCTTTTCAGGCCATAGGCCGTGTCGGCCGCACCATAAAAACACCGCAGCACCCGGTCATACAGATCCTGCTCCTCATCCTCCAGGGCACTCACCGAAAAATAAGCCTCTGTGCCAAAACCGGAAAGCAGCTCGGTGAGCCGCCGCTCAAATTCCTGCTGGCTGGGTGCTTCCCGCACGGCGGCGATCTCCTCTGGGGTGCGTTTGTACTGGATGGTGATGCTCAGTTCTTCATAAGTGAGCATCTTGGTCTGGTCAAAGACAATGGAGGCTACGGCAAAACAACCCAGGGGATTTTCTGTGGTGATCTCCTGGGTGATGCGGCTCAGATCCTCCTCCAGCGAGCCTTCGTAATTGCCCACAGGCAAGGTGCTCAGCTCCTGACCTGCGCCGATCATGCTCAAAACGGCGCTTTGCAAAGCGTAGTAATTGCTCACTCCGCTGCTGAAACTGAGACGGGACTCGCTTTCCGCCAAAGAGGTATGGGCGGTCTCCTTATAATATTCCCCGCTCGCCGTGCCGCATCCGGCGCACAAAACCGCCAGAATCCCGGCTCCCGCCAAGACCAGGGCCTTTTTCCTGCTCAATAGCCCAGTTCCTCCTGGATGATCCACAGTTCCACCTCCACAGCACCTGGACGGCGCAGCGTGATATCCATCACATTGCAGATCCGCTGGGGGCTCTGGCAGTTATGACACACCCCATCTTTCACGCAGGGTGTATCCAGCCCCAGGCGTTTGGCATTTTGAGGGGCCGCCACATTCCGGGCCCGATCAATGGCCGAAGTGATGTCGGGGCACAGCTTGTTGACGCCGCAGATGTAATAGACCTTCTCCGGCCCATAGGCTGCCATGGTCACCCGGTTGCCGGTGCCGTCGATGTTGACGATCTCCCCGGTGCGGCTGAGGGCATTGGCCGAAGTGAAAAAGACTTCACATTCCTTTTCCCGCTCCCTCCGCTTTTCTGTGGGAGTGACCCAGTGCCAGAAAACCGAATTGTTCTGCTCCAGTGCTTGATAAAACCCCAGCTGCTGCAAAGTCACCGAGCCGCCGAAGGCCACCTTTTTCCCTTGAACGGCCTGGACGATAGCCTGTCTGGCCTGCTCTCCGGTTTCAAAATACCGGGCCTTGATGCCGTGGCTTTCAAAGTTCTTCAGCGTTTTCTCCATGGAAGCATCCATGCTCTCCACTCCCTTCACAAATCAAAATTCTTCGGCGAAATGGTCTTTGAAGCCCTCGCCGTAAATATCGCTGGCGGAAGAGACGATCAAAAAGGCCTGAGGGTCTTCTTCCTTGACGATCTCCTTCACCTTGGGGAACAGCTGCTTTTTGGCAGCGCAGAGGATCACCCGCTTCTCCTTTTCGGTATAAGCTCCCTGGCCGTGCACATAGGTGACGCCGATCTCCAGCTCGTCCATGATCCGCCGGGCGATGCGCTCCTCCTTTTCCGACACCACATAAACCATTTTTGCGGTATCGCTGCCATAGAGCACCACATCAAAGACAATGGCGAACACCATAATGGATAAAAGGGCATACAGGCCGGTGTTCACATTGTGAAACACCACCATGGAGCAAAGTACCACCACCAGGTCGGTGCAGAAAAACAGCTTGCCGGTTTCGATGTGCTTATACCGCAGCTTGAGAAGGCGCACCAGGATGTCGGTGCCACCTGTGGTGGCGCCGGCCCGAAAGACCAGGGCGATGCCCACAGCCAGCACCACAGCTCCGAACACAGCACCCAACAGCAGATCTTCGGTGAGGGGGCCATAGGGAGTGAGCAGATTGACCACAAAGGAAGAAAAGAAAGTGACATAAATGGTGGACAGCAAAAACCGCAACCCCAGTTTCCACACCCCGGCCAGCAGCAAGGGGATGTTGATGCACAGCATCAGCGTGCCGGTGGGCAGGCCGGTAAGGCGGTTGAGAATGACGCTGATGCCCACCACGCCGCCAGGGGCCAGCTCATTGGGGTCCAGAAACAGGGCCACAGCCGCAGCATAAATCACCGATCCGATGGTGAACAGGATATACTGCCACAAAAGTTTTTTCCACTGGATTCCATTTTTCTTCCCCATGGGGATCGCCTTCCCTTCTCGCAGATTCCTTCTGTTTCTATGATACCCGCCCTTTTGTGGTTTTGTCAAGGGAACGCCCCTGCTTTTTCCCCGTTTTCCGCCAAAATTCACTCCATTTCCCCATTAGTTCTCTTTTTCGTCCTTTTTCTTTTGATTCCTGCTGTTTTCTTTTATTTACTCCAGAATCAGTTCCATCTGGATTTCTCCATCCAGGGTGTTGCCCGTTTCCCCAAATCCCAGGCTGTGATACAGGGCCCGGGCCTTCTCATTCCCCGGCACATAGTAAAGCTGCACCCGATCAAACACCCCTGCCCGGCGTATCTTCTCCAGGGCCAGCTCCATGGCCCGGCGGCCATAGCCCTTCCCCTGGTGCCGGTAATCGATCATAAATCGCCAGATCTCCGCCGTCTTTTCCTCCGGCCGCCAGTCGAACATGATAAAGCCCACCGGTTCTTCTCCTTCATACAGGGCATAGGGCCGAGCGGTCTTCTGGAACACCCAGGCATGGGCCAGAGAATACAGATTGGCTGTGACAAATTTCTCCTGTCCGGCTCCGGTGGAAAGGTCCAGAACCTGTTGATAGTTTTCTCCGGTGATCTCCCGTAGTTCCATTTATTTGCTCTCCCCTGTCAGATCCATCTCCATCACCACTTCGTTGCCCTCCATGGCCCCGGTCTCCTGGAAACCCATACTCCGGTACAAATGCTTGGCCCCCTGGTTTTCCTCCACATAGTTGATCTGCACTTTTTCAAACAGTCCGCTTTCCCTCAGAAACTCCAGAGCCTTCTGCACCGCCGCCCGACCATAGCCCTTGCCCTGAAACCGGTGATCGATCATCAATCGCCAGATCTCCACCCATTTTTTCTCCGGCCGCCAGTCGAACATGATGAAGCCCACCGGCTCTTCCCCTTCGTAAAGGGCATAGGGGCGGGCCCTATCCCGAAATACCCAAGCCTGGGCCAGGGACCGGACATTCTGGGCCACAAACTCCTCTTGTCCTGCGCCGGTGGAAAGATCCAGAATTTTTTGATAGTTCTGCTCTGTAATGGTTTTCAGTTCCATAATATTCCTCCATAATTTACAATATTTTACTGATATTATTATACCATACCGCCCCTCTTGCTGACAACCCCGGAGGACATTGCTCCACAGTTCTCTTTCCTCACTCTTGACAGACAAGCCCTTTTCTGCTAACATGAAGCAAACTTCACAAGAAGTTTGCTTCATGTTGTTGGGAGGAACCCATGAAAACAAAGGTAAAGGAACTGCGTACAGCGGCCAAAATGACGCAGCAGCAACTGGCAGACCTGGTCCATGTTTCATCAAGAACGATCATTTCCATTGAAAAGGAGCAATACAGCCCTTCTCTCATGCTGGCCTACCGGATTGCACAGGTGTTTGATGTCACGGTGGAGGAGCTGTGCTGCCTGCAAGAGAACAAGGAACTGGAGGATGGGGAATATGAAAATTTATAACAAAAAGAATTTTGCAGAGGGCCTGTTCATGCTGGTGCTGGGGGTGCTGAATTTGTCCACAGGCATCATCCAGAGCAGTGTGACCATCAAGGATGGTATTGTGTGCGCCGCACTCTTTCTGTTTGGCGGAACTTTGCTCCTGCGGAGCCTGTCCCGAAAGGCCAGCCGCCAGGATCGAATCGAGGCCATGGACGAGCGCAACCAACTGATCAAACTGAAATCAGAAAGCCGAGCCCTTGTCATCAGCCGATCGATTCTCTTTGTGCTGATACTGGGCTGTGTGGCCGCCTATATCGCCACAGAAAACCTGGGCATTATCGGCATAATGATCGGTTTTTCCCTGGCCTGGGGGCTTTCCTTCCTCACTGAGATTTTCACATACATTTATTATGAATCGAAGAACTGAGAATGGAGAAACAGACCATGAATCCATCACCCAAACGCTATCCTTTGAAAGACGAACGGGACCAACAAATCGATGTGCAGTCCAAAAGCCATGCACTGGAATATGTCATTGCAGCCACTCAAATCTTAACGGTTCTGTGTTTGATCAAAGGCAATTCCGCATGGAGAGGAAGCCTGTCTCTGCTGTTCTTCGGCATTGCCTTTATGCTGTTCTATAAATATCAGCAGTACACCGAAAAACCCTACCGGCAAGTCGGCATGGTTTTTCTCATCATCGGTGTTGCGCTCCTGATTTGGTTTGGAGTGGCGGGATAAATCCAGCCTGACCCCGGGAAATTTCCTGGGGAATGGTTGCGAATCAAGGAATTTTTGAGTATAATAGGTAAACTGACAAAAAATACGGAAAGAGACAGGTGAAACGCCATGCGAATGCGCCGCAAAAAGAATCTGGAGCCCCGCACGGCCCGGTGCGAAAAGGTACATATCACAGAGCCCCAGGCTCTCAAAGGAAAATGGGAGGAGCGGTTTGGCCGCAAAGGGCCCCTTTGGCTGGAAATCGGCTGTGGCAAAGGCCGGTTTGTGCTGCAAATGGCCCAGCATTTTCCCCAGGTGAATTTTGTGGCAGTGGAGCGGGACCCCAGCGCCTTGGTCATCGCCATGGAGGGAGCCATGGAATTGGGACTGACCAATGTGCTCTTTCTCAACCAGGACGCCATTGCTTTGGCCGATGTCTTTGACAAAGACGAGGTGGAGCGGCTGTTTCTCAACTTTTCCGACCCCTGGCCCCCCAACAATCGGGCCAAGCGGCGGCTGACTCACCCCAATTTTCTCCGGGTCTATGCCCAGTTCCTCTGCCCCGGAGGCAGCATCCACATGAAAACCGATAACCAGAAGCTGTTTGAGTTCTCCCTCAATCAGTTTGCCGATTTCGGTCTGAAGCTGAGCCAGATCACCTTTGATCTGCACAAGTTGCCTTTGTTCAATGTGATGACCGAATACGAAGAGCGGTTTTCCTCCCAGGGGCTTCCCATCTATCGGTGCGTGGCCACCTTCCCCGGCCCTGTGCTCCCCGATCCTGCTCCCCTTTCTCTGGAAGAAACCAAAACCGAAGAATAGCAGAAAACCCCGGCCAATGGCCGGGGTTTTCTGCTATTCTTCTTTTTCATCCAGAGAAATCGGGCCCTTTTCCCGCTCCACCTGCTGTAAATGTTGAATCAGAACAAACTCAATATAATTGGTCATGGAGCGATGCTCCCTTGTAGCCAGATATCCGATTTTATCAAAAACTTCATCGGATAAACGCAAGGTAAATACTCGCTTGTTGGTCATAACGCTCCCCTTCCCACATCTTGATATCACCTCCTTTATGATATAGCAACCTCTGTACTTTTTATACATTCACTTAACATTTAAGTAACATCACTTTATATTAAAATAAAGTGAGATGATGTACTGATGTTGTCAGAAAGCACCTGTTTTTTCTTGGGTAATCACAATTCGCCTGAGAGTGTATTCCCCATCTTGTCTGCCGCCATAGAACAACACATTCGTGAATTCAACATAACCTCTTTTGTGGTGGGACATTATGGGCATTTTGACCGGATGGCAGCCCGGGCCGTATCAGAGTTAAAAAAAGCCTATCCGTTCATTTGAACCGCCCCAGATTATGCGGACAGCACAAAAAAGCCTCTAAGTAGGGAAA
>CALLCY010000121.1:0-12405 GCA_938000015.1 uncultured Clostridia bacterium
CAAAATCCAGGCGGCTTTCAGGGAGAAAACCTGGGATTATGTGGTGCTCCAGGAGATGAGCCACGGCCCCGTCACGGCGCCCGAACGCTTCTTTTCCAGCGTGGAGCGCCTTTGCAGTCAGATACGGCAGCATGGGGCCGTGCCAGTGCTCTATGCCACCTGGGCTTATGAAAAAGGCGGCAGCAAGCTGGAGAGCAAAGGCTGGGATTATGAAGAAATGGCCCGGGCAATGTCCGCGGCGTACAGCAAGGCGGCCCGGGACAATGGAGCCCTCCTAGCCGATGTAGGACAGCGGTTTTATCAGCTGAGCCAGAAGGAACAACTCTATGCCGCCGACGGCGTACACCCCAATGAGCAAGGCTCCCGTCTTGCGGCGGAGACCATCGGCCGGGTGATATTGGAACACAAGGAGAATGTGAAATGATTCGGGAAATTTGTAAAGACGAAGCATTTTTGGCCCAAAAGGCAGAGCTGGCTACCATAGAGGATCTGCCTGTTGCCGCCGATTTGCTGGATACGCTGAAACACCATCGGGAAGGCTGCGTGGGAATGGCGGCCAATATGATCGGTGTCAACAAACGGATCATTGCCTTTGATGATGAGGGCACATACATGGTAATGTTCAATCCGGAGATCGTGAAGAAATCCGGGCCTTATGATGCTCAGGAAGGGTGCTTGTCCCTTGTGGGTCTTCGTCCGGCCCGTCGGTTTCAGTCCATCAAGGTGCGCTGGCAGAACGAAAAGTTCCAGGAGCGTCTCCGCACCTTTACCGGCTGGACGGCCCAGATTATTCAGCATGAGATCGACCATTGTGAAGGGATCATCATATGAACCAAAGCCCCGTGACCCTTTGTTTTGCGGGGAGGTGAGCGGATGGAACTGGGACTGACCTTTCCTTTGCAGCGATTTTTGAAAATGAAACCGCCTCTTTACGGCACCGAACCGGACAGGCAGTTTTGTTGGGATGTGCACAACATTCGCCTTCGGGGCCGGGAATGTATGCTGGCCGTTCATTGCCACAGTCGGTATGCCTTTGTACGCTGGGATGTGAGTCCTTTTCAGTGGGGAGATATCACTGAATTGTTTCGGGAGGGATTGGTGGACAGCTTGCACGGGGCTGGATTTGCACCGGAGGCGGTGGACGGGTATCTTCAAAGGGCCGGGGATATTGATTTGACCCGCACCCATGGCCGGCGGGAGGTGGCCTTTCTCAACCGGGCCTGGGAGGATGTGCTGGCGCTGGATCTATGCCTGGATACTTCCCAGCAGGCCCAGCCTTTGCTGGATCAGGCCGTCAACACCCGCCCCAGCCGATGCGCAGGGGCAGAGGGATTGGGCCTGCCCTTGGAGCGGATGGAAGAGATACTATACAATATAGTAAGGGAATGAAAATTGGAAAATGGAACAGCATAACAAACAGCAGAAACCAAAAGTGGCCTTTCTTTGTGTCCACAACTCTTGCCGCAGCCAGATGGCAGAGGCCCTGGGGAAAAAACTGGCGGCCGATGTGTTCGAAAGCTATTCCGCTGGTACAGAGCCTGCCTCCCGGATCAATGCCCAGGCGGTGCGTCTGATGCAGCAGGTGTATGGCATCCGGATGGAGGAGAGCCAGTACAATAAGCCCCTTTCCCAGCTGCCGCCGGTGGATATTGTGGTCACCATGGGCTGCAATGTGCAGTGTCCCACGCTGCCCTGCTCTCATCGGGAGGACTGGGGGCTGGAGGACCCCAGCGGGAAGGAGGACAGTGCCTTTTTTCAAGTGATGGATCGGATCGAGGAAAAGGTGCTGGACCTGAAACGCCGCATCCAGTGTGGAGAGCTGGGTAAATAAAAAAGAGAACGCCCTGAGTTGCCTGTGAGAAGGGAACCCAGGGCGTTGTTTCATTGTTCAGGGATGGGGCTGCGCAGGATTTTTTCCAAGGACTTGCCGCGGGCCAGTTCGTCCACCAGCTTGTCCAGATACCGGATCTCCCGCATCAGGGGATCTTCGATTTCTTCCACCTTCACACCGCAGATCTTGCCGGTGATCAGGAAGCGGTGAGGGTTCATGGCCGGGGCCTTGCGGAAGAAATCCCCATAGCAGATGTCCGACTGTTCCATCCGGGTGATCTCTTCCGGGCTGTATCCGGTGAGCCAGCTGGTCACCTGATCCACTTCCTCCCGGGTGCGGCCTTTCTTCTGGGCCTTGCTGACCAAAAGGGGATAGACCTTGGAAAAAAGCATTTGCGTCACATCGGTGCGGGGCATGGGAGATACCTCCTTGCTTGATGGTATCATCATACCATGGAAGAGGGGACGGAACAAGGGGATTCCCTGATGCAAGGATTTTTGGTAAAATAGCGGCAGGAAACAAAGGGGGGAAACCCATGAAAATATGGAAAAAAGGACTGCTGATTCTGACGGCAGCGGCTTTGGTGGCCGGAGTGTTCCTGGTGCGGCATTGGTTTGTTTCCTGGCCGCTGCGGTTTCAGGGGGAATTGGATCGGTTTTTCGGGGAGAGGGCATGGCAGTGCATCTCCCAGGAGGAAAAGGAAAGCCGGATGTATTCGGTGATCGACCGCTCCAATCCCACCTACACCACAAAACGGCCGGGGGAGTTCCGGGAGTGGAACATCGCCTTTCAAACGGCCCAGGGAGAGGAGAAGGTGTGGACCATCAGCGACCACACCATGCGCATCAACCACAGCAAGCATTCTTTGTTGAGCCGGGAGCGGTATTCGGCCCGACAGTCCCTGACATTGGAGCTGATGCAGTTGTCCTTTGCGCTGGCTGGGGAGGAAGTGGGGCAGAAGGTATTGGGCCAGGTGCTGCCGGAGGAGGAGCTTTCCTGCCTGGAGGTGGATATTTCCTACCATGGGGGCAATCCACCACCGGACTTTTATGACGACCTGGCCGAAGAAGAGTGGTTCACTTCCCAAAAGGCCACAGCCGCCCGCTATCTGGAAAGCGATCTGTATGATTTTTACATCAGCGTTCGGGCCCATGACTACCGGGTGGAAAAGCTGGAGGAGGGCCAGCGCCAGCATCTTCTCGGTTCTCTGGAAGAGCTGTGCCAGGCCTTGGAGAAGAAATACGGCGACAACGCCAAGTATGACATTTATCTGGGCGAAGGCGTCACAGCGGAAAAAGAAGCGTAGTCCTGTTACCATCGAAAAGCCCCGGCCAAAATGGCCGGGGCTTTCTGCTGCTTTGTGTTCAAGCTTTGGCAGGTTCTTCGTTTGTCTGGATGGTTTTGCCGGAGAGGATGCGGGCCAGGAATTTTTTGGTGCGCTCTTCCTTGGTGTGGTTGAACACCTCATCAGGAGTGCCTTCTTCCACCACCACGCCCCCATCCATAAAGATCACCTTGTCGGCGATGTCCTGAGCAAAGCTGAGCTCGTGGGTGACCACCAGCATGGTGATGCCCCGCTTGGCTACATTCTTCATCATTTCCAGAGTTTCGCCTATGAGCTCCGGGTCCAGAGCCGAGGTGGGCTCGTCGAAGAGGATGATGTCCGGCTCCATGGCGATGGCCCGGGCGATTCCCACCCGCTGCTGCTGGCCGCCGGAAAGCTGGGAGGGATAATAATCGTGCTTGTCCGACAGCTTGACCCAGGCCAGGGCCTCTTCTGCCTTTTTCCGGGCTTCTGCCTTGGGCATTTTCTTTACCACCACAAGCCCGTGCATCACATTTTGAATAGCGGTCTTGTTGGCAAACAGGTTGTAGTTCTGGAACACAAAACCTACCTTTTTCCGGATCTCACGGATCTCACGCTTTTTGGCGGAAGAAAAATCCACTTGGGTGTCGCCAACCACCAGCTGGCCCTGGTCGGCGTGCTCCAGGAAGTTGATGCACCGCAAAAGGGTGGTCTTGCCCGATCCGCTGGGGCCCAGGATGACCACCACCTGATGGGCGTCCACCTTGATGGAAGCCCCCTTCAGCACTTCCAGATCGTCAAATTTCTTATGGATATTCTTGATCTCTAACATAATCGTTTCCCCTTGCTTATACCGGCAGGCCGTGGTCCATCAGGGACCGCACATATCCCACCGTCACTTGGACACCCATGTCCAGGGCGTCCTCATCGATGTCAAAACGCTCGTTGTGATGTTCGGCGCCGCAGCCCTTTTCCAGGTTTTGAATACCCAGCAGAGCCAGCACACCAGGGTAAGCCCGGCAATAGGCGGAAAAGCTCTCTGAGGCATACCACAGGGGAAACTCCTGGGGAACGGCGGCATCGCCGTACAGATCCCGGGCCACTTGCCGGGCCCGCTGGGCGTGGGGAGCACTGTTGATCACTGGAATCCCCACATGATCCATCACCCGGCCGAAGGACACCTGACAGCCGTGAATGGCCGCCATATGCTGGGCGGTGTTTTTCACCAGATCCATGGCCTTCTGGCCTTCTTCCAGGTCGAAAAACCGCATGCTGCCCCGGATACGGGCGGTCTCAGGAAAGACATTGAAGGTTTCGCCGCCCTGGATACTGGTGATGCCAAAGGTCACCGTCTTTTCCACATTCAGCTGGTTGACAAAGACACCAGGCAGGGTGGAGACGATGTCTGCGGCGGCAAACACCGGGTTGCGGGACAGATCGGGCCGGGAGCCGTGGCCTCCTTTGCCCTGGACGGTGATGTCCATTCCGCCGAAGCCAGCCATGCAAGCGCCATCCCGGATGCCGATCTGACCTGAGGGCAGGGGAGAGTACACATGAATGGCCCACACGGTGTCCACCTTCCGATGGCCCAGGGCCTCCACCATTTGCCGGGAACTGGTGCCCACTTCTTCTCCTGCTTCAAAACAGAAATACAGGGTGCCGTTCAGCGCATCTTTTTGCTCCAAAAGCACTTCCATGCTGCCCAAAAGCATGGCGGTATGGGCATCGTGGCCGCAGGCATGACAGGTGCCTTCCTGCTGGGACACACAGGCGCGGGGACCTTTTAAGTTCTCCGGATTTTCCTGCACCGGCAGGGCGTCCATATCGGCCCGCAAGGCGATGTGAGGCCCTTCCCGGCCGGTGTCCAGAGTGGCCAGAATGGCCGTTTCGGTGACCATTTCATAGGGAAGGCCCCATTTTTTGATGTGTTCCAGGATGTAGTCCCGGGTTTTGTATTCCTGACCACCCAGTTCGGCCAGGCGGTGGATCGTCCGCCGGTGGGCGATCACAGTGTCTTTGATTTGGTTTGTTGTCATGGTTTCGCCCTTTCTTTTTGGTGTATCAGGCTGTTGTGCGCTTGTGGCTCCGGTTCAGATAGGCCTCCAGCGTACGCCCGGCCTTTTCGATCAGAGCACCCAGGCACCAGAAGATCAGGGCCGCCGCCACATAAGCTTCCAGGAAGCAATAAGAATCGGTGGCGGCATCGGTGGCGCCTTTGAGGATGTCGCTGACGCCCATTACATTCACCAAAGCGGTGGTTTTCATCAGGGACAGGGTGGAGTTTGTCAGCATGGGCACCGTCACCCGGAACAGCTGGGGCAGGATGATGTCCCGGAAAGTCTGGAAGGCGGTCATGCCCACGGCATAGCCCGCTTCAAACTGTCCCTTGGGAATGGCCAGAAGGCCGCTGCGCATCACTTCGGACAAACCGGGCAGGGCCACGATGATCAAAGCGATGATGGCAATGTAGATCAGGTTCACATCCCGGATGGTGATATCCAGATGGAGTAAGGCGATGATGTCGTTGAAGGTATAGGTATAGGCCATCACGCAGATGAGAAGGATCAGGTTTGCGGGGAAGGCCTTGGTGAGGGCCAGCAGCACATCCAGAATAGGAGCCAGCACCGGCACCCGATAGATCCGGGCCAGAGCGATGAACAGCCCAATCACCAGACAGATCAAAAGGGTGGAGAAACACATGATCAGGTTCTGGGGGATCTTTTGCACCGCCGCTTCCAGACACATCCAAAAGTATTTTGCCTGCATCTCAGGCACCTGCCTTTCTCTGGATTCCGTAGCGGTGGCCAAAGGCCAGCTTCCGGTTGATAAAGCGGAAGAGCACCTCCAGCGCCAGGCTGATGACAGCAAACACCATGGCGCAGCAAATATAGCCTTCCAGCAGATGGCCGCCCATGGTGGCCAGGTTCCGGGCCTTGCCGATCATATCCACCACATTCACCATATAAGCCAGGGCGGTGGCCTGGAACAGGCCGATGAACATATTGCCCAGCATGGGCAGGGAGATTTTCAGGGCCTGGGGAACGATGATGCCCCGCATGGTCTGAAAGCTGCTCATGCCCACCGAAAAACCGGCTTCCATCTGGCCGGCTGGAACCGCCAGAATGGAAGCACGGATGGTTTCGGAGAGGAAGGCAGATATGTTGATGCTGTAAGCAATGTAGACGAACCCCTCCGGCCGCCAGTCGTAGGCGTCGATGCCGAATTTCTGCAGCAGCACCGGCAGGCCGAAATAGACGATGAACATCTGGGTGATCACCGGCGTACACCGCACATAGGACACATACAGCTTGAGCAGCCAATCGATGGCACGGATGTTTTTCAGCCGGAGCAGGGCAATGCCGAATCCTAAGGCAAAACTCACCACAAAAGGAATGAAAACCAGCTGCAATGTGATGGGGAATTTGTCGATGATCTTGGGAAAATACTCAATGACATAGCTCCATGAAAACATATCTTTTCCCTACTTACTCAGTTTTTGTTTTGCTTATCGGTGGGACGGGGAATTACTGGGGATTGACGGAATAGTCCTCGCCAAACCACTCCACGCACAGCTCGCCGATCTTGCCCTCTTCCCGCAGCTCCTTGATGGCGGCGTCGAAGTCGGCCTGGAGATCGGTGTTGCCCTTTTTCAGCAGAGCATAGGTGCCGCAGTCCTCTTCGTCCTCCAGCAGGGGAACATCGCTCATTTCCAGATCGGCGTCGGGATAGGCATCCAGATATTTGGTTTTCAGGTCAAAATAGGTGTGGGTATAGCCGTCATAGAGGCCGTTTTCGATACCGGCGATCATGGCTTCCAGGCTGGGGAAGGTCTCCTGGAGGATGATGGGGTTGTCGGGATGCTCTTCGTTATAGGCCACCAGTGCCTTGCCGATGTTGTCATTGGGGGCGTTGGCCATGGTCTTGCCGGCCAGGCTGTCCAGGTCGCTGATGTCGGTGCGGCCGGCCTTGTAGATGACCCGGTAGCTGCCGAAGTACATCAGGGATTCTTCAGAAACGGTATATTTCTCAGCCCGCTCATCGCTGTAAGCCATGTGGTGGGAAACCACATCGTATTTGCCGCTTTCCAGGCCCACAAACAGGTTGTCCCAGCTGTCGCAGACCACTTCCACATCGTATTTGTCGCTCATTTTCTCAGCCACCAGCTGGAACAGGTCATATTCGTAGCCGTCGGGCTCTTCGTTCTCGTTCAGATAGCAGAAGGGCTTGTAGGTATTGCCGATGGCGATGGTGATCTTCTGCTTGCCGCTGCCGCCATCGCTGTCCTTTTTGCCGCTGTTTGTTCCTTCGTCGCTGCTGCAGGCCGCCAGGCCCAGCAGCATCATGGTGGCCAGCAGCAGGGCCAATACTCTCTTTTTCATTCTGTTGCTCCTTTGTGCATAATTTTACGGCCATTTGGCCGCGATTCCCAGTATAACCTTCCTTTCGACAGAAAGCCAATCGTTTTTTGTAATAGAAATTTAACGATTTATTCACTTGTTTAATAACTTAACGGGAAGGAAGGGAGAAAAAGGGAAAAGCCCTTCCAGACTATGGAGAAACGGAAAATTTACTAAAGCGAAGGGAAAGCCCTGGGGTTTCTGGCCCAGGGCGTTGTAAGCCTCGGGAAGAAAGGATGTCATTTTTTCTGGCGGCGCGACAGGGTGAGAAAAGGAGATGCCTTGTTCCTTCAAAAGAATATTTTTTCTCTTTTTAGTATTTTTATGTAGCGCAAAGCAGGGGATTTGGTGTAGAATAGAGGAAAAAGCAACAAAGGAGGAGCTGTGATGGACAGCCAAAGGGAGCTGGAGCAGATTCTGCATAAGATCCACCGGCGGGGATATCCCGCCTACAAAGAGACCCGAGGGGAATACCGGTTTCCCTTTTACACCTTGTCTATCGACCATGTGCAGGGGGACCCCTTTGCCTCTCCCTCCCGGCTCAGCCTGCACCTGACCGGGCAGCAAGCGGCCTTTCCCCGGGAGCTCTATGAAACGCCTTGCCGACGCATCGCTTTGCAGGATGAGCTGATCCGCCGTTTTGCTGCCGGGGCAAAAAAAGAGAGCTTCCGGGTGAAGGGCTCAGGGCACAGCGGCCTGATTGCCACAAGCCAGTGCACCCAGCAAGTGCTGGAGCGCACCGCCTGCCGCATCGATCCCCGCACCGGTGAGGTGCTTTTCCGGTTGGAGATGGGCTTTCCTGCCTTTGGCCGCACCGTGGATGGGGATAGCCTGCGCCGGATGCTTTTTGATCAGCTTCCCGCCCTGGTGAAAACCAGCCTGTTATATAATAAAGAGAAGGATGGGGCCTATTTCACATCCCTGGCCCAGCTGGCCGACGACCGGCAATATATCCGGGATCATTTGTCAGAGCAGGGACTGTGTGCTTTTGTGGCAAACGGCAGCATTTTGCCCAGGGCTTCGGGTGTGTCGGATCGTCCCATGGAAGGGGCGGTGCCGTTCCTCTCGCCGCCGGAGATGGAAGTGTGTTTTGCCCTGCCTCACCGGGGAGAGGTCCGGGGCATGGGCATCAAAAAAGGGGTGACCCTCATTGTGGGCGGGGGATATCACGGCAAATCCACCTTGCTGCGGGCCCTGGAGGATGGGGTCTATGACCACATCGCCGGAGATGGGCGGGAGTTTGTCATCACCGACCCTTCCGCCGTGAAAATTCGGGCCGAGGACGGGCGCAGCGTGTGGCATACCGACATTTCCCTGTTTATTCGGGATTTGCCCACGGGGCGGGATACCCGCTGTTTTACCACCCGGGACGCCAGCGGCAGCACTTCCCAGGCGGCCAATGTGGTGGAGGCCATGGAGGGTGGAGCCAGGGTGCTGCTGATGGACGAGGACACCAGCGCCACCAATTTCCTCTATCGGGACGAACTGATGCAGCGGGTGGTCAGCCCCGGCCAGGAGCCCATCATTCCCTTCCTCCAGCGGGTGAGGGAGCTATATGAAAAGTGGGGCGTTTCCACCATTCTGGCGGCGGGAAGCTCGGGGAGCTTTTTCCATGTGGCCCATCAAGTGGTGCAGATGGACCGGTATATGCCCCGGGACATCACAGCCCGGGCCAAGGAGGAAGCGGCTCAGTTTCCCATGGGACTTGTTCCGGCGCCGGAGGGAAAAGCGCCGGAAAGCCGCCGGGCTCCCCGGCCTTTTGCGCCTTTCCGGGGAGAGCGGGTAAAGGTGCGTGCCATGGGCCGGGAGGCCGTGAGCGTGGGCAAGGAGGAGATCGACCTGCGTCAGGTGGAGCAGGTGACAGACAGTGAGCAATGCGCCGCGTTGGGCTATGCACTTCTCTATGCCCACCGGCAGCTGCTGGATGGCCGGTGCAGTTTGCAGGAGGCCGCCCGGCAGGTGGAAAAGATCATGGAAGAGCAGGGCCTGGAAGGATTGTGCCAGGGAAGCGTGCCTTTTCTGGCCCGGCCCCGGCTGGCCGAAGTGCTGGCCTGCCTCAATCGTCTGCGGGGCATGGATTGATAACGGAAGGAGCAAAAAATGGAAATTTCAGATATTCTGCAAATGGATCAAGGCTATGTGGGACAGAACAGGAACATTCCACCCCGGCTGAAAAAGCGGGCCCAGAGCCTGTGCTGGCGGTATAACCAGTCTCCGCCGGGAGCCGAGGGAGAGCGGCGGATCATTCTGGAGCAGCTTCTGGGCACCTGTCATCCCCTCACCTTTATCGAGCCCTGGTTCCGCTGCGACTATGGCTTCAATATCCACACCCATGGTCTGGCCGTGATCAATTACAACTGCGTCATACTGGACACTTCCCCGGTGCACATCGGGGCCAACGCCTTTATTGCCCCTGGGGTGTGCCTGGCCTGTGCGGGCCATGCTCTGGACCCGGAGCAGCGCCGGGAGGGAATTTCCACCTCCAAGCCCATCACCCTGGAGGACGATGTGTGGATCGGGGCCAATGCGGTGATCTGCGGCGGTGTCACCATCGGCCGGGGATCGGTGATCGGCGCGGGAAGCGTGGTCTGCCGGGATATCCCGCCGGGAGTGGTGGCGGTGGGGTCGCCTTGCCGGGTGCTGCGTCCAGTGACGCCGGAAGACCGGATCGCACTGGAAAATCTGGCTTTTTAAGGTCCTGTGAGGATTTTTTGCTCCTTTTTTCCATATACTGAAAAGGGAGTGATGTGCAGTGCAGGAAAAATGGAGAAAATGGGCGCCTTATGTGGGATTTGTGCTGTTGGCGCTGGCGGTGGGCGGTCTTTCCGGATGGCTCACCCGGGATGGGGTGGAGTTTTATAATCAGACAGCGCAAAAACCGCCCCTGTCCCCGCCGGGCTGGGTGTTCCCGGTGGTGTGGAGCGTGCTCTATGTACTCATGGGCCTGGGGGCTGCCCGGGTCTATCTGGCTCCGTCTTCGGAGGCCAGACGCCGTGGGCTGGGGGTGTTCCTTTTGCAGCTGGGCTTCAACTTTTTCTGGAGCATCCTCTTTTTCGGCCTGGGCCGCTATGGGTTGGCCCTTTTGTGGCTGCTTGTGATGTTGGGGCTGATTGCGGCCATGATCCGGCTGTTTTCCCAGGTGGATATCAAGGCGGCCCGGCTTCAGATCCCCTATCTTTTGTGGGTGCTCTTTGCCGCCTATCTCAATGCTGGAGTCTTTTTCCTCAATTCCTGACGGGCCTTGCCCTTTGGGAAACGGTGTATTATACTGAGGAAAAAGGCCGATACGATGAAAAAACGGCCCTTTGAGGGCCGTTTTTTCTGCGCAGGGAGTAAGGGAAGGAGTTTTGGGGAGTATGATCCTTTATTTTACAGGTACCGGCAACAGCCGGAAATGTGCCGGTTGGCTAGGGGCCAAGTTGGGAGAGGAATGGGTGGATATCGTCCCCACCATGAGAAAAGGGGAGTATGGGGCCTTTCAGTCAGAAACCCCATGGGTCTTCGTCTGTCCCACCTACGGCTGGCAGGCGCCTCGGGTGTTTGTGGATTTTCTCCGCCGCAGCCGGTTTGAGGGAAGCCGGCAGGCCTATTTTGTCCTGACCTGCGGCGGGGAGATCGGCAATGCAGGGGAGAGCCTGCGGACGCTTTGCCAGGAAAAGGGCTGGGAGTATCAAGGCGCGGCCGGAGTGGTAATGCCCGACAATTACCTGGTGCTCTTTTCGCCTCCTTCCCAGGAGGAGGGAGACAAGATGCTGGAGCGTGCCAAATCCCAGACGGACAAGCTGGCGGCGCTGATCCGAAAAGGGGAAGGGCTGCCGGAAAAACGCTCCACCTTTTTCGACCGGCTGAAAAGCGGGGCTATCAATCAGGGGATGTACCGGTTTTTCATCAAGGACAAGGCCTTTCGCACCCATGGCTGCGTCAGCTGCGGCCTGTGTCAGCGCCTGTGCCCTATGGGAAACATCCGCATGGTGGAGGGAAAACCCCAGTGGCAGGGAAACTGTATCCACTGCATGGCCTGCATTGCCCATTGCCCGGCGGAAGCCATTGAATATGGCCGGCGCACCCAGGGGAAGAACCGCTGGCATATATAGGAAGGTTTATGTGTTTATTTCTAAAAAATGGTGACTTTTATTTGCGGGTATGTTATAATATTCCACGCGTGGAGGTGGAATAATGAAAAAATCTTTAAGTTTATTGCTGGGGTTCATACTTGTTATTGCAATGATGAGTGGTTGTACAGGGGATAATTTGTCTGGAGAATCAAATGATTCGGCAGAACAATCTAAACACGATGAAGTTGTTTTTGCAGATAATGATTATGTGACTGCAACTTTTGAAAAAATCTATGATGCAACTGATATGGGTGTCGAAGGTGTTTTTTATATCGACATCAATGTGAAGAACAAAACAGATAAAGAGATTTGGATATATCTTGATAAAGCGTCTGTAAATGACGAGATGGTTCCTTTGGTAGGCAGTGGAGCACCTCTATATATTTTGCCAGAAAAATCAGGTCGAACTGGATTTTTCATTTCATTTTCTTCGTTGAGCATTACTTCCATAGATGAAGTGAAAAATATCAGTTTTGATTTGGTAGTTGCAGATAGAGATTCAATGGATGAAATAAACCGGGTAGAAGCTGTAAGTTTGGATTTTTAAACATTATGAGTATAGAAAAAGCCGCCTTGTAAGGCGGCTTTTTCTATTTAGGCGGGTTGCTCGTCCAGATTGGTGAGCCCCAGTTCCCGCACAATGATCTGGGCGGTTTTCAAAGCGCACAGGCCGGTGAGCCAGACGCATTGCTGGGCGTGTTCCTCCGGGCTCAGGGTGAACTGGCGGGTGAGGACCCGGCAGCAAAGGGGGTTTTT
>CALLCY010000122.1:0-6374 GCA_938000015.1 uncultured Clostridia bacterium
TTTTTTACCTCCTACTGCTGATCGCTTTTTCTGGCGGCTCTATGAGCCGTTTGCAGGCATTTTCCATTTCGCCTTGGAATGTATACCGCCACTGGTCATACTCCTCCTTACTGATATCCCCCAGCTGATAGCGACGCAGCATGGTATACCAGGTCTCAAAATCTTCCTTAAACTTCATTCGATCTTCAATGTTACTAAAGTGTAGGCAAAGCTCCCCGTCCAGTTTTCCAACTTGCAGACCATAGAGATCTTCTATGGCAAAGAGAGTGTGCATAAACCCCTGGCTGGAATCCATATCCGGCACATTCAATGCGCCAGGCGATACTTGAAGATGGTCAGCCAGATCTTTAATGACGCCAATCTTTGGTGTTCGCAGCCCTTTTTCGTACTGAGAAATCCTCACCTCTGCTGTACTGGAAGAAAATCCAACGGCCATACCCAGTTCTTTCGAGGTCATTCCACGCAGACGGCGGAAAAACCGAATCCGTTCTCCAATAGCCATAACTCCCCTCCTTGTCTCATGTGTTTTAGCGTACCTGTTCCCGCTGCTTGCGTTTTTTAGCAGCTTCGGGAGCAATTTTACGGCGCTTTCTTTTGGCCAATGCTTGGGGTACGCATGGATACTGCTCTTCATCCTTTTCCATGCCCAGTTTTTCTTTTTCGGGCTGGCGTTCTTTTTGGTGCTGAATGGCGTCAATGATCTCAGCAGAAGCTGTGCGGATGGTATCCAGGGAGCTTTTCAGCTCACTCAGATCTCTTCCCGTGCTCCAGGACGCCACATAGCCAAAGGAATAATCCGATGTATCCAGGCCCAGGTGCTGACATACCACATAGGCCACCCCTTCTGCCTGCACTTCTCTGGTATACTGATCCGGACGCTGCGCCTTTTCTTCCGGCGTAGCATCTTTGTCGATGGCGTGGAGTTTGCTATGGGCAATCTCATGCACCATAGTTTTAATCGTTTGCAGTTGGCTCATGTCGGCCTGAATGGCAATGCGCTGCTCACCCCAGCTGTAATATCCTTTGCTGCCGCCGGAGATCTCTTCGAAGCCGATAGGCACCGGTGAGATCTCTTTCAAAGTCTCCAGCAATGTGTCGTATTCCGACACCTGGCCCTGGAGATCTTCCACTCCAATGGTGGGCAGTTCCTTTCCTTCCGTCTGGCTGATATCAAATACCGCTGCCGGACGAAAACTCACCTGTGTGATCTCCACCACTTCTTTCAGCGGTTGGCCATCCTGATCCAGCAAAGGCCGCCCTGTCAGATCATCCTTTTTCTCTTGCTCTTTTTTTACTTTGTAAGGGCAAGGAGCCAGAATAAAAATCCCCTTTTCCCCTTTCTTCACATGGCGTTGGAAATTTTTCTGCCAGGATGTATACCCGGCCACCAGGGAAGCGTCCGGTCGCTGCATGAAAATGAGGATGCTGTTATTCACAGAATAATGATGAAACCGGGACATGGTGCGCAGATACCGCTCAAACTCTCCGCTTTCGAAGATCTTCCGCACACCATCCTCCAGCTGCTGGGTGATCTCCCCCATCCGATCGGGGGCATTTTTTGCTTTCATATCTGCTCCTTTCCTAAAAAGCATAAGGGCCTGCTATAAAGCAGGCCCTTGCTGTTACCGCTCCAGATCTTTCTTTCGTTCTTTCTGGTGTTTCACCTCTTTTCTCCCTTTTTGATTCTCCATATCAAGCAATGCGTTCAACTCAGCCAGCCGTGCGCTTTTCTCGGCCAGCTTCTGCTCCTGGGGAAATGGCTTCTTCAGCTCGTTACGGGCGGCTTCCTGTTGCTGCTGCAAGTGCTCCACCTCCTGTTTGGCCGATTCAATCTTTTGCTCGATGTTTTTCAAGCTGTGATCCAAGCGAGTGATATTCCCTCGAGCATCGCTGCCCAGGGAAACCCAGTGGGTCATTTCGCCCTTTAGACCAAGCCGAAATTCCTTGCTGAAGCTCTCAAAGGAAAGCTCCATGGAAAAGCCCCGATAAGTACCGATCTCCGCTGTTTTTCCGCTTTCCATTCTTCTGCAAGCGTTCAGGATTGCTTCTCCTGCTTCCTGCCTGTCCGAAAAAGAAGCTCCCTGGACGGTCATGCCCACAAATCCCTCTTTGGGCAATGGATGTTCTTCGGCCCGATGGAGATCTTGTGTGAAGCCTTGGATAAATCCCTTATTTTCCTCGATTGCTGCCGGGAAATACCCCAAGAGCCGATCTTCCAGCTGATACTGTTTGCTTTTGTAATCGGCCTTCAGCATTTTCAACTTGGCCACGCTGATATCCAGATCCATTTTTTCTTTGATCATGGGATTCCCTGCGCACAGGGCTTTCACCTCGGCGTAGGAAAGCACTTGTTCATCCACATCCTCGCAGGAGCGCACCGGTGATTTGCTGGTCATGATCTGGCTGATGAATTTCTGCTTGTTCTCCAAAGTCTGATACAGATAGGCGTCAAAGGTTCCCTCGGTCACATATTGATAGATCTGCACCTGGTCGTTCTGATTGCCCTGACGAATGATGCGGCCATTGCGCTGGGTCATGTCGGATGGACGCCAGCCTACATCCAGGTGATGCAGTGCCACCAGACGATCCTGGCAGTTGGTTCCGGCGCCCATTTTGGTGGTACTTCCCAGGAGGATTCGCACCTGGCCCCGGCGCACCTTGGCAAACAATTCTTTTTTCTTCATCTCTGTATCGGCATCGTGGATAAAAGCCACTTCTGTCTCCGGCACACCAGCCGCCAGCAGCTTCTCCTTGATATCGGAATACACATTGAATGTTCCATCTTTTTTCGGCGTGGAGAGATCACAAAACAAAAGCTGGGTCAGCTTTTGTTCTTTCCCCTCCTCCCAGATCCGCAGCACATTGCGCACACAGACATTCAGTTTGCTTTCCGGATCATCGGGCAGCAGCGGATTCATCAATCTCTGATCCAGACCCAGCTTGCGGCCATCGCTGGTGATTTTCAACATATTATCCACCGCCGGGTCTACCGACCCACTGTGAACAGCAGAAGCCCGATCGGACAAATCCTTCACCAGCTCTTTTTGGTATTGGGACGGCTGCACCACCACAATTTCGATCTTGGCTTCCGGTACCGGCAAGTGCAGCTGGTCAGCTGTTTTGATATCCGCCACCTCTTTGAAAATATTCATCAACTCGGGCAAATTGAAAAACTTCGCAAACCGTGTTCTGGCCCGGTAGCCCGTGCCTTCAGGGGCCAGCTCAATGCTGGTTGTGGTTTCCCCGAAAGTTGCCGCCCAGGCGTCGAAGTGGGTCATGCCTTTCTCCTTCAGAGCGCCGTACTGAAGGTACCTCATCACGGTATAAAGCTCGGTCATGCTGTTGCTCACCGGCGTCCCCGACGCAAAAACCACGCCGCGCCCGCCGGTCAGTTCGTCCATGTACTGGCATTTCATAAACATATCAGAACTGCGCTGGGCTTCCGATGTGGAAAGACCGGCCACATTCCTCATTTTTGTGTAGAGGAACAGATTTTTGTACGCCTGGGATTCGTCCACAAAGAGCCGATCCACGCCCAGCTGTTCAAAGGTCACCACATCGTCTTTTCGGGCAGTATCGGTCAATTTCTCCAATCTAGCTTGCAGAGACTTTCGTGTCTTTTCCATCTGTTTGATGGAAAAGGTCTCTCCCCGGCTGTTTTTCATCGCAGCCAAGGAATCTTCGATCTCGTTGATTTGATCTTGCAGGAGTCGCTCCTGGCGTTCCCGGCTGATGGGGATCTTCTCAAATTGAGAGTGTCCCATGATAACTGCATCGTAGTCGCCGGTGGCAATTCTGGCACAGAACTTTTTGCGGTTCTGAGGTTCAAAATCTTTCTTGGTCGTGACCAAGACTTTCGCTGAAGGGTACAGCCGAAGAAATTCCGATGCCCACTGCTCTGTCAGGTGATTGGGCACTACAAACAACGGCTTTTGGCAAAGGCCCAGCCGCTTACTCTCCATAGCTGCTGCCACCATTTCAAAGGTTTTTCCTGCTCCCACCTCATGGGCCAGCAGCGTATTGCCGCCGTACAGCACATGGGCGATGGCGTTTTTCTGGTGCTCCCGCAAGGTGATTGCCGGATTCATGCCGCCACACACAATATGGCTGCCGTTGTACTCTCGTGGCCGGGTGGAATTGAAAAGGACATTGTAGCGTTCCTCCAGGGTTTGTCGGCGCTGGGGGTCTTGCCAGATCCAGTTCTGGAATGCGTCCTTGATGGCCTGCTGCTTTTGCTGGGCCAGCATGGTCTCCTTCTGGTTCAGCACGCGGCTATTGTCCTCCAGGGTATCATAGATGCGTACATCCCGCAGATTGAGGGTGTCCTCCAGGATGCGGTAGGCGCTGGCCCTCTGGGTGCCATAAGTCATGTAGGCTGCCACATCGGCCCGGCTGATTGAGCTTTTTCCGCTGACCTGCCACTCACTGGTGACGGGCGAAAAGTTGATTTGGATGTGGCGGCGATTGTAGAATGCAGGCTGAAAGGTATCAAAAACAAACTGCCGGATATATTGAGGATCGATCCAGGTGGCTCCCAGACGCACATCGATCTCCGACGCATTCAGCCGGGGCGGCTGGGCCTGCTCCAAGGCTTCCACATTGGGCCGGAAGATCTCACTGGCCTCCAATGCTTTTTGGGCCTGCTCCAGTTTTTCTCTCACATTGCCGGACAGATATTCGTCGGCGGTCACATACTGCGGCCTTTCTTCTTTCGGCGCAGCATCGGGCAGACGGAAAATCACCCCTTGCAGCTGGCTTACCAGCTCCTCTTCGCTTTTCCCGGTGAGCTGCTCCATATAGACCATGTCCACACAGGCTTTTTCCGCAATGGATACAGCCAGAGCTTCGCTGGCTGTGTCTACGGAAGTCACCACCTCATGGGGCTTGATGGTGCGCTTCGTAAACATATCTGCCTTGCGCTCCAGCTTTCCATCCTCATTGATGACTTCCAATGCACACAGGAGATAATAGGAAGAATCATTGGAAAAGGCTGCTCGGTTTTTCCGGTCATTGATGAGACCATGCTTGGCCGAAAAAAGATCGTACAACCTATTTAGCTCTGCCTGCTTTTCCTGAATCTCTCCATCTGATGTGGCGGCGTCCATTTGCAGATCGATCAGCTCTTGAACGCAGTCCCGCAGCTCCACCATGGCCTTGACCCTGGCTTCGGCGGCGGCATTTAGATCAGGCCGCACCATGCGGCTATTTTCCCGGTAATATACCACACCGTCGATCAGAGCATAGGAATAGTTTTTCACATTTGGATCAGCAATAATGGATGAATCTATGCTTTCTCCTTCTTGCAGCTCCATCAGTTGAATATCCTGGTAAGTTCCATGGAGGTACCGGATTGCGTCATGCAGCTGATCGGCCAGCTCCTTACCCTCAATGGGAACCACAGTATAATCCTGTCTGCCATACTGTGTGTTTTCCATTGTGGGCCGCCCCAGCACCATCTCCGGGTGATCGATAAAGTATTGGTTGATGGTAAAACCATCTTCGGTCTGCCCAATCTGCGTCCAATCCGGCTCGATGTCCAAGGGACGCTCTCTTTTTTGAAGAAAAATGATGTCCGATACAACCTCAGTTCCTGCATTGGCTTTGAAAGCGTTGTTGGGCAGACGGATGGCTCCCAGCAGTTCGGCCCGCTGAGCCAGGTACCGGCGCACACTGGAATCTTTTGCATCCATGGTATACCGGCTTGTGATAAAGGCTACCACTCCACCGGGACGCACCTGATCAAGAGCCTTGGCAAAGAAATAGTTGTGAATGGAGAATCCCAGCTTATTGTAGGCCTTGTCGTTGACCTGGTACTGGCCGAAGGGCACATTGCCGATGGCGAGATCGTAGAAATCCCGCCGATCGGTGGTCTCAAATCCCGCTACGGTAATATCGGCCTTTGGGTAGAGCTGCTGGGCAATCCGTCCACTGATGGAATCCAGTTCCACGCCGTACAGTTTGCTTCCGGCCATGTTCTCCGGCAGCAGACCAAAGAAATTGCCCACACCGCAAGATGGCTCCAGGATATTCCCTGTTCGAAATCCCATCTGCCCCACGGCTTCGTAAATAGCCCGGATCACCGTGGGGCTGGTGTAATGAGCATTGAGCGTGGAAGCTCTGGCTGCGGCATATTCCTCTGGGGTCAGCAAGTCCTTCAGAAGAGCGTATTCTTTGCTCCAGGATTCTTTCCCTGGGTCAAAGGCATCCGGCAGGCCGCCCCATCCCACATACCGGGATAAGACTTCCTGCTGCTCTGGGCCTGCCTGCTGTCCGTTGATCTCCAGCTCCTTCAGCAGCCGGATGGCATTCACATTGGCCTGGAATTTGGCTTTAGGGCCGCCCTCGCCCAGGTGATCATCGGTGATGTGGAAGTT
>CALLCY010000123.1:0-27288 GCA_938000015.1 uncultured Clostridia bacterium
TACACTCTTTCCCTACACGACGCTCTTCCGATCTCGGGGATTCAGCAGCAGGAACGCCAGCTGTGGCAGCAGTTCTGCCGGCAGCAATTTTCGGCGGGGGCCATGCGCTGAAGGGTGCTGGAGATTTCCTGCAGCACTTCCAGGGTATCCTGGCAGCACTCCAGTTCTGTGTATCCGCTGCCATTGTAGATGCTCATGGGAACATCCACATAGCGGGCGCAGGTGCAGATGGTCTGGATCTGGGGGGCGCAGGGGCGGCAGCAGGAGCAGCAATTTCTTTGGCAATGATTTCTCATACTCTCACCATCCCATTTGAATTGGCGCTTCCCTGAGGGGAGCGCTCACCCTATTGTATGCGCCACGGGTGTCCGGCGTCCCTGATGCGGTTTGACAGAAGGCATGGGAACATGATACTATTTCTACATAATGCCTTTTGGCAAATTTCCCCCGGTTTTCCGGGAAAAGGGGATCAAACAACATGAAACACCAAAACGCATGGCTCTTCAATCTGATGCTCATCGGCACCGCCTTTTTGTGGGGCGTGTCTTTTTTATGGGTGAAAGATGCATTGAACGCCGGGTTGGACAGCAGCTTTTTCCTGTTTCTTCGGTATTTGCTGGCGTCGCTGATCTGGCTGCCTTTCTGCGGCAAGGAAGTGAAGAAACTCACCTTCCGCCAAGTGCTCATGGGCCTTACGGTGGGCTTTTTTCTCTATGCCGCCATGTTGGTGCAGACCATTGCTCTGGGCATGACCACGCCCTCTAACAGCGCCTTTATCACCACATCCTATGTGGTGCTCACTCCCTTTGTGGTGTGGGCCCTCTTGCGGCAGAAGCCCCAAAAGAAGATCTATGCCTGCGCCGCCTTGTGCTTCCTGGGGCTTTATGTGCTCACCAGAGTGCCGGGAGAGAGTTTCTCCCTTTCTTTTGGCGATGGGCTTACCCTGGTATCGGCTCTGCTGTTTGCCTTGCAGATGACCTTCCTGTATCGGTTCAGCAGCCAGTTGCCTTCCAAAGTGCTCACCTTTCTGCCCCAGGCCACCACCTGTGTGCTTTCCTTTATTACGGCCCTTGTCACGGGAAAAGTCACTTTTGAGGGCGTGGATGTGAAAGCCGCTTTGATCCCCACCTTGCTGGTGGTGTTTCTGGCTACATTGGCCGCAGGCTATTTCCAGACCGTGGGGCAGAAAAATGTGGAGCCCTCCCGGTGCGCCATCATCTTTTCCCTGGAGTCGGTGTTTGCCTGTATCGCCTCGGTGGTCATGGGCTATGAACCGCTGACCACAAACCTGGTGGCCGGGGGACTGATCATCGTCACTTCCATCATCATTTCCGAACTGCCCTCCAAAGAGGATCGCCGCCAGGCGCGCCTTGTGAAGCAGATGCGTCAGGAAGAGAAATAAGAATGCAGCACCCCTCGCTCTTTTTCGTTGACAAAAAAGGGCGGGGGGTGTAAACTATCGTGGACAGAGATCAACCGGTGCGCCGGGGGAATTTTCCCGGCGAGAATAGGTAAGTTGGGTGCAATTCCCACGCGGGACCGCCGCTGTAATGGCCGAGCCCTTTTCCAGAATGTCACTGTGGTTACACACGGGAAGGCGGAAAGGGCAAAGACGCCTGAGCCAGAAGACCTGCCTGTTGATACATAGCCGGGCCGCTTTGCGGTGCGCGGCAAATTACACAGCTAACGGAATCCTTGGCTGGCGTAACAAGGGCGGTGCTTTGGCACTTTGGTCTTTTTATGCCTTTTCCCCAGGGAAAAGGCATTTTTTTGTGCCGGAGACCGCCGAGAAAAAAAGGAGGAATTGTCATGCGCAAACGAGAAAAACTGGCTCTGAGTCTCTCTTTGTTCATGGCCCTGGGTGCCGGTGTAACACGGCAGGCAGGCGCGATGCACATTATGGAGGGATTCCTGCCCCCCAGCCACTGTGTGGCCTGGGGCGTCATTTGTCTGCCCTTTTTGGTCTGGGGCGTCATCCGCATCAAAAACATCACCCGGGATCACCGGAAGGCCCTCTTGCTTCTGGCCATGTGCGGGGCTTATGCCTTTGTGCTGTCGGCTCTCAAGATCCCCAGCGTCACCGGCTCTTCCAGCCATCCCACCGGCACCGGTCTGGGGGCCATGCTCTTCGGGCCTTCGGTGATGGCGGTGCTGGGCATCATTGTGCTGCTGTTTCAGGCGCTGCTTCTGGCCCACGGCGGCCTGACCACCCTGGGGGCCAACACCTTCAGCATGGCCATCGCCGGGCCCTTCCTCACCTATGGGGTGTGGAAACTGTGCCAGAAAATGGGCATGAAGCGGGAAATTTCGGTGTTCCTGGGCGCTATGTTGGGGGATCTGTTCACCTATTGCATCACCAGCTTCCAGCTGGGCATTTCTCATCCTGGCACAGGCGGAGTGTGGAGCTCCACCATGGAGTTTATGGGCATCTTTGCCCTGACCCAGGTGCCGCTGGCCATCATTGAGGGCATCGTCACCGTGGTGGTCGTCATGGGGCTGGATCATTATGCCCAGCCGGAACTGCGGGATCTGGCCTGGAGAAGATGTGAGGAGGGTGCAAGATGAAAAAGAGTGTGATCGCAGTACTTTTGCTTCTGCTGTGCGCCCTCATCGCCGTCTTTCCTTTGGTGATGGTGAAAAACAGTGAGTTCGGCGGCGCCGACGGCGCGGCGGAAGAAGCGGTGCAGAAGGTGGACCCGGACTATGAGCCTTGGGCCGAAAGCATTCTGGAGCCGCCTGGCGGAGAGACCGAGAGCCTGCTCTTCTGTCTCCAGGCCGGTCTGGGCGCCGGGGTGCTGGGCTTTGGCTTCGGCTGGCTGGCCGCCCGGAAAAAATACCGGAATGATGAAGCATCTCAATAAGCGACCCCTTCCAAGCCCTGCCCTGCGGCAGGGCTTGGAGTGCGTGAAAGGGGGAAAGCATTCATGGTGAAGAAGGTGCTTTGGGGCCTTCTGGCCTTTGTGCTGACGCTGGCTTTCACCTGGGGCAGTCTGCCGGGGAGATATGCCCTGGCCATGGGGATTGCAGCGGCGTTGCTGGCGTTTTTCCTTTTGGGACATGGCGGGCACAGTCACCATGGAGTGGTGTCCTTCGATCAGCTGGCCCAGCGTTCCCCTTTGGGCAAGGTGCATCCCGGGATCAAGATCCTGTTTTCCCTGGGAGCTCTTTTTCTCTGTGCCGGGGCCAAAAGTCCCTGGCCGCCGCTGCTGGCAGGTCTGATCCTAGGCGGGGTCACTGTATGGAAGGGAAAAGTGCCCCTCAGACGGTATTTTTCCTTTCTGGCGCTGCCTTTGTCTTTCATCGCTTTGAGTGCCCTGGTGATGATTTTTCACCTTTCCCCGGTTCCGGTAGGGCTTCTGGACATCCCTCTGGGGCCGGTATGGCTTTCGACCACGGCAGCGGGACGGCAGGATGCCGTTTTGACCTTCTGCCGGGCCATGGGTGGGGTGAGCTGTCTGTATTTCCTCAGCCTGTCCACCCCTTTGCCGGAGGTCATCCACTGCCTGGAAAAAATCCATGTGCCCCAGGTGGTGCTGGAGTTGATGTTCTTGATCTACCGTTTCCTCTTCCTCTTGTGGGAGGAGGGACAGCGGCGCAATCAGGCCGCCCAGGCCCGTATGGGGCAGGGCCGCTTTGGAAGAAGGGTGCAGAGCTTTGCTCTGGTAGCCCAGGGCCTTCTAGGGGGCGCCATTTTGCGGGCCGAGCGGAGCTGGCAGGCCATGGAGAGCCGGGGATATGACGGCACTTTCTGTTTTCTTCAGGAGAAAAAGCCTGTGCGGTTCCGTCATGGCCTGTGGGCCGCTTTGGGTCTTGCAGCCCTGGGGATCACGGTCTTTTGGCCGGGGAGGTAACATGGAACAGATCATATTGCAGCTGGAGGATCTTTGCTATTCCTACGGCGGGGATGCCCCTGCCTTGGAAGGGCTTTCTCTCAAGGTCAGAGCCGGAGAGCGTATTGCTGTACTGGGAGGCAACGGAGCAGGAAAATCCACCCTGTTCCTTTGCTGCAACGGAGTGCTCCATCCTCAAAAGGGACAGGTGATCTATGAGGGACAGCCCATGGACTGCCGTAAGCGCCGGGACCGGCTGGCTCTGGGGCAGGGAGTGGGCATCGTTTTCCAGCAGCCGGATGAACAGATCATCGCCCCTACGGTGCTGGGAGATGTGGCTTTCGGACCATTGAATTTGGGATTTTCCCAGGAAGAAGCCAGGCAGCAGGCCAGGGAAGCACTTTGCCAGCTGGGTTTGGAAGGGTTTGAGGAAAGAGCACCCCAATATCTCAGCGGCGGAGAAAAAAAGAGAGTGACTATTGCCGGAGTGCTGGCCATGGAGCCAAAAGTGTTGCTGCTGGATGAGCCGGCCGCCGCTTTGGACCCCCAGGGAGCCTGGGAACTGGAAGGGCTGCTGGAGAAGCTGCACCAGAAGGGCCTGACCCTGATGGTGGCCACCCATGATGTGGACTTTGCCTATGGATGGGCCGACCGGTGTCTGGTGATGGAAAAAGGCCGGCTTCTGGCCGACCTGCCCCCCTGGGAACTTTTTAAGCAAGAAGAACTTTTGGAAAAAGCCCATTTGCGGCCGCCCTTTTTGTTTCGGGCAGCTCGGGCCTTGGGGATGGAGGAGCATCCGCCCCGCACCATAGAGGAATTGGAACAACGGATCAAAGGAGAAAAACAATGGAACAGACCGCACTGCTGATCGTCAGCTTTGGCACCAGCGTGGAGGAGACACGGAAAAAGACCATCGGTGCTTTGGAGGAAGAACTGAAACAGGCCTTCCCTCATCTCCCGGCCCACCGGGCCTATACCAGCCCCACCATCCGCCGCATCCTGGCGAAGAGGGGCGAGCAGGTGCCATCCCCTCAGGAAGCCATGGAGCAGCTGGCCGCCCAGGGTGTACGGACCCTGTATATCCAGCCCACCCATTTGATCTGCGGGGAGGAATACCATGCCCTTTCCCGGCAGGTGGCCGAAAAAGCGGCACTGTTTGAAAGGGTAGTCCTGGGCCGTCCGTTGCTCTATGACATGGACGATTGCCGCCGGGCGGCAGAAGCGCTGCTGGAGGACTTTTCCACGGAAGAGGGAGAGGCTTTGGTGTTCATGGGCCATGGCACCGAGCATCCGGCCAACGCCGTCTATCCGGCCATCGGCTATATTTTCCACCTGCTGGGCCGGACGGATGTGTTTGTGGGCACCGTGGAGGGTTGGCCCCAGGGAGAGGATGTGCTGGAGCAGGTGCAAAAGGCCGGATTCCGCCGTGTGCTGCTGGCTCCCATGATGCTGGTGGCTGGGGATCATGCCCGCAACGACATGGCCGGGGAAGAAGACAGCTGGAAGGCTTTGTTTGAAAAGGCCGGGCTTTCGGTGCGCTGTGCTCTGCGTGGAATGGGTGAAATTCCCTCCGTCCGGCAAATCTATGTGGATCATTGCCGAAAACTTCTTGAGACCGAGGGGCAGGCATAGTACAATAGAAATTGCCGAAAAAAGGAGGGGAGCGCCATGGGTCTTGAACTATACCGTCAGGAAGGAACGAAAAAGCTGCGCTGCGGCTATACCACCGGCACCTGTGCTGCCTTGGCGGCCCAGGCGGCGGCCCGGGCGCTGCTGCTCCATGAGCGGCCGGAGAAAGCCACTTTGCTCACCCCCAAAGGGGTGGAGGTTTCCGCCCCGGTGGAAGAACTGGAAGTGGGAGAAGGCTTTGCCCGCTGCGCCGTGCGGAAGGACGCCGGAGACGATATCGATGTCACCGACGGCATCCTGATCTTCGCCCAGGTGCGTCCCATTCCCCAAGGGATTCAGGTGGATGGCGGAAAGGGCGTGGGACGGGTGACAAAGCCCGGCTTGAACCAGCCGGTGGGACAAGCTGCCATCAACCAGGTGCCCCGGCAGATGATCACCCAGGCCCTTTCCCAGGTGCTGGAGGAAGGGGATTGTGCGTGCGGCCTGGAAGCCATCATTTCCATTCCCCAGGGAGAGGAACTGGCTGCCAAGACTTTCAACCCCAACCTGGGCATTGTGGGAGGACTTTCGGTGCTGGGCACCAGCGGCATTGTGGAGCCCCAGAGCCTGGAGGCTTTGCAGAAGAGCATCGAAGTGGAGATCAAAATGCACCGGGCCCAGGGGGAGAAACAGCTGATCCTCACCCCGGGAAATTACGGGGAAGCATTTATCCGTACTTATGCCCCTCTTCCCCCGTGGCCCCAGGTGAAATGCGCCAACTTCATCGGCGCCAGCCTGGACTATTGCGCCCAGTATGGCTATGAAAAGGTGCTGCTGGTGGGGCATCTGGGAAAATTCGTCAAACTGGCTGGTGGGGTGATGGACACCCATTCCCGTCTGGCCGATTGCCGCATGGAGATCCTGGCCGCTCACGCTGCGCTGGCCGGGGGAGAACCCTCCCTCATCGGGCAGATCATGGAAGCGGCCACCACCGATGGCGCCCTGGAGCTGTTGCAGAAAGCGGGTTTGTGGGAAAAAGTCCGGCAGACCCTGCTCCACAAGATCCAATACCATCTGGAAAGACGGGCGGCGGGGAACTTTTCGGTGGGCGCTGTGATTTACAATAACATCCAGGGCTTTTTGGGAGAGACTTCTCAAGTGAAAGGCCTTTTGGGTTTGATGGAGGAAAAAGAATGAAAAAAGGTACCTTTTACGGAGTGGGCGTCGGCCCGGGAGATCCGGAGCTTCTGACCCTCAAGGCCATCCGGGCCATGGAGCACTGCCCGGTGATCGCCGCTCCTGAGACCCGGGGAGAAAAGACGCTGGCCCTGGACATTGCCCGGGGAGCAGTGGATCTTTCGAGTAAAACCATCCTCACTTTGGAATTTCTCATGACCCGGGACAAACAAAAGCTGGAAGAGAGCCACAGGGCCCAGGCCCGGGCCGTGATGGAATACCTGGATCAGGGACAGGATGTGGCCATGCTCAATCTGGGGGATGTGTCCATTTATTCCACCTTCAGCTATCTGCTGGAGATCATCAAAGAGGCGGGGTATGAGACAGAAGTGATCCCCGGCGTGCCCAGCTTCTGCGCCGTGGCGGCCCTTTTGCAGCAGAGCCTTACCGTCATGCGCCAGCCGCTGCACATCATTCCCGGCGGCCACGGCAATCTGGAAGAGCACCTGTCCCTGCCGGGAACCAAGGTGCTGATGAAATCGGGAAAAAGCCTGCCGGAGGTGCGGGAGACCCTGGACAAGCTGGGGCTTTCCCACAAGGCCTCCCTGGTGCAGAACTGCGGCCTTCCCGATGAGAAGGTCTGCCGGGATCTGGCGGAGGGCATTCCCGAAGCCGGTTATTTCACCACCATTGTAATAAAGGAGTGAGGAAGATGATCTCCATTGTAGGGGCGGGCTCCGGCGCCGCCGATCTGATCACCGTGCGGGGAGCCCGTCTGCTGGGCCAGGCCGATGTGATCGTCTATGCAGGCAGTCTGGTCAATCCCCAGCTGCTTTCCTATGCCAAAGAAGGCTGCGAGATCCACAACAGCGCCAAAATGACCCTGGAAGAAGTGGTGGATGTGATGGCCAAAGCCCATTTTCTAGGGCAGAATGTGGTGCGGCTCCACACCGGAGACCCCTCCATCTATGGGGCCATCCGGGAGCAGATGGACGCCTTGCGGCAAAAGAACATCCCCTTTGAGGTGGTGCCTGGCGTGTCCAGTTTCTGCGGGGCCGCCGCCGCTTTGCAGGCGGAATATACTCTGCCCGGGGTGAGCCAGACGGTGATCATCACCAGAGCCGCCGGGCGTACGCCGGTGCCGGAAAAGGAGAACATCCGCTCTCTGGCTGCTCACCGGGCCACCATGGCTATTTTTCTGTCGGCGGGGCTGCTCCCGCAGCTGACAGAGGACCTGGTGGAGGGGGGATACCCGCCGGAAACCCCGGCGGCCATCGTCTACAAGGCCACCTGGCCCGATGAGAAGGTGTGCATCTGCCAGGTGAGTACCCTGGCGGAGACCGCCCAGAAAGAGGGCATCAACAAGACCGCTTTGATCCTGGTGGGTGATTTCCTGGGGCAGCAATATGACCGCTCTCTGCTCTATCATCCCAATTTCACCACCGGTTTCCGGGAAGGCAAAAAGCAGTGAAAGGGGCCATCATCGCCTTCACCCAGCGGGGAATGGACACCGGAGAGCGTTTGAAAAAGGGGCTGGAGGAAAAGGGCATCTGCTGCACTCTGGCCCGGGGCGGGAAGGAAAACCCTCTGCACCAATGGACAAAGGAGCATTTTGCAGACTGCGGCCTGTTGGTCTATGTGGGGGCGGCGGGCATCGCTGTGCGGGCGGTGGCGCCGTTTGTGCAGGATAAGACCCGGGACCCGGCGGTGCTCTGTTGTGACGAAGGGGGACGCTATGCCATCCCTCTGCTGTCCGGGCACATCGGCGGCTGCAACCGCATCGCTTTGTGGGCCGGGGAGATACTGGGAGCTCAGCCCATCCTCACCACTGCCACCGATGGCCGGGGGCTTTTTGCCGTAGATACCTGGGCCACCCAGCAGGGACTTTCCATCCTCAATCCCAAAGCTATCAAAACAGTGTCCTCCCGGCTTCTGGATGGGAAGGAAGTGGTCCTGTGGAGCGATTTTCCCTGGAAGGGAAATCTGCCCCAAGGGGTGGTGCAGGGAGAAAAGGAGCCCTGCCACATCCGCATCACCGGCCAGAAGGGAGATTGGGGTGAGGCGCTGGTTCTTTGCCCGTCCGTGGTAATTGCGGGAATCGGCTGCCGCAAGGGCACGCCGGAGGAGTGTATCCACAAGGCTGTGGACAATGCTTTTTGCCAGGCGGGACTCTATCCCCAAAGCCTTCGGAAAGTGGCCAGTATTGATTTGAAAAAAGAGGAGCCGGGGCTTGTGGCCTTTTGCCAAAGCCGAGGGATTCCTTTTGTCACATATTCCTCGGAAGAACTTGCGGCCTTGGAAGGGGACTTTACCCCTTCGGCCTTTGTGCAGAAGGTCACCGGGGTCAATAATGTGTGTGAGCGGGCGGCTTTGATGGAAGGCGGCAGCCTGATCCTGCACAAACAGGCCGGGGAGGGCGTCACGGTGGCCCTCAGCCTGGGAGAATGTATTTTGGATTTTGCAAAGGGGGAAGAGCCATGAAAAAGCTCTATATCGTAGGTTTAGGGCCGGGAGACGGGGAGTTCATCACCCCCCAGGCCCGCAAGGCCCTGGAAGATAGCCAGGTGATCTGCGGCTATACCGTTTATATTGATCTGATCGCCGAAAGCTGCCAGGGCAAGGAAATTCTGACCACACCCATGACCCGCGAGCTGGAGCGGTGCCGCATGGCTCTGGAACGGGCGGCGGCCGGACAGACCACCGCCATGGTGTGCAGCGGAGACGCTGGGGTTTATGGCATGGCTGGGCCAATTCTGGAGCTGAGCCCGGAATATCCCCAGGTGGAAATCGAAGTGGTGCCGGGCATCACCGCCGCTCTCAGCGGTGGGGCAGTGCTGGGCGCACCCCTCACCCACGACTTTGCCATTATTTCCCTCAGCGATCTGCTCACCCCTTGGGAGACCATTGAAAAGCGGCTCCACTGTGCTTCGGAGGCCGATTTTGTTCTGTGCATCTACAATCCCCGTAGCAAGAAGCGGGCCGACCATCTGATGAAGGCCTGCGACATCGTCATGGAGCACCGGGACGAAAACACGGTGTGTGGCACTGTGCGCAACATCGGCCGGGAGGGCCAGGAGCACAAGCTGATGACCCTGCGCCAGCTGCGGGATGAGCCGGTGGATATGTTCACTACGGTGTTTATCGGAAATTCTGCCACCCGGGCCTTGGGAGATAAAATGGTCACCCCCCGGGGCTATGAAAACAAAAAAAGATGAAAAAGCTGTTGATCTTTGCAGGCACCACCGAGGGGCGGCTGCTGGCCCAGACCATGGCGGAAAAGGATTTTTTGGTCACAGCATCGGTGGCCACAGGCTATGGCCGGGAAGTGCTGCCCCAGGGGGAGAATCTGACCGTTCTTACCGGGAGACTGGACGAAAGGGCCATGGAAGGATTGCTGGAAAAGGAAGGGTTCTGCCAGGTGGTGGATGCCACCCATCCCTATGCCCAGGATGTGACCCGGAACATCCGCCAGGCCTGTGAAAAGGTGGGGACGCCCTATCTTCGTCTGTTGCGGCCGGGAAGCCTTTTGCCCTCTGACGCCCTGCAGGCAAATGATACCAAAGAAGCGGCCCGGCTGCTGGAAAATATGCCGGGGAATGTGCTGCTCACAACCGGAAGCAAGGAACTGAGCGTGTTTGCATCGGTCACCGGGTTTGACAGCCGGTTTTTCGCCCGGATGCTTCCCATGGGAACGGCTGTGGAAGAAGCGGCGGCCCTGGGTTTGCCCCGAGGGCATATCATTGCTATGCAGGGGCCTTTTACCAAAGAGCTGAATGTGGCCCTCATTCACCAGTATCATATTGATATTCTGGTGACCAAGGACGGGGGAACACCGGGAGGATTTGCGGAAAAATGCCAGGCAGCTCAGGAAGGGGGCGCCCGGCTGCTGCTCATCGGCCGTCCGCCGGAAGAAGCGGGGAGCATGAGCTATGAGCAGGTGGTAAAACGGCTGGAAGAGCTGGGAGAGGAGGAAAAGCGATGAAAATCACTGTGCTGGGCGGCGGCCTGGGCAACCCGGATACCCTGACCCTGGGAGCCTGGAAGGCTTTGCAGAATGCCCAGGTGCTGGTGGGGGCCCGCCGGGTGCTTGAGAGCTTGCCCAAGGAGTTGACCGGGGAACAATATCCGGAGATCGCCCCCCAGAAGATCGTCTCTCGGCTGAAACAGGCCATGGAAGAGGGGAAAACCCAGGCTTGCGTGGTGCTCAGCGGGGATGTGGGCTTTTACAGCGGCGCCCGGAAGCTGCTGCCTCTGCTGGACTTTGGTTCGGTGGAGGTGCTGCCCGGCCTTTCCTCTCCCCAGTACCTGGCCTCCCGCTTGGGGATGCCCTGGCAGGATTATCACCTGGTCAGCGCCCACGGTATGGGGGAAGATCAGGTGGACCCTGTGGGGGAGGTGCGCTGCCACAAAGAGACCTTTTTCCTCACCGGAGGCCAGTTTACCCCTCAAAGCATCTGCCGCCGTCTCACCGAAGAAGGGCTGGGACATTTGCCGGTGACGGTGGGGGAAAACTTGTCCTACCCGGAAGAAACCATCACCCGGGGGAAGGCGGAAGAGCTGGCGGAGAAAGAGTTTGAATCCCTTTCGGTGATGCTGGTGGAAAATCCCCAGCCTGCGCCCCTTTGCCTCACCGGCGGCCTGCCGGACGACTGCTTCCTGCGGGGCAAAGCACCCATGACAAAGCAGGAAGTTCGGGCGGTGTCATTGGCTTTCCTTTCTCCTGGGGAAAGGGATACCCTGTGGGATGTGGGAGCGGGAACCGGCTCGGTGTCGGTGGAATTGGCCCGCCTGGCCCGAAAGGGAAGAGTGTACGCCGTGGAATGTGGGGAGGAAGCTTTTTCCCTGCTGGAAGAGAACAAGCGCCGGTTTGGGCTTTCTAATCTGTTTCCGGTGCAGGGCATGGCTCCGGAAGCTCTGGAAGCCCTCCCGCCTCCTCAAGGGGTGTTCATCGGCGGCTCCAAAGGGAATCTGGGGGCTATCCTCCAGGCCGCTTGCAAGAAAAATCCCCATGTCCGGGTGGTCATCAATGCCATTGCATTGGAAACGGTGCACCAGGCTTTGGAAGAGCTGACAAAGCAGGGCTTTACCAACATCCGCATCAGTCAGGTGGCAGTGAGCCGGGGAAAGGAAGTGGGCCGGTATCATATGATGACCGCCCTCAATCCGGTGTATGTGCTGGGAGGTGAAGGCAGTGGCCTATAACATTCCCCGCCTGGTGCTGGCCGCCCCGGGCAGCGGCGCGGGCAAAACTACCATGGCCTGTGCCCTTTTGCAGGTCATGATGAATCGGGGTCTTTCTCCGGCTGCCTTCAAATGCGGCCCCGATTACATCGACCCCATGTTCCACAGCCAGGTCATTGGGGCCAAGGCCCACAACATGGATCTGTATTTTGTGCCGGAAGACCGGGCGCGATTTCTTTTCCAGGAAGGAATTCAGGGCTGCGGTGTGGCGCTCATCGAAGGGGCTATGGGCTTTTACGATGGAGTGGCGGGGAAAAGCACCCAGGCCAGCGCCTATCATGTGGCCCAGGTGCTGAAGGCTCCGGTGGTGCTGGTGGCCCAGACGGGAGGCTCTTCCCTCACGCTGGCCGCCACCCTCAAAGGGCTGCTGGAGTTCCGGGAGGAAAGCGGCTGCCAGGGAATCCTGCTCAACCGGTGCAGCAAAGGTCACTACGCCTTGCTGAAACCCATACTGGAAGAAGAGCTGGGGGTGCCGGTGCTGGGCTATCTGCCCCCTATGCCGGAGTGCGCCCTGGAAAGCCGTCACCTGGGACTGGTGACGGCGGAAGAGGTGGCAGGGCTTCGGGAGAAGCTGGCGGCTCTGGCCGCTCAGGCGGAAGAGACCATCGACATCCCTAGGCTGCTGGAGCTGATGGCCAGCGCACCGCCTTTGGAGGAGGAAGTGCTGACCCTTCCGGCTCGCTCCATCACTCAGCCGGTGATCGCCCTGGCCAGGGACAAGGCATTCTGCTTTTATTATCAGGAGAACCTGGAGCTTTTGGAGAAGCTGGGGGCCAAATTGGTCTATTTCAGTCCCTTGGAGGACGAAGGACCACCGAAAGAGGCCGACGCTTTGTACTTGGGCGGAGGGTATCCGGAGCTTTACGCCCGGCAGCTCAGTCAGAACCAGGCTTGCCGGGAAAATGTGAAACAGGTTGCTTCCAGGGGAATGCCGGTGCTGGCCGAGTGCGGCGGCTTCCTCTATCTGCAAAAGAGTTTGCAGGATGAGGAAGGAAGCAGCTGGCCCATGGCCGGAGTGCTGCCTGGGGAGGGCTTTCCCACAGGCAAGCTGGGCCGGTTCGGTTATGTGGAGGTGACTTCCTGGCGGACCGGGCTGATGTGCCGCAGGGAAGACAAGATCCGGGGCCACGAATTCCATTATTGGGACAGCACCCAGCCAGGGGAGGATGCTTTTGCAAAAAAGCCTCTTTCTACCCGTACCTGGGAGTGTATTCATGTGAGCCATACCCTGTGGGCCGGATTTCCCCATCTGTATTTTTACAGCAATCTGGGCTTTGCCGCCCGGTTCGTGGCAGCAGCCGCAGAATATCAAAAACAAAAAAGGGATGATAAGCAATGACTTTGGAGCAAGTGTGCGCCGGCATCCAGGGTGCTGACGAAGAAGCCCGGCAGGAATGTCTGAAAAAATGGAGCACCATTGCAAAACCCCTGGGCAGTCTGGGAATGCTGGAAGAAAATGTTGTGCGCATCGCCGCCCTCACCGGTGACGCCCAGTACCGCATCGACAAGCGGGCTGTGGCGGTGCTCTGTGCCGACAACGGCGTGGTGGCCCAGGGAGTTACCCAGACCGACAGCAGCATCACCGCCCTGGTGGCCAAAAATCTGACCGAAGGCCAAAGCTGCGTCTGTCATATGGCTCATATGAACCGGTGCGATGTGGTGCCGGTGGATATCGGCATCAACCGGGATGTGGAAGCGCCCGGTCTGTGGCATAGAAAGGTGGCCTACGGCACCAAGGATCTGTCGCTGGAGCCGGCCATGACCCGGGAGCAGGCTGTGGAAGCCATCCTCATCGGGGTAGAGGTGGTGCGGGAGCTGAAAGAGCAGGGCTATAAAATCATCGCCACCGGAGAGATGGGCATCGGCAACACCACCACCTCCAGCGCCGTTACCGCCAGCATGCTTTCCCTTCCGGTGGAGACCGTCACCGGCCGGGGAGCCGGTCTGAGCACCGAGGGGCTGATGCGGAAAAAAGCGGTGATCCAGAAGGCTCTGGATCTTCACAAGCCCGATCCCAGTGATCCGGTGGATGTGATCTCCAAAGTGGGTGGCTTTGACATTGCCGGTATGACCGGACTGTATCTGGGTGGCGCTTTGTACCGGGTGCCCATCATCGTGGATGGTCTGATTTCCGCCGTAGCTGCCCTGTGTGCCCAGGGTCTGGCGCCCCTTTGCACCTGCGCCATGGTGGCAAGCCATGTCTCCGCCGAGCCTGCCGGTCAGGCTTTGCTGGACAAGTTGGGCCTTTCCTCCATGATCAATGCGGGAATGCGCATGGGCGAAGGCACCGGGGCCGTGGCTGCTCTTCCCCTTCTGGACATGGCCTATGATATCTATTTTGGCATGGGCACCTTCTCCGACATCCAGATGGAAGCTTATGTGCCCCAGAAATAAGGAAGCGGAGGGCCGTTTTCTCCTGGTGGTGGGAGGCAGCGCCAGCGGCAAAAGCCAGTTTGCCGAAACCTTAGCGGTCTCCGCCCCAGGGAAACGGTACTATATCGCCACCATGGAGCCTTTTGGAAAAGAGGCCCAGTGGCGCATCGCCCGTCACCGGCTCCTGCGGGAAAACAAGGGCTTTGAGACGGTGGAGCGGTTCCGGGAGCTGGGGAGTCTGGTGTTGCCCCAGTGTGGAACGGCGCTGTTGGAGTGCGTCACGAACCTTCTGGCAAACGAGATCTTTTCCCCGGAAGGCGTAGGAGAGCAAGGGGCCGTGGAAGCCATTTTGCAGGGGATCATGTCCCTGCGCCGCCAGTGCGATCTTCTGGTGGCCGTCAGCGGCGAGGTGGGCATGGAGCCATTGAGCCAATATGCCCCGGAGACCCGCCGGTATATGGGCCTTTTGGGAAAACTCAACCGGGAGATGGCAAAGCAGGCCGACGAGGTGTGGGAAGTGACCTGCGGCGTGCCCATCTGCCACAAAGGAGGAACAAGATGAAAACCTTTTGGCAGACCATTTGGGTGGCCCTGTCCATGTATTCACGCCTGCCGGTGCCTCGAGCGGAGTGGAACAGCAAAAATATGCGCTATGCTCTGTGCGCCCTGCCTCTGGTAGGGGTGTTTTCCGGCATCTCTCTGTGGTTGTGGGATTGGCTGTGCCGGGCGCTGGAGCCCGGGGAGATGCTGCTGGGGGCCGGAGTGGTCCTTCTCCCAATCCTGGTCACTGGGGGCATCCATATGGATGGTTTCTGCGACACCTGTGACGCCCTGGCCAGCCACGGAGACCGGGAAAAGAAGCTGGCCATTATGAAAGATTCCAACGCCGGAGCCTTTGCCGTTCTGGGCTGCGCCTGCTATCTGCTCTTTTATTTTGCCCTGGCGTCCCAGTGGCAGACCGGAGGAACATGGGCTTTTCTCATGGGCCTTGCCATGGTGCTGGAGCGTGCTCTGGCCGGGCTCTCCCTTTGCCTGATGCCCTGCGCCAGAAACAGTGGCCTGGCCCGAATCTTTGCCGACGGCGCCGCCAAGAAAAACACTGGCATCTTTTTGGCTTTTGTGGCGATTCTGTCCTTTTGTGGACTGATTTTTGTGGGAAAGATAGTGGGAGGCCTGATGGGGATTGCAGCTTTCCTGCTGTGGCTCTGGTATGGCGCCTGGGCCAAAAAGGAGCTGGGGGGCATTACAGGAGACCTCCAGGGCTATTTTGTCCAGCTGTGTGAAATGGGCCAGCTGGCGGTGCTGGTGTTTGCCACACTGGCCCTTTGAGAAGGGAGAAAAAACATGATCCTGGTCGTCGGCGGCTATGCCGCAGGAAAAAAGGAATATGTCCGGAGTCTGGGTTATCAAGAAGAGGACTTCACCACCGATCCCCAGGAAGAAAAGCCAGTGGTTTACGGTCTGGAGACCCTGGCTGCCCAGGCCGGAGAAGGGTGGGAGAGCCTTGTGCCCGGCCTTATGGAAAAAGAGGTGGTCATCTGCCAGGAAGTGGGAAGCGGCGTCATCCCTCTGGAAAAGGAAGCCCGGCAGATGCGGGAATACACCGGCAGGCTCTGTACCGCTTTGGCAGAAAAAGCAGACCGGGTGGTGCGCCTTTTCTGCGGCATTCCCACCATCATCAAGGAGTGAGAAAGATGGAAGTCATTCTGCGCCGCCACGCCATGACGGCGGGCAACAGCAAAAAGCAATACATCGGCTCCACCGACCAGCCGCTCAGCCCGGAAGGGGAAAAGAGTGCCCGGTTGTGCACCGGAGCTGGGGATGAAACCGTTTCCAAGGTCTATTCCAGCCCCATGCGCCGCTGCCTTTTGACCAGCCGGATTTTTTATCCCAAGGCCCGGGTGGAGATCTGCCCCCTTCTGCGGGAGATGGATTTCGGCCTGTTTGAGGAAAAAAACTATGAAGATCTAGGGGCCGATCCCCTGTATCAGCAATGGCTGGATTCCAACTGCCAGGACCCCTGTCCTGAGGGGGAGAGCATGGAGGAGTTTGCAAAAAGGGTGTGCCAGGGCTTTGAAGAAGTGATGGATAAGGCCTTTTCCCAGGGAGAAACCCAGGTGGTTATTTTGGCCCACGGCGGCACCCTTATGGCTCTGATGGGCCGCTATGCTCTGCCGCAGCGGGGGTATTTCCAGTGGCAGACCCCCAACTGCGGCGGCTACAAGGCCCAGTGGGATGAAAAAAACCGCCATCTGGTGGACTGGAGCCCGCTGACTCTGGAGGAACGGAAATGAGGCCCTTTTTCTTTGCGCTGCCCCTGGGGGCTTTGCTGGATCTGCTGCTGGGAGACCCACGGTGGGCGCTGCCCCATCCGGTGGTGCTCATGGGCAGGGCCATTGCTTTCCTGGAAAAGATCTTCCGCCGGATTTTGCCCAAAACCCCTGGGGGAGAGCTGATGGGTGGCGCATTGCTGGCCCTTTGTCTGCCACTGGGATCATGGGGGATTTCCTTTTTGCTTTTGTGGGTGCTGGGGCTGATTCACCCCATCCTGGCCTTTTTGGCAGAGAGCTTTATGTGCTATCAGATCCTGGCCGGGCGCAGCCTGTGGGATGAGAGCATGCTGGTTTACAAAGAGCTGAAAAAAGGGGATCTGGAGGGGGCCCGGCGCATGGTGGGACGCATCGTGGGCCGGGATACCCAGGCTCTTTCGGCAGAGGGCGTCACCCGGGCGGCGGTGGAGACGGTGGCGGAAAACACAGGCGATGGCGTCATCGCTCCTTTGTTTTTCCTCATGCTGGGCGGGGCCCCTCTGGGCTTTTTCTATAAAGCGGTGAACACCATGGACAGCATGGTGGGATACAAAAACGACAGATATCTGTATTTTGGCCGCATCCCTGCCAGGCTGGACGATGTGATGAACTTTTTGCCGGCCCGGCTGGCCGGGGCCTTGATGGTGCTGTCCGCCTTTCTGCTGCCGGGATACCGAGGGAAAAATGCCTTTTCCATCTGGCGGCGGGATAAGCGGAACCACAAAAGCCCCAATTCCGCCCAGACCGAAGCGGCCGCCGCTGGGGCCTTGGGTGTGGAGCTGGCGGGTAGCGCTTATTATTTTGGTAAATTAGTGGAAAAGCCCACCATTGGAGACACTCTGCGGCCTATTGAGCCGGAGGACATTCCACGGGTGGGAAAACTCATGTTCTGCACCAGCTTTTGCTGTCTGCTTTTGTGTCTTGGCGGACGGCTGATTTTGTGGGGAGGGATTTTGTGAAACTGATCCATGGAGGAGATGTGGAAGGATTCCGGGAGGAATTTGGCCGGGAGCCTTTGGATTTTTCGGCCAACATCAGCCCCTTGGGGCTGCCGGAAGGGGTGCGCCAGGGGGTGATCCATAGCCTGAGCCAGGCCACCCAGTATCCTGACCCGCTTTGCCGCAAATTGCGCCGGGCCATTGGGGAAAAAGAGGGGATTGATCCGGAATACATCCAGTGCGGCAATGGAGCCGCCGACCTGATCTTCCGGCTGGTGCTGGCCAAGCGCCCCCGGCGCGCATTGGTCACCGCCCCCACCTTTGCCGAATATGAGCAGGCCCTCACCGCCTTTGGCTGTGAGGTGGAGCGGTATCTGCTGACCAAAGAGGAGGGCTTTGCCCTGACGCCCCGATTTCTGGAAGCCTTGGAAGGGAAGCTGGATATGGTCTTTCTCTGCAATCCCAACAACCCCACCGGAAACCTGATTGCCCCTTCGTTGCTCCGGCAGATCTGGGAAAAGTGCCGGGAAAAGAGCATTTTGCTGGTGGTGGACGAGTGCTTCCTTTCCTTTTTGCCCCGTCCCTGGGAGCACACCCTGAAAAAAGAGGTGCAGGAGGGAGCACCTCTGCTTTTGCTGCGGGCCTTCACCAAGCTGTATGCCATGGCGGGCATCCGCCTGGGATATTGCCTGTGCGGCGACCGGCAGCTGCTTTCCCAGATGGCCGGAGCGGGACAGCCCTGGGGCGTGTCGGTGCTGGCCCAGGAGGCCGGTCTGGCGGCCTTGCAGGAAGATCAGTATGTGGAGAATGTGCGGGCTCTCATCGGACAGGAGCGGCCCTGGTTGTGGCAGCAGCTGGAACAGGCCGGGGTCCATGTGGTGGGCGGCAGCGTCAACTATCTGTTCTTCCGCAGCGATGTGCCCCAGTTGGGAGAAAAAATGCGGCGGCTGGGCGTGATGATCCGCTCCTGTGCCAATTATCCCGGCCTGAGCGAGGGATGGTACCGGGTGGCAGTGCGCACCCGAGAAGAAAATCAGCGTCTGGTGGAGTGCATCCGCCAGGCGGGAGAGGGGGATCGGTAATATGAAAAAAGCCAAGTCCATCATGATCCAAGGCACCATGTCCAACGCCGGCAAAAGTCTGCTGTGCGCCGGGCTTTGCCGGGTCTTTCACCAGGATGGCTACAAGGTGGCCCCCTTCAAAAGCCAGAACATGGCCCTCAACAGCTTCATTACCAAAGAGGGGCTGGAAATGGGCCGGGCCCAGGTGGTGCAGGCCGAAGCGGCGGGGGTGGAGCCCGATGTGCGGATGAACCCCATTCTGCTCAAGCCCACCAGCGATGTGGGAAGTCAGGTGATCCTTCGGGGCCAGGTGCTTTCCACCATGCCGGCCCGGGAGTATTTTGCCTATAAGCACAAGCTGATCCCCTCTATTTTGGAGGCCTATGACTCCTTGGCCGCTGAAAACGATATCATCGTGCTGGAAGGAGCAGGAAGCCCGGCTGAGATCAACCTGAAACAGCAGGACATCGTCAACATGGGCATGGCCCGCATGGCGGGCGCACCGGTGCTGCTGGCCGGGGACATCGACCGGGGCGGCGTGTTTGCCAGCCTGTATGGCACGGTGGCGTTGCTGGAAGAAGAGGAGCGGCAACGAATCCGGGGCCTGATTGTCAACAAATTCCGGGGGGATGTGGAAATTTTGCGTCCCGGCCTTTCTATGCTGGAAAATTTGACCCGGGTGCCGGTGGTGGGCGTTGTGCCCTATCTGTCGGTGGACATCGAGGAAGAGGACAGCCTGGCCGCCCGTTTGGACAATGAAACGCCTGCCTTGGTGGATATCGCCGTCATCCGTCTGCCCCGGCTTTCCAACTTCACCGATTTTGCCGCCCTGGAGCGGACCCAGGGGGTTGGCGTGCGGTATGTGTCCCGCCCTTCTCAGCTGGGCGAGCCCGATCTTATCATTTTGCCTGGCACCAAAAACACCATGGGCGATCTGCGCTGGCTGCGGGAAAGCGGCCTGGAAGGGGCCATTCTCAAAAAGGAAAGCCAGGGCGTGCCCATTCTGGGCATCTGCGGCGGCTATCAGATGCTGGGGCAGGTTCTGCGGGACCCCCTGGGTGTGGAAGAGGGAGGCAGCCTGCGGGGCCTGGGTCTTCTGCCCATCGAAACCGATTTTCTGCCCCAGAAGACTCGCACCCAGACCCAGGGGCGCATCACAAAGGCCCAGGGCTTTTTTGCTCCTTTGGAAGGCTGCGTATTCCAAGGCTACGAGATCCATATGGGGGAGACCCGCCATATGTCCGGCGACCCGGCCGCAGCCCTCACGGGAGAGGGATGGGAGAAGCAGGATGGAGCCTCCCAGGGAAATGTGCTGGGAACTTATGTTCATGGTATTCTGGACGGGGGCGAGCTTGCGCAGAAGCTGGTTTCCCTGCTCTTTGAGCGCAAGGGCCTGGACCCCCAGCAGGTGGAGCAGATGGATTACAAAGCTTACAAAGAGCAGCAATATGACATTCTGGCCGATGCCATCCGGCGCAGTTTGGATATGGACAAGGTGTATCAGATATTGGAAGAAGGAGCCAAGGAGGAACGGCCATGACAGGAAAATTGGAAACACAGAACCCGGCTGGTATCGAAAAGCGTAGCTTTGAGATCATCGCCCAGGAGCTGGGCGACCGGCATTTTTCTCCGGAGCAGGAACCGGTGATCAAGCGGGTGATTCACACCACAGCGGATTTTGATTATGCCGATTCTTTGTACTTTTCCCCGGAAGCGGTGGAGAAGGGGATTGCAGCCATCCGGGAAGGGGCGCACATCGTCACCGACACCAACATGGTTTACAGCGGCGTGAGCAAAAAGACCCTGGAAGGTTTTGGCGGTGAGGCTCATTGTTTCATGGCCGATGCCGATGTGGCCAAAGAGGCCAAGGAACGGGGTGTCACCCGGGCGGTGGTGTGCATGGAGCGGGCTGCTTTGATCAAGGCCCCTCTGATCATCGCCGTGGGCAACGCTCCCACTGCCTTGCTGCGTCTGTGTCAGTTGATAGAAGAGGGGAAGATCGCCCCCCGTCTGATCATCGGTGTGCCGGTGGGCTTTGTCAATGTGGTGGAGAGCAAGGAGAAAGTGATCGCTTCCAAAGCCCCCTGCATTGTGGCCCGGGGACGGAAAGGGGGCAGCAATGTGGCAGCGGCCATTTGCAATGCCCTGCTGTATCAGGCATCCGGACGGGTACTGTAAAAAGAAAAAGGAAAAAACAGGTTCGGGTTTTCACTCCCGGGCCTGTTTTTTTATGATATGAGCAAAGATAAAAACACAAAAGTTGGATTTTTATACGGATTGCCACTGTTTTTCTGTGCTTTGATATGTTACAATAAATATAAATATTTTTGAAAAAAATAAAATTGCCTTAAAATTTGCTGTTCTGTCGAAATAATTCAGAGGAATGGCGAAAAGTAAAAGGCGCAAAAAGGAGGGATGGAGAAGGAAATATGCATTTTGTATTCACAAATGGAAAAGAAAAAGGGGGGATGGGTCGTAACATGCCAAACAAGTTGGAAATCAGAAGAAATGCTCTGCGAAAGATTCGGGAAAAGTTTCTGGAATCTTTTAGCGCCGTAATACCTATTGGTTTGATCGTACTGCTGCTTCATTTTACCATCGCCCCCATGCCCGGGGGGATGTTCGGCTCCTTTTTGGTGGGGTTGATCCTGTTGATTGTGGGAATGTGCCTGTTTTCCCTGGGGGCCGATCTGTCCATGATGCCCATGGGGGAGCGAATCGGCGCACAGCTGACCCGCTCCAAAAACCTGAAATTGTTGATTGTTACTGCGCTGGTGATGGGGGTGCTCATCACGGTGGCCGAGCCCGATCTCCAGGTGCTGGCCCGGCAGGTGCCGGCTGTGCCGGATAAGCCGCTGATCTTTCTGGTGGCAGCAGGGGTGGGCTTGTTTTTGGTGGCCGCATTGCTGCGCATTATTTTTCAAAAAAGTCTGCGTTTGATTTTGATGGTCTGCTACGGCTTGGTGTTTTTCCTGGCCATTTGGGTGCAGCCGGGGTTTCTGCCGGTTGCTTTTGACGCTGGCGGCGTCACCACCGGCCCCATTACGGTGCCCTTTATCCTGGCGTTAGGCATCGGTGTGGCTGCGGTCCGAGGCGGACGCAGCGCCCATGACGACAGCTTCGGACTGGTGGCCTTGTGCTCCATCGGCCCGATTTTGTCGGTGCTGCTGCTCAGCCAGTTCTATGACGCCGCGGGCGGGGCCTATGGCGCCACGGTGCCGGAGACACCCCATAGCCTGGGCGAGATTGTTTCTCAATACATCCAGGCATTTCCTCATTATGCAAAGGAAGTGCTTATCGCCCTCCTGCCCATTCTGGGGGCATTTGTTTTGTTCCAGGTGCTCTTTCTCCACTTGCCTCGACGGCAGATGATCCGAGTGGGCGTGGGTGCCGCCTATACCTATGTGGGGCTGGTTCTCTTTCTCACAGGAGCCAATATCGGTTTTTTGTCCGCAGGGAATTTCCTGGGAGGCGCCATCGCCGCCCTTTCCTATCGGTGGGTTCTGGTTCCCATCGGCATGGTGATGGGATTTTTCGTGGTGGCCGCCGAGCCTGCGGTGCATGTGCTCAACAAGCAGGTGGAAGAGATCTCCGGCGGTACCATTTCCCGCAGCGCCATGCTCATCAGCCTGATGTGCGGCGTGGCCGTTTCCTTGGGTCTGGCCATGGCTCGGGTGATCTGGGGCGTGAGCATCTGGTATTTCCTGTTGCCCGGCTATCTGGTGGCTTTGATGCTCACTTTATTTGTACCCAAGATCTTTACCGCTGTGGCCTTTGACTCTGGCGGTGTGGCCTCCGGGCCGATGACGGCCACATTCCTGCTGCCCTTTGCCATGGGGGCCTGCCAGGCCATGGGGGGCAATGTGCTCTCCGACGCCTTCGGCATCGTGGCCATGGTAGCCATGACCCCCTTGCTGGCCATCCAGATCCTGGGCCTGTGGTCGGTATATCGCCAGAAGAAGCAGCCCAGAGAGGAATTTGCTTTGGACGAAACCGAACTCATCGAAATGGAGGGATAACTGTGGCGAAAAAGCAAGAAGAAAGCCGGCGAATCCTCCTGTTTGTGGCGGTGGCTGCCCGGGGGCAGGGAGAAAAGATCGCTACCTTTTGTGCCTCCTGCGGCGGAAAGGTGCGCCTGGTGGCCCTGGGACGAGGCACCGCTAGTCAGGATATCCTCAACTACCTGGGCCTGGGGGACAGCAAAAAGGATGTGGTGCTGTGCACCGCCTCCCGCCCAGTGGCCCAGCGGATGCTAGAGGGAATGAAAGAGAAGTTTTCCATGGATAGACCCGGCGAAGGCATTGCCTTTACCATCCCGGTATCCAGTGTGGTAGGCCGGGTGAGTTTTGAACTGCTGCTGGGAGGAAAGGGAGAGCAATGAGAGAAAACGAATTGATTGTAGCCATTGTGGAGCGGGGCTATGCCGATGATGTGATGAAGGCGGCCCGGTCGGCCGGGGCCCGGGGAGGCACCATTCTCCATGCCCGAGGAGCCGGGGATGAGGCACGGGACCGGTTTTATGGCGTGACCATCCAGTCGGAAAAGGAAATGGTATTGCTGCTGGTGGAAAAAGAGCACAAAGCGGGCATTATGAAGGCCATTTGTGCCCAGGCCGGGCTCAATCAGGATGCCCGGGGTCTGGTTTTTTCCCTGCCGGTGGAGGATGCTGTGGGGATGGCGCCCGAGGACAGCCTGCCCGATTTTTCGCAGCAATAGCTCAAAAAGGCTTCTGGCATTTTGCCAGAAGCCTTTTTCGTTATTGATTCAGAGCCTTTTCCAATGCAGGGCGAAGAAGAAGCAGGGTTTTGCCGATGGGAGCGGCCAGACGGCCGGTGCGGGCCATTTCCAGCAATATTTCATAGGAAACACGGCACACCGCCACCGTTTCTCCCTTTTGCAGTCGCACCTCTTTCGGGTGCACGGAGGTGCGCAGCAGGAAGGAGTCCATCTGCCGTCCTTTGGTCCGGGTGGAGCACAAAAAGCGCAGTTGTCCCGGATGGGCCAGGATGCCTGTCTCTTCCTTCAGCTCCCGCAAAGCGGCTGTGAGGCTTTCTTCCCCCCACTGCACACCGCCGCCGGGATTTTCCCAGCAAAGGGGATATTCCTTTTTCTCCGGGCTGCGTAAAGTGAGAAGAAATTGGTTTTCCTCATCCACGATCCACACGCCTACCGCTTTGTGGAATGTGCCGGGGGGAAGGGGCTCGCTCCGGGGATGGGGACTGGGAAGGGGAGCGCCGGTTTGTTCATCGTAAAGCTGCCAGAATTCCATAAATCCTCCGAGAAAAGAAAGGGGCGGCTGAGCCGCCCCTTTTTGCATATCAATGGAATGAAAATCGTTATTTTGCCATTTCTTCCAGATAGACGCCCACAGCCTTGCCGTAAGGCACCTTCTGACCGCACTGATTCATGGCTCTTTCGATGACGCCCAGCACGGCCACTTCGTCATTGATGTCGATATTGCCCATGTGGCCCAGGCGGAACATTTTGCCTGCATAGGCGCCCAGACCGCCGGCAACGATGATGCCCTCTTCCAGCAGAGTGGCGCGGAACTTGGCATCGTCCATGCCTTCGGGATAGAGCAGGTTGCTCAGGGTCACAGCGCGGCAGCCTTCCTTGGCCAGAGGCACAAGACCGATGGACTCCAGAGCTTTCTGCATGGCCCGGGCATTCTTCAGGTGGCGCTCATAGCGGGCTTTCATGCCCTCTTCCTTGATGATGCGCACCGATTCCTTCATGGCCCACACCAGGTTGATGGCCGGGGTGGCGAAGTATTTGGAGGTGTCGTCCATGATGGGCACCCACTTGTCAAAGTCGCAGTAATACTCGGGAATGACGCCCAGAGTGGCTCTTCTTTCCATGGCCTTTTTGTTGGCCCACAGCAGAAGCAGGCCGGGGCAGACGCCAAAGGCCTTCTGGGAAGCGGTGAAGAGCACATCGATGTTCATCTCTGCCAGGTTCTCATATTCACCGGCGGTGGCGGCCACGCCGTCCACGATGTAGATGGTCTCAGGGAAGTCCCGCATCACTTCGCCGATGGCGGCGATGTCGGCAGCGGCGCCGGTGGCGGTGTCCACATGGGTGACTGTCATGGCAGCGTAATGCTTTTCGCTCAGCTTTTTGCGGATCTCTTCCGGAGAGACCACGCTGCCCCATTCGGCCTTCAGCACATCGGCGTTGAGCCCTTTGTGCTCACAGATGTCGATGAAACGGTCGCCAAAGAAGCCGTTGGAGACGATGAGCACATTGTCCCCCCGGCGGGTCATGTTGGAGATGGCCATTTCCATAGCCAGTGTGCCGGTGCCGGCCACCACAAAGGTTTTGCCGTCGCAGCCGAACAGCTGGCCCAGATCGTCAATGACGCTCTTGAAATCCTTCACAAAACGAGGATCGCCGAAGGCCTGGATCTCACGGCCCATTTCCTCCTGGATGGAGCGTACCACCGGCGTGGGGCCGGGGATCATCACCATGGTTTTCTCTTTCATTATCAAAAGCACCCCTTTTCAAAACGATGGAAGCGGATTTCACAAAGTGAAATGATATTTCGATTCCATTTTTCTGCTTTTATTGTAGCATCCCCATGGGGGAAAGTCAAAGGAGGATGCGACGAAAATCAGTTGAGGATTCCGTGCAAATAGTCTATAATTTCATTGTGTAAAATGAAAAACGGGGGCAGGACCATGGAAAAGAAGCTGGCCAAAGTGAATCAATCGGTGGAAAAGGCATTGCAGCTGGTGGAGGTGCTGGCTTCTTCCCGGGAGCCCATGCGCCTGGGAGATCTGGCGGCGGCCTGCGGTCTTCCGGCCAGCACCGCACTGCGCTTGGTGAACACCCTGCTGCTCCACGGCTATGCCAACCAGGACCCGGTGACGCTGCGCTATTCTCTCACGCTGAAATTCGCCCAGATTGGCAGCCAGGTCTCTTCCCAAATGGATATCCGCAACCTGGCCCATCCCTGGCTGCTGGAGCTTTCCAGCCGGTGCGGGGAAAGCTGCTGCCTGGCCATTGAGGAAAACCGGCAGGTGGTTTATGTGGATGTGGTGGAAGGGCCCGATGGAATGCTGAAAATCATGCAGCGCATCGGGAAACGGGCTCCCTTGTATTGTACCGGTGTGGGGAAGATCTTTCTGCTCAACGACGATGCCGCCTCCCTGGAGCAGTATATCGCAGAAAATGGTCTGGAACCCCTGACTTCCCATACCATCACCACCCGGGAAGGGCTGCTTTCTGAGCTGGAGAAGATCGGGCGCCAGGGATATGCCCTGGACGATGAGGAGTGCGAGCAGGGGGCCCGGTGCGTGGCCGCCGGGGTGCGGGATTACACGGGAAAAGTGGTGGCTGGCATCAGCGTTTCCGGCCCGCTGCACCGGATGGAGCCGGAGCACATCCGCCGGATTATTCCCCAGGTTCAGCGCACCGCCCAGCGCCTGTCCCAGCTGCTGGCCTATGAAGAATGAAGAATAAAAAAAGAGCGTGCCACTTGGCACGCTCTTTTGCTGTATTCAGAGTTGAGTACGGCCTTCCAAAGCCCGGGTGAGGGTCACTTCGTCGGCATATTCCAGATGCCCGCCCACAGGCACGCCGTAGGCCAGACGGGTCACTGCTACCCCAAAGGGTTTGAGCAGCCGGGAAAGATACATGGCCGTGGCTTCCCCTTCGGTGTCCGGGTTTGTGGCCATGATGACCTCCCGGATGTCCTCGTCGGCCACCCGCTGCAACAGTTCCTTGATGCGCAGCTGATCGGGGCCGATGCCGTTGAGGGGGGAGATCACCCCGTGAAGCACATGGTAAAGACCCTTGTATTCCCGAGTACGCTCCAGGGCCACCACATCCTTGGGATCGGTGACCACGCAGATCAGCCCTTTGTCCCGCATGGGATCGGAGCAGATGGAGCAGATTTCACCATCGGTGAGGTTCTGGCACACCTTGCAGGTGTGGACCGTCTGTTTGGCATCCAGAATGGCTTTGGCGAATTCCTCCGCTTGGTCTTTTGGCAGGTCCAGCACAAAAAAGGCCAGCCGCTGGGCGCTTTTGCCGCCGATTCCCGGCAGGCGGGCGAATTGCTCTACCAGCGCCTCCAGCGGCGCGGGAAAATACTCCATGATATTGCTCCTTCGTGCTCTGCGGGGCCATGTATGGCCCCGCAGCTATTGATATAGGTTCGGAGCTCGCAAAGCTCCGTTTGCCTGCGGGCAGAAATGCTTCGGGCACTTGAAAATTTTAATCATCCATCGTCAGGACAGGTGCCTGACGATGGATACTCTGCACCGTGTAAGTGTGCGACCGTCTCCCGCAAGCGAGTGCGCGCAGCGAGGTGGCAGGGAGGTTAGGAGAGGAACCTGTTCCCCTCCTATTATCCGAGTTCCATGGCAAACAGCGCGGCGGCACCGCCGGTGTGGACAAAGGCGATGTGCTCAGCAGCATTAAAATAGCCCTCCTTGACCAGCATCAGGAATTTGGCCCACGCCTTGCCGGTGTACACCGGGTCCAGCAAAATGCCCTCCTGCCTGGCCAGCTCTTCGATATACGGCGTATCCTCCGCGTTGGGAACAGCATAGCCCGCGCCTACGTGATAGAGCATTTGGAAACGGCTGTTCATATCGGTGGGGACGGGTTGTCCCACAAGCCCGGCGGCCTCTTTCACAAACTCCGGCACAATGTCCTCAAAGGGGTCGGTGTCCACGCCGAGTCCCGTGGCCTTAGCATGGGGCAAAAACAGGGAGGTACCCAGCACCAGACCGGCGGTGGTGCCGCC
>CALLCY010000124.1:0-19155 GCA_938000015.1 uncultured Clostridia bacterium
CCTGCAGCACGCCGACCAGATCATCGTGCTGGAAGACGGGAAGATCGTGGGCAAAGGCACCCACAAAGAGCTGCTCAAAACCTGCAAGGTCTATGAAGAAATCGCCCGTTCCCAGCTTTCCGAGGAGGAGATCGCTCAATGAACCAGAACCAAACATCCCGCCCGCCCATGGGTGGCGGACCTATGGGCCACGGTCCCCGGGGCATGATGATCCCCGGCGGCAAAGCCCGGGATTTCAAAGGCACTTTGCAAAAAACCATCCGCTTCATGCGTTCCAGTGTGCCGGTGATCCTGCTGGCCTTCTTGCTGGCCATCGGCAGCGTCATCCTCACGCTGAACATCCCCAAGGTACTGGGCAACGCCACCGACGAGATCATGGTGGGACTGATGAAGCGCAATGTCTATGACACCATCATGGACACCCAAAAAGCCATGGAAAAAATGGGGAAAGCCCTTGCAGACATTCCTCCCCAGCAGATAGCCGCCCTGGCTCAGGACGAAAACGCCACCCTGGGCACTCTGATGGAGAAGGGCCTCCTGCCCGAAGATGCTCTGGATGGCCTGGACAAAAATCTGCGCCAGACCCTTTCGGCCCTTCCCCTTTCCCAGCTGAGCCAGATGGGCCAAAGTGGGCAGAGTCAATCCTTTGAAACCATCGGTGACTACCTTTCCTCCATGGAAGACGGTGAGTCCATCATTGAAAACATCCCGCCTCAATACCAGGATGAACTTCTCACGACCAGTCTCCAAAGCCGCCCCGGCATCGACCAGGAGGCTGTGGGACACATCATCATGGTGCTCATTGTGCTGATTTTGCTGGGAGCCATCCTGGGCTATCTGCAAAACTTTCTGATGAGCGGCGTGGCCCAGAAGGTCTCCTACCAGCTGCGGGATCAGATCAACAAAAAGATGAACCGCCTGCCCTTGTCCTTTTATGACAAGACCACCCACGGCGAAACCCTCAGCCTGATCTCCAACGATGTGGATACCGTCTCCACCACCCTGAACCAGAGCCTGACTCAGATGATCACCGCCATCACCACCCTTCTGGGTGTCCTTGTGATGATGTTCTCCATCAGCGGATGGATGACCCTGACCAGCCTGATCACCCTGCCTCTGTCCTTCCTCATCATCTCCCTGGTGGTTCGTCGCAGCCAGCGGCACTTCCGGGCCCAGCAGGAGTACCTGGGTCATGTGAACGGCCACATCGAAGAGATGTACAGCGGCCACAATGTGGTGCGGCTGTTCAACGGGGAGGAACGCAGCCGGGAAACCTTCCACCAGATGAACAAAAAGCTTTATGCCGCCGGCTGGCGCAGCCAGTTCCTGTCCGGCCTGATGCAGCCGGTGCTCAGCTTTGTGAGCAATCTGGGCTATGTGGCCGTGTGCGTGCTGGGCGGTTATCTCACCATCCATGGCCGGATCACCATTGGCGATATCCAGTCCTTTATTCAATATGTACGCCGGTTCAATCAGCCGGTGATGCAGTCGGCCCAGATCATGAACACCCTCCAGTCCACCGTGGCCGCAGCCGAGCGGGTCTTTACTTTCCTGGAGCAGCCGGAAGAGGCCGACGATGGCAAAGCCAAACTGCCGGCCGAAGGCGTGCGGGGCGATGTGACCTTTGACCATGTGGATTTCGGTTACACTCCGGAAAAGACCATCATCCACGATTTTTCCACCCATGTGAAAGACGGCCAGCGCATCGCCATCGTCGGCCCCACCGGCGCCGGCAAGACCACCATCGTCAAGCTGCTGATGCACTTCTATGAACTGAACTCCGGCTCCATTCTGCTGGACGGAGTGGACATCAAGGATCTGCCCCGGGGCGTTCTTCGCAGTCAGATCGGCATGGTTCTCCAGGATACCTGGCTCTTCAATGGCACCATCCGGGACAATATCCGCTATGGCCGTCTGGATGCCACCGACGAAGAGGTGGAAAAGGCCGCCCGCATGGCTTGTGCCGACCACTTTATCCGCACCCTTCCGGGAGGTTATGACTTTGTGCTCAATGAGGAAGCCAGCAATGTGTCTCACGGTCAGAAACAGCTTTTGACCATTGCCCGGGCCATTCTGGCCGATCCGGCGGTGCTGATTCTGGACGAAGCCACCTCCTCGGTGGATACCCGTACCGAGGTACTCATTCAGCAGGCCATGAACCGGCTGATGCAGGGCCGCACCAGCTTTATCATCGCCCACCGCCTGTCCACCATCCGGGATGCCGACCGCATTCTGGTGCTGCGGGAAGGGGATATTGTGGAGCAGGGCACCCACGAAGAGCTGCTGGAAAAAGGCGGCTTCTATGCAAACCTGTATAACAGCCAGTTTGAACCCACCGAAGAAGCAGTATAACAAAAAAGCAGGAGCCTTTGGCTCCTGCTTTTTTTATAGCCGCGTGGGGTACCGGGGCTGCATGGCCCGATATTGCCGCATCTCCACGGCGCACTGATCCATGTAATGATCCAGATAGCGTTTCTGGGCCTGACGCCTTTCTTTCTGTTCCTGCTGGAATCGTTTCCAATAAGGACAACTTTTATGGCATCCGCTGTAATAGGCAGCACAGATGATCTGACAAGGAAGCATCGTTATCACTCCGTTTCAGTGATTTGCTGGATGATTATATTGTACTCCCCTTTCTGTCACCGCCCCATTTGTTTTGGGTAAAAAGCACATAAAACCTTCTTTCAAAGAGCATTGACTTTATACATTATTGTGTTATCATTGGTATAACCAATCCCTTCGAAAGGAGTCGACCTCTATGAAACAGCTTTCACGCCTTGCTGCTCTGACTCTGTCTCTTGTGCTTCTCACCTCCTGTGCAACCGCTCCGGAGGAGCAGAAAACAGACAAAAAAGAAGAAGATGTGACGGTATACGCCTATCCCGATGTGTCCCTTTCTTCTTCCCTGCGCACCATGACGGAAAAAGCAGATATCGTGGTTTTGGGTACTTACAAGAAGGCGCTGGACGCTGAAAAGAGCGATTCCTCCAACCTGGATTCTCAAAAACAAGACTACTCCTTCCAAGTAAAACAAGTGCTGAAAGGAGAAGATGTGCCCAAGACCATCACGGTGAGCAAGGAATGTTCCATCCGGATGACCCACCAGGCCGAAGGACAGGATATCCCCTACCAGATGCCGGTCTATACCTTTACAGAGCCGCAAATGGGAGAAACCTATCTCCTTTTCCTGAAAGAAGGCCAGAAAACCTATTCCCTCAGCAGTGAACCAGGTGAAGTGCGGAAAGATGGAAAAAAAGCCTGCCTTTCCTCCCATTTTTTCAGTGAAGACCCGGGAACCCTCCCCACCCTCACCGCCCAGGCCGAAACCGACAGCACAATTTACCATATCGCCGTCCAATCCGGTGACGAGCAGAAAGCGGATTTTCTCTCCGGCATGAACTGGGAAGAAGTGGTGGAGGAAGTCCAGTCACTGGCCTGATCTACTCCATTGCTGAGCTCTCGGTCTTTTTCTTGCCCGGATAGGCTGAACCAACCGAGATCTGTGCAGAAACCGAAAAGGCTTGCCGTCTGTAAATGACAGACGGCAAGCCCTTTTGTTTTTTCCTCCATGGGGAAATTATGGCTGTCCAAGTGGTCCATGTGCTCCTGCCATGTGAAAACGAAAGCTCATTTTCTGATACACTCAGTTTGACAATTCACTTTTGCATAGTGCCGTTTCCACACAGGAAGACCGATAAAAAAGAGCAAATCAATATTTTTCATTACTCATCTTTATATCGTCAAAAGACGCGGGAACCGAAGGAATTTCCGAGGTATCTGAAACCGATTTCATTTGCGAAAAATCATCATCCATCCGGAACTGTGCAATTTGCTGATGCATCATATCCGCTTGACCTGACAGCTCTTCGCTGGCTGCGGCACTTTCCTCGGCAGTAGCTGAATTTGTTTGTACCACATTGGAAATTTGCTCTACACCATGAGAAATTTCGGATAGTTTGTTTGCTTGTTCTTGATAAACCAATGCAACTGCCTCAATGACCTCCGTTACTTGCTGGGTAGCAACGGCAACTGACGACAGGGAGTTGGCGGTGAGTTCCGTCAATTCTTCTCCATTCTTCACCGCTTGCACCGAGTTTTCAATCAACTCATTCGTCCTTTTGGCTGCTTCGGCGCTCTTTCCGGCCAAACTGCGAACTTCATCTGCAACAACAGCAAAGCCTTTTCCAGCTGTACCGGCGCGAGCAGCTTCCACTGCGGCATTCAATGCCAGAATATTGGTTTGGAAGGCAATATCATCAATCGTCTTGATGATGCTGCGGATCGCTGTGGATTGGGTGCTGATGTCCTCCATGGCTTTGCGCATAGTCATCATCTGCTTATTGCTCTGTTCCACTTCGCCGTTTATTTGTTTTAACGATTCACCAGCATCAATTGCTTTTTTTGCTTCCGATGTGGCCTGATTGGACAATTCTTGCACAGCGGAAGACAACTCTTGCACAGAAGATGCCTGCTCAGTCGCACCTTGGGCCAAAGCCTGTGCGCCACTGGCGATTTGCTCTGCGCCAGTATTGACTTGATTGGCCGATTGTGCAATAGCAGTAAGCGTATCCGTCAGAGTGGATTTGATTCCTAGCAACGCCTTCTTTACCTTGGAAAACTCTCCAGCATATTCTTGCTTCAAGGAAAACACCAGGTTGCCCGATCCAATTTGGGTGAGAACGGTCGATACTTCGTCAATATAGAGGATGTATTCTCTCAAGCGGCTGACAATGCGAGAAATGTTATTACTCAGTTCTGTCACTTCATCATGGCCATAGGAATCGACTGTTACATCCAATTCACCATCGGCAAGCTGTTGAACTGCAACATTTAATTTCTTGAGAGGTCTTGTGATGGAGTATGCAATGTAAGCACCAATGGCTGCAAGCAGAACACAGCAACAAGACATCCCGATAATCAATACGCGAAGAATCGCAGCAGTATGGGCGGTATATTCTGAAACCGGCATAACTCCCAGCACCAAATAACCAGTAGAACCCACTGGAGAAGTGCTGCCATAATATTCAGTATTGCCCCGAGTATAGAGCATGGAACTGGAATTCTTCTTTTCCAAAATCGCACTTAACATATTCTCTGAATAGTTGGCATCGGAAGCGTTGGTATTCACAACAGTCTGGTCAGGATGGTAAATAATTTGACTGTTGGTATCATATAAGGTAATATAGCCGTCAATGCCAACTTTTATATTGGCTAAAAGCTGGTTCATATTGGCGAGATTCAAATCAATCCCTATAACACCTTGTATGGTTCCATTATGGAATATCGGGCTTGCAATGGTAACGGTGCTGCTGTCCCCATTTGCGCTGGCATAGGTTTCGCTGACGATGGTCTTTTTGTTCTCCATAACCAGTTTGTACCAGGATCGAGACGGGAAATCAATATCGTTTTGTGTGAAAAGCGTTCCATCGCTTTGGAGCAACTCACCGGTTTTAAAGTTTGCAATCCATACATAATCTATATTTTCGTCATTGTTTTCCTGGATCAAACGCAATGTCTCCAACAAACTTCCATACAGATTATGCGTTTTAAAGCTGTTTGCTGCTTCTGGAATGGTCACATCTCTGGCAATTTGGGTCGATGCCAAAGATTCTGAAAGGCCAAAATAGCGGCTGAAAAAGGCATCAACTTGATTGGATGCCGCATCAGCATAAGCTTCTAGTTCACCGTTCATTATTTCATTTACGATTTCAGAACCTTTTGTTCCCAAAAAGATACTTATGACAATCATGGAAATAATGAGAGGGATTAGAATACCCAACAGCAGTTTGGGAACGATTCCAAATTTTATTCTATCTCTTTTTGTATGGATCAGTTCTTTCCCTTTTTGCATAAGATTCTCCCCCATTTTCTGCAAGAATGTAGCAAGCTTTTTCCCGCATCTTTTGGCAGCCATACGCCCCCTTTTTCCACAAAAGATGCATATAGATATAATTTCCATTTAATATTATATCGACCAGACATTTAGTTTCTTAACACTTTGAAAAAACTTTATATTTTCGCAAGGGAGACAGCAAATTTGCAAATCAAAAATCTGTGTGCAGCAAGCTTCCTGTGTGCGAAGCCCTGTATCAATCCATGATCCGGCTCCCCTATGCAACCATACTGCGGCTTACAGATCTAAATCCAACAGGTGTCAATCCCGGTGCTGAACACTGTCTGAGTGGTAGGGATTCAAAAAAAGGTTTCTGTGAAATCACAGCTCCCACAGCAACCAAAATTTTTTGTATACTTCCATTTAAAAAAACAAGAGAGGTGTCGCTTATACAACACCTCTCTTGTTTTTAACACTTTATACCAGGAATCCAGCCTGTAACATTCGCAACAACTGGAATAATCTATCATTCCACAGGACTTTTTCTCTATCCTGGCTGGATTTTATCTTTACAGATCCATCCAACCGCTGTCGGAGGGATTTTTCTGGAAGGCTTGCAGCTTCTTCACATCTTCCGCCTTGATGTAGTCCTGCTCCACAGCCACTTCCACCAAAGCATCGTAATTGGAAAGGGACACATTCTTCACCTGAGCCTCCTGCATCCGGTCGATGCCCTTCTGCAGACCATAGGTGAAGATGGAAGCGATGCCCAGAACCTCGGCGCCCACTTCCCGCAGCACATTGACCACTTCGATCACAGAGCCGCCGGTGGAGATCAGATCTTCCACCACAACCACTTTCTGGCCCTTTTCCACCTTGCCTTCGATCTGGTTGTTCCGGCCATGGTCCTTGGCGCTGGAGCGCACATAGCACATGGGCAGACCCAGAATATCGGCCACCAGAGCGGCGTGGGCAATGCCGGCGGTGCTGGTGCCCGCCACCACTTCGCAGTCAGGATAATGCTTGCGGATGTTCTCTGCCAGGCCCTGCTCCACCTGATTCCGGATATGGGGATAGGACAGAGTCAGCCGGTTATCACAGTAAATAGGGGATTTGATGCCGCTGGCCCAGGTAAAGGGCTCCTGAGGACGCAGGAACACGGCCTTGATCTCCAGCAGGCAGGACGCGATCTTCTTTTCCATGTTTTCCATGATATTTCCTCCTTATTCTCCCAAAAAGTCCCGCAGCACCCGGCGATAGGCTTCCACCGGGTCCTGTGCCTTGGTGATGGGGCGGCCCACCACGATATAGTCGGTACCGATCTCCCGGGCCTTCTGAGGAGTGGTGATCCGGGATTGGTCTCCCACATCGCCGTCAGGATACCGGATACCCGGGGTGACGGTGCGGAAGGATGTGCCGCAGGCATTCTTCACAATGCCCGCTTCCAGGGGAGAGCAGACCACACCGTCCAGACCGGCCTGCTGGGTGTTCTGGGCATAGTGAGCCACTGTCTCCTCAATGGTGTTGGGGATGAGCAGTTCTTTCTGCATCCGCTCCTGAGAGGTGCTGGTCAGCTGAGTGACGGCGATGAGCATAGGCACTTCTCCCTGTGCTCCCTCGGCCAGGCCCTCTTTGGCGGCCCGCATCATGTCGATGGTGCCGGCGGCGTGCACATTGGTCATGTTGACTCCCAGCTTGGCCAGGTTGCGCATGGCCTTGTTCACGGTGTTGGGGATATCGTGGAGCTTCAGATCCAGGAACACATCGTGGCCCATGGCTTTCAGCTTGCGGACAATGTCCGGCCCTTCGCCATAGAACAACTCCATGCCGATTTTCACAAAGGGCTTTTCCTCCTTGAACTGGCTGAGGAAATCAAGCGCATCCTGTCCGGTGGGGAAATCGCAGGCGATGATCACATCATGTTTTTTCATTTCTGAGCCCTCCCTATGATCTCTTCCAAAGTTTCAATACCGTATTCGTCCATCTTCCGGGGCAGCTCCTCGATGATCCGGGGGCAGGCCCAAGGGTCTACCAGGTTCTGGGCTCCCACCTGCACAGCAGAAGCACCAGCGGAAAGGAATTCCAGCACATCGTCGGCATTCTGGATGCCGCCCACGCCGATCACCGGCACATCTACCGCCTGGCACACCTGATAGACCATCCGAAGAGCCACCGGCTTGATGGCCGGGCCGGAGAAGCCCGCCATCTTGGTGGAGACGATGGGCTTACCTGTGCGGGGATCAATGCGCATGCCAAACAGGGTGTTGATGAGCACCAGCCCGTCGGCCCCTGCTTCCACCACCGCTTTGGCGATGGCCACAATGTCGGTGACATTGGGAGACAGCTTCATATAAACCGGCTTTGTGGTTACTTCTTTCACTGCCCGGCAGACGGTGGCCGCCGCCTGGGGATCGGTGCCGAAGGCCATGCCTCCGTGCTTCACATTGGGGCAGCTGATGTTAATCTCCAGAATGCCCATATCCTCTTCCTTGTCAAAAAGGGCGGCGGTATAGGCATAGTCCTCCACCGAAAAGCCGGAGATGTTGGCGATGGCCTTCTTGTGATAGACCTGCCGCAGCTTGGGCAGCTCTTCTTCGATCACCTTGTGTACCCCGGGATTCTGCAAACCGATGGCATTGAGCAGGCCCATTTCGCACTCGGCGATACGGGGTGTGGGATTGCCGAAACGGGGATCTTTGGTGGTGCCCTTCAGGCTCATAGAGCCCAGAAGATCCAGATCATAATATTTGGCAAACTCATAGCCAAAGCCAAAAGTGCCGCTGGCGGGGATGATGGGGTTATCCAGCTCCCAATCTCCCAGTTTCACAGTCAGTCTGCTCATTAAAATTTCACCTCGCTGCTATCCATCACCGGGCCGTCCACACAAATGCGCTTGTTGCCCACCAGAGTTTCGCAGCTGCAGCCCATGCAGGCGCCGAAGCCGCAGCCCATCCGCTCCTCAAAGGAGAGCTGGCCCGGTCTTCCGCAGGCGTGCACCGCCCGAAGCATGGGCATGGGGCCGCAGGCGAAATAATAATCATAGGATAGGTTTTCCATCACATGGGTGACAAATCCCTTTGTCCCCAGGCTGCCGTCCTCGGTGGCCACCTCTACCGGGCAGCCAAGGGCCTTGAACTTTTCCACATAAAAGGCCTGGTTCTTGTTGCCGAAGCCCAGAACGGCGGTGACTTTCTTTCCTTCATACACCATGCGCCGGGCCAGGCCGTAGAGGGGGGGAACCCCCACCCCTCCGCCGATGAGCAGACTGTGCTCCCCAGCTTTTTTCATATCAAAGCCATTGCCCAGGCCGCAGAGAAGATCCAGCTCTTTCCCCGGCTTCATCCCGGCCAGCTGCTGTGTACCCTTGCCCACCACTTTATAGATCAGAGTGAGGGTGGCATCGTCCCAATCGCAGATGCTGATGGGGCGGCGCAGATACAGCCCCTCCAGCTTGATGTTGACGAACTGCCCGGGATTTTCTGCAAAGCTCAGATCTCCCTGGAGCACCATTTCATAGGTGTCCTGGGCGATGCGCCGATTGCTGACGATCTCATACATGCCGTTTGTCATTTGCTTTCCCCTTCGCTGTCGATGGTGGAGACGCCCACGGTAATCTCTTCCAACACATCCAGCAGCACGCTGACGGTATCCAGAGAAGTGAACATGGTCACATTGTTCTCCACAGCGCTGCGGCGGATGGCAAAGCCGTCGGTGTTGGCCATTTCATTGGGCCCCAGGGTGTTGATCACATAGGTCACATGACCGGCCCGCAGGGAATCCAGAATCTCCTCGCTGCCTTCACTGATCTTTTTCCGGCTGCGAGTGCGGATGCCGTGCTCCTTGAGGAACTGAGCCGTGCCCCGGGTGGCTTCAATGTTGAAGCCCAGGTTGTAGAACCGGCGCACCAGGGGGAGGGCCCGCTCTTTGTCGTGGTCGGCGATGGTGAAGAACACCGTGCCGTAGTTGGCCACCCGCATATTGGCGGCTTTCAGAGCCTTGTACAGTGCCCGGTTCAGGCTGTTGTCATAACCGATGGCCTCGCCGGTGGACTTCATCTCGGGAGACAGGTACACATCGGCGCCACGCAGCTTGCTGAAGCTGAACACCGGTGCCTTGACATACCACCGGTTCTTCCGGGGAGCTTCACCGGTCTCATAGCCCTGCTCTTTCAGGCTCTGACCCAGCATGACCTTTGTGGCGATCTTGGGCAGAGGAATACCGGTGGCCTTGGAGAGGAAGGGCACGGTACGGGAGGAACGGGGGTTGACCTCGATGACATGGACGGTCTCGTCCTCGCTGACGATAAACTGGATGTTGAACAGACCCTGGATACCGATGCCCCGTCCCAGGCGGATGGTATAGTCCAGAATGGCCTCGCGGGCCTTTTCCCCCACAGAGAAGGTGGGATAGACGCTGAAGGAGTCGCCGGAATGAACACCGGTGTGCTCCACATGCTCCATGATGCCGGGGATGAGCACGGTCTCACCGTCGCAGATGGCATCCACTTCCAGCTCCTTGCCGGAAATGTATTTGTCCACCAGCACGGGATGCTCCTCGCTGGCCACCACGGCTTCGGCCAGATACCGGCGCAGCTGCTCGTCGTCCCGGACGATCTGCATAGCCCGGCCGCCCAGCACATAGGAAGGACGCACCAGCACAGGATAACCGATCTCGTTGGCCACCCGGATGCCGTCCTCAATGCGGGTCACCGCCTTACCGGCCGGCTGAGGAATGTTCAGCTCGTGCATCAGCTTTTCAAAGCTGTCACGGTTTTCCGCCTTGTCGATGGCTTCCACACCGGTGCCGATGATCTTGACACCCAGCTTGTGCAGCCGCTCGGCCAGGTTGATGGCGGTCTGACCGCCCAGGGAGACCACAACGCCCATGGGGTTTTCCAGATGGATCAGGTTCATCACATCTTCCACACACAGGGGCTCAAAATACAGCTTATCGCTGACGGTGTAGTCGGTGGACACGGTCTCCGGGTTGTTGTTGATGATAATGGCCTCGTACCCGGCTTCCCGGATGGCCCAGATGGCATGCACAGTGGAATAATCGAATTCCACGCCCTGGCCGATACGGATGGGGCCGCTGCCCAGCACCAGCACCGAGGGCTTGTCGGTGACGATGGACTCGTTTTCTTCCTCATAGGTGGAGTAGAAATAGGGCACATAGGCAGCAAACTCACCGGCGCAGGTGTCGATGGTCTTGTATACCGGCCAGATGTTGTGTTCCTGGCGCAGCTTGAGCACTTCCAGCTCGTCCATACCCCACAGCTTGCCCAGGAAGGCATCGGAGAAGCCCAGACGCTTGGCTTCCTTCAGCACCTCGGCATCTCCCGGATTTTCCTTGCACACCGTCTCATATTCCACGATGTTGCGGATGGCGTCGATGAAGAAGTAGTCGATCTTGGTCTGCTGGCAGATCATCATCAGATCCACATTCCGGCGCACCAGCTCTGCGATGGCATAGAGGCGCTCGTCGGTGGGGGTGGCGATCTCCTGCAGCAGCTCGTCCACGGTGAAATGGTCGAATTTTTCCTTCCACACATGGTTGACGCCAGCTTCCAGAGAGCGCACCGCTTTCAGCAGGCTTTCTTCCATGGTGCGTCCAATGGCCATGACTTCGCCGGTGGCCTTCATCTGAGTGGTCAGCAGCTTGGAAGCCTTGTCGAATTTATCGAAGGGGAAGCGGGCCACCTTGCAGACAATGTAGTCCAGAGAGGGCTCGAAGCTGGCGGGAACGCTGCCCAGGTTGATCTCGTCCAGAGCCATGCCCACGGCGATCTTGGCAGACACCTTGGCGATGGGGAAACCGCTGGCCTTGGAAGCCAGAGCGGACGAACGGGACACACGGGGATTGACTTCGATGACATAATAGCGGAAGGAATAGGGGTCCAGAGCAAACTGCACATTGCAGCCGCCTTCGATGCCCAGTTCTCGGATGATCCGCAGCGCGGCATCCCGAAGCATATGGTATTCCTTGCCGGTCAAAGTCTGAGCGGGGGCCACCACCATGCTGTCGCCGGTGTGGACACCCACGGGGTCGATGTTCTCCATGGAGCAGATGGCAATGGCGGTGTCGTTCTTGTCCCGCATGACCTCAAACTCGATCTCTTTATAGCCCTTGATGGACTTTTCCACCAGCACCTGGCCCACCGGGGACAGATGCAGGGCGCTTTCGGCCAGGTTCAGCAGCTCTTCCTCATTGTCGCAGAAACCGCCGCCGGTGCCACCCAGGGTAAAGGCCGGACGGAGCACGATGGGATAGCCGATCTTCTCCGCCTCTTCCTTGGCCTGCTCCACCGAATGGGCGATGTAGCTTTCCAGCACCGGCTCGCCGATGCGCACGCACAGGTCTTTGAACTTCTCCCGGTCCTCTGCCTGGTCGATGGAATCAAAGGGAGTGCCCAGAATCTCCACACCGCACTCGTCCAGCACACCCTTCTGGGCCAGCTGCATAGCCAGGTTCAGACCGGTCTGGCCGCCCAGGGTGGGGATGATGGCATCGGGCCGCTCCATGCGGATGATCCGGGCCACATATTCCAGATTCAGGGGCTCCATATACACCTTATCGGCGATGTTGGTATCGGTCATGATGGTGGCCGGGTTGGAGTTGACCAGAATGACCTTGTAGCCCTCTTCCTTCAGGGCCAGGCAGGCCTGGGTGCCCGAGTAATCGAATTCCGCCGCCTGTCCGATGACGATGGGGCCGGAACCGATCACCAGGATCTTATTGATATCGGTGCGTTTAGGCATTGTTGCTTCCTCCCTCTTTGGCGTTGTCCATCATGGTGATAAAGGTGTCATATACATAAGCGCAGTCATCGGCGCCGGGGTCGTTCTCCGGATAATGCTGCACGCCGATCACCCGGCTCTTCTCCTCCATGATGCCTTCCACAGTGTCATCCAGCAGATGGCGGTGGGTCACCTTCAAACCGGTGTTCTCCAGGCTCTTTTCGCAGATGGCAAAGCTGTGGCTCTGAGAAGTGATCTCCCGCTTGTCTCCATAGATGGTCTTGACAGGCACATTGCCGCCGTTGTGACCATGCTTCATCTTATAGGTATCGCCGCCGGCGGCCAGGGCAATGATCTGGCAGCCCAGCCCCACGCCGAAGATGGGCATCTGGCCCCACATCTCCTTCACCAGAGCGATGACTCCCTCACATTCTTTAGGATCGCCCGGGCCGCTGGAGAGGAACAGGCCGTCGGGCTTGAGAGCCTTCAGCTCTTCCGCTGTGATATCCTGGGGCACGATGGTCACATTGCAGCCCCGCTTGTTCAGGCAGCGAATGCTGCTCTGGCGGATGCCGCAGTCCACCGCCGCCACATTATAGCGGAAGTTTGCCGTACGGCTGTAACGGATCTTCTTACCGCCCACTTTTTTGGCCAGGCCCTCTTCGGGAGCTGCCTGACGAATAAGCTCCATGGCCTTTTCCAGGCTGGTATCCTTGTCGGTGAGCAGCACCTTCATGCTGCCCTCGTCCCGGAGCATCCGGCCGATAGCCCGGGTGTCCACCCCCTGGATGCCGGAGATGTCGTTTTCCACCATCACTTCTTCCAGCGTTTTGGTATAGCGGAAGTTGGAGGGGCGGTCGTTATAGCGGCGGACAATCAGGCATCCGGCGTAGCAGGCCCGGGACTCATAGTCCTCGTCGGCCATACCGTAGCTGCCGATCACCGGATAGGTCATCACCAGAGCTTCCCCGGCGCAGGCCGGATCGCTGAGGATCTCCTGATAGCCGATCATGGCGGTGTCAAAGCTGCACTGGCACAGAGCTTCCCGCGGGCTGCCGAAGCCTGCGCCCAGAAACTCACGCCCGTTTTCAAAAACCAACTTGCGGTCAAAGCGTTGGGTTTTTTCCATCTGTGTTTCCTCCCTGTATCTGTCTTCCCACAATGGTGGGTTATTTCTTCTCTGTTCTGCCCGGCGTTTAATCCCACAGGGCCCGCTTGATGGCGGCCATGCGGACAAACACGCCGTTGTTCACCTGCTTGAAGATGCGGGAGCGGCTGCATTCCACCACTTCATTGGCGATCTCCACGCCCCGGTTAAAGGGAGCGGGATGCATGATGATGGCCCCATCCTTCATCCAGCTGAGCTTTTGCTTGTCCATGCCGTAGCGCTGGTGATATTCTTCCACCGAAAGGTGCATCTTTTCCTTGTGGCGTTCGTGCTGCACCCGAAGGAGCATCACCACATCGCTTTCCCGCACCGCCTGCTCAAAGGGCTTATAATTGAGGGCGGTCTCCATATATTCCTCCGGGCCACTGGTACACACTTCCATCCCCAGCCGTCCCATCACCTCGAAGTTGGTGTGGGCCACCCGGCTGTGGGATACATCTCCGATGATGGCCACCTTCAGCCCTTCAAAATGGCCGAACTCCTGACGGATGGTGAGCAGATCCAGCAAAGACTGGGTGGGATGGTTGCCGGTGCCGTCGCCGCCGTTGAGGATCTTGGCATTCACATGGCCCAGCAGCTGGTTATAGTACTCATTTTCCACATGGCGGATGACCAGCAGATCGGGGCCGAAGCTGTCGAATGTTTTGACGGTGTCATAGAAGCTCTCGTTCTTCTGCAAAGAGGAGCCAGCCGGATTAAAAGAAACGACCCGTAGACCCAGTTTCACTTCAGCTACATTGAAGCTGTACTGGGTACGGGTCGAGGGTTCAAAAAACAAATTGGCGGCAATGCGTCCTTCCAGGCCGCGAAAGACTTCCCCATCGTGAAAGGCTTGGGCCTGATCCAGGATGGAAACGATTTCGGACACATCCAGGCTTTTCAGTTCCAGCAAATTCTTTCCCATAAAAACCTCCTATTCTGCGGCGGCTGACCGAAAGAAAAGCCCCCAGTCAACTGAAGGCTTTGCGTGCAGGCGAAATTCTTTTTATTCCGGCCTCCGCGCCGCGCCGCGACAGATGCCTAAAATTTCTTATATTATATCGGATCTGCTTCCCCATTGCAAGGATTTTCGTCATATTTTTTATTTTTTCCAGAAACAGGAGCTTTTATTCCCCGATATAGGTGAATCGTTTCTGCTTTTTTCCATCCCGCTCCACTTCTTCCAGCCACATGGAAAGAGGACGAATCCACAGCTTCCCTTCCCCATACAAGGGGCGGTACACCACATATTCTTCCTCTGTCTCCGAATGGATGGCCACCCCGTACACCTGATATTCTCCACCTTTGAAGTGGCGCCAGCGCCCCAAGGGCAGCTTTTCCTGTGCTTCTCCGTTCACGACAGCACCCCTCCTTCTCCGCTTCCAGGCCCCACCGGCAGCTCTTCGTCCACCAACAGCTGGTGGATGGCCTGCAACAGTCCCTCTTTCCCATCGGGAAGATGGGCCGCCAGGGTATATTGATTGAGGGCGGTGGTATCCATATAAAAACAATTCTTCACTTCCAGGCACTGAACCAGCAGCCGCTCCTCCCGCAGCATCTGCCAGGGGGTCATTGGCTCAAAAAGGCCCTGGCTGGCCTGCCGGTACAGCTGTGTTCCCGGGAACAGTTTCAGTGCCAGCACCCAGATGTTCCGGGGATGGATCTGATTATACAGCCGGGCGGTTTCGATGGCGTGGCTCTTCCACATCTGTTTACCCCCCAGCCCCAGAATGGATGTGACCAGATATTGGATGCCGGCCTCGTCCAGTTTGCGGAAGGCCCGCAGCAGGTCGGCTGCCGTCTCCCCCTTGTTCGCCATGAGCAGCACGGTATCGCTGCCCGATTCCACACCCACATGGAGATCCCGCAGCCCCATCTGGCGCAGAGTGCGCAAATCCTCCGGGGATTTACGCAGGATATCATCGGCCCGGGCATACATGCTGATCTCGCTGACCCAGGGGAGATAGTGGTGGATATAGCCGAAGATATGCAGCAGATCGGAAGTGGAGCGGCAGAAAGGATTCTGTCCCAGCAGAAACACCCGGTTTCCTTCCACCTTCAGTTCTCCCAGAATCTCCGCCGCCCGGCGCACCTCTTCCAGGGGCAGAAGCTCAAAATGATCCCGTGTAAAGTCGCAGAAGGCGCATTTGTGCCAGCTGCATCCCAGCTGCACTTCCAGCAGGATGCTTTTTTCCTCCTGCAGCGGACGATAGACTGTGCCGCCCCGGTAAATGGAGGCCAGTTTTTCCTCTCTGGTCATGGCATATCCTCCTTCTATTTTACTGATTTTATCATACCATAGCCTTTGCCTTTTTCACAAGAGCGCAAAAGAAAAACGGGCCTGCAAAAGCAGGCCCGCCAAACTGTCAAAAAATCTGTATCTCAAAAAAGACGACTTACCTTACCCCTAATTGATTGGCAAAAACCGCAGCCTGTGCGTGGCTTTTTGCACTTCTCAAGGGTAAGGTAACCCACAGGCAAACATTCTTTGCCTGGCGCATACAACCTACCCAAGCAAAGAACAGAACGGGAGCGGCGGCTCGCCGCCATTACACATCTTCTCTTGGATTCTGGCTCATTTCCCAGAACTTCTGCTCGTGCACCGAACAATCCCAGAACAGCTTGCGGCAGATTTCCCACCGCTCCTCCGGCAGCTCTTCGCATACCTTCTCTGCAAACTCCATCCACTGGCGGCAGCTTTCCTCGTATTTCTCCCCGGCGTAATCCCGCACAAAGGGGCCATAGACAGTGTCCAGCACCCCGGGATTGCGCTCCACCATTTTGCGGAAAATATAGCCATAGCTGAGCATGCAGGGCAGACTGGCCATAAGGCATTCCGCCGCCCCTTCTCCATCCCGTGCCCCTTCGATCATCCGGTCCACATAGGCCCGGTTTTCCGGCCGCAGGGGCAGATGCTGGATACTCTCATCGGTAAGGCCATACTTTTTCAGATACTGGCGACGGGTGGCTCCTTCCCCTTCGTTGACAAAGGACAGAAGGGAGTAATAAGCCCGGATCTCCGCCATGTCCTGGGCGTGGAGCATCCCCCAGGCAAAGACTTTGGAATATTCCCGCAGATACAGACTATCATCCACAATATACCCCTTGAAGCAGTCCTCCGGCAAAGTGCCCTGAGCAATCCCCTGCAAAAATGGTGTATCCAGGCATTGATCCCACAAGGGCGTATTTTCTTCCAGACAGACTTTCAGCAGATCCCGCTTCATTTCACAAACTCCCCTTTCAGATCGAAGAGATGGTCCAGCGGGCCGCTTCCCGCTCCCAGATCCAGCATGGCAGCCAGCGCCCCGGAAATATAGGCCTTGGCCCGCTCCACCGCAGCAGGCAGGTCATAGCCTTTGGCCAGGTTTGCGGCAATGGCGCTGGACAAAGTGCAGCCGGTGCCGTGGGTGTTGGGATTTTCAATCCGCTGGCCCCGCATCCAGGTGCCCTTTCCATTCTGCCAGAGGTAATCGTCGGCAGTGCTCACCTGATGACCGCCTTTGCACAAAACAGCGCATCCATATTTTTCCCCGATGCGCTGGGCGGCCTGCTCCATTTCCTCCGGACAGGTGACGGCCATGCCGGCCAGCACCTGGGCTTCCGGAATGTTGGGGGTGCACACCGTGCACAAAGGCAGCAGCTCTTCTTTCAAGGCAGCCACTGCATCCTCTGCAAGCAACCGGGAGCCGCTGGTAGAGATCATCACCGGGTCCACCACGATGTTTTTTGCCTGATGCCGCCGCAAAACCTTACCGATGACGGCGATCAGAGCGGAAGAGGAAACCATACCGGTTTTGACAGCGTCGGGGTAGATGTCGGTAAACACCCGCTCCAGCTGCTCTTCCAAAAATTCCGGGGTTGCTTCCATAATACCGTAAACGCCGGTGGTATTCTGGGCCGTCAGGGCGGTGATGGCGCTCATGGCATAAACGCCATTGGCCGTCATGGTCTTGATATCGGCCTGGATCCCGGCGCCTCCGCTGGAATCACTTCCAGCGATCGTCAATGCTGTTTTCATGTTCTTTCTCCTTTTTGCATTGAAGTTTTATTAAGCGACGGGAAGTGGTGCCCCCGACCCGCCGCATTCTGTCATTGAAAATACTTTTCCACTTTTAGTGCGTCCAGACGCTTTATATAATGATCACAAAGTGCTTCCATCTCCGCTCGGTGCTCTTCTCCCGAAGGGTCCCACACCCCCACGGTCACAAAACCCGCTTCTTTGGCGGTGCGGGCCGCATGAAGAGCATCCTCAAAAACCAGGGTACAGCCCGGTGCGCTTCCCAGCTTTTCCGCCCCGGCCAGATAGATATGGGGATTTGTCTTGGGTCCATACTCCCCGCAGTCCAGGGCAAAGGAAAAATACTTCCACAGCCCCAACCGCTCCATGGCCGCCTGGGACAGCTCCTTCTGGGTGGCGCTGACGATGCCACAGGGGATTTTTTGCTGCCGCAGCTGCTCCAGCAATGCTTCGGCTCCAGGCTTGGCCAGAAGATGCTGGCGGTATTCTTCTTCCGCCAGTTCCTCCACCAGCTTTAGCACCTGCTCCACCGAAACCGAAAAACCAAAGGTCTGGATAATGTACTCCGCCGCCTGGCGCTGATCCATGGCCTCGATGGTGCGGGCCAGATCTTCCGGGGGTTCTCCCCCCAGACGCCGTACCAGTTGAAGGGGAAGCTGCTGCCACATCTCCATGGACTGAAGCAATGTGCCGTCCAGATCAAACAAAGCCCCCTGGATCTTCACTGAATGGCCTCCTCGGTCAGCTTCCGCAGTCCGGCTGCCGCGGCCTGGGGGTCCTCCTTGGCGTAAATGGCCGAAACCACCGCCACGCCGCAGATGCCGCTGCCTTTGAGGGACAGAATATTGCTTTCCTTGATGCCGCCGATGGCCACCACCGGGATGTCCACCGCCTGGCAAATGGCTTTCAGTGTATCCAGGCTGACGGCGTCGGCATCGTCTTTGGTGCCAGTGGGGAACACCGCCCCCACTCCCAGGTAATCGGCACCTGCCGCCTGGGCCTTGAGGGCCTGCTCCACCGTCTGGGCCGAGACCCCCAGAATCTTGTCCGGGCCGATCTTCTGGCGCACCTGCCCCGCTTCCATATCGTGCTGGCCTACATGAACGCCGTCGGCTTCGATCTCCACCGCCAGCTCCACATTGTCATTGATGAGGAAAGGCACCTGGTGCTTTTTGCAAAGCTCTTGGATCTGCCGGGCCTCCTTCTGGAATTCCTCCTGGGCCAGATCCTTTTCCCGCAGCTGCACCATGGTCACGCCCCCCAGGATGGACTGCTCCACCGCAGAATAAAGGGTCCGCTCCCCCAACCAGCTTCGGTCGGTGACGCCATAAAGCAGCAGGTCTTTTTTATCGCACTTCATACCGGGCGCCCTCCATCAGCTGCTTGCCGTCCATATGATAGATGGCATCGATGATCCGGT